>JAIRWM010000077.1 GCA_031268975.1 Treponema sp. | reverse complement strand
GGCGATATTGATATACAGACCCAGGCGGGCGTTTTCAAGCTCAGGCAGCTTGCGGATATACGGGATACGGAAACAAAGGTGAGGGAACGGTCGATATTCTTCGACAAAAAAGCGGGAACAAGAAACGAAAACGCCCTGCTCATCCGCATACAGAAAAATTCCACCGCCAATACAAGCGCGGTTATTGACACGATAACCAAACGCATACCCCGCATAGAAGCCGCGGCCGGGGGGAATATCCACCTGAAAGTTATTCAGGAGGACGCGAGTTTTATCCGTGAATCGGTAAACGATACGTTAGGGAACCTTGTCATGGGCATCATCCTTACCGGGCTGGTGCTGCTGGTGTTTCTCCACGACTGGCGTTCCACGATCATTATCACCATTGCCATGCCCTTTTCCATTATTGCCACATTCTTTGTCATGCAGTTTGTGGGTATCAGCATTAACGTCCTTTCGTTAATGGGACTTTCATGCGCGGTTGGAACCCTGGTGGCAAACTCCGTGGTGGTGCTTGAAAATATCTTCCGCCACAAGGAACAGGGGCTTTCACGAAGCGAATCGGCGTCACGGGGAACAAAAGAAGTATTGACGGCTGTCCTTGCGTCTACCGCAACCAACGTGGCGGTCTTTATTCCTTTGGGCGGACTGCCCGGAATAATGGGGAGCATCATCAGCCACTTTGCCTATACGATAGTTATTTCTACCATTTTTTCCATTGTTGTTTCATTTACCATCACGCCGCTCATGGCCTCGCGTTTTTTGCCTGAACAGGTCAAAAAAGACGGCAAAATCGGCGCGGCGCTGGAGAAATTTTTCAGGTCGCTGGAAAAGGCATACTCCGGCTCTCTGGCGTTTATCTTAAAAAGAAGAAAACGCTGCGCCTTAGTAATCGCGGCGGTTTTTGCGGCCTTCGTGCTTTCCATTTTCGGTTTTGGACGTATCGAAATGGAAATGATACCTAAAAGCGACGGAGGCAAGATACATATTGACGCGGAGCTTCCCCAGGGAAGCAGTCTTGATATGACCGCCCAGGTGCTTGCCCGCATTGAGGAGAAAATAGCCCGGTACGATGAGGTGCAAACCATACTTACGTCTCTTGGAACCATGGGGTCCCTTGATCGTGATGTAAGTATTGCCCGGATGGAAGTATCCCTTGTGCCTAAAAGCGAGCGGACCCTGAGTAACAGTATGCTGGCCGCCGCTATGACGAAAACCCTCTCGGATGTCCCCGGCGCCGTCATACGGGTTGCGGCCCCGTCTGAAATAACCCTGGCCCAGGGAGCCGCCGTTGACCTTATTGTTCAGGGGCCTGACAATATGGTTCTGCAAGAACTGGGCAATGAACTGAAAAACCGTGTCGAGCCAATTCCGGGAATTATGAATCTTTCGGTAAACACAAAATCCGGCAAGGACGAACTGATCTTTGAACCAAACCGCAAGCAGATTTCCCAGGACGGCATTACGGTGCAGTCAATCGCCGTATCGTTACGCGCCGCCGTGGACGGTATGGTCAGCACCATTTACCGGGAAGGCAGCGAAGAATACGACATCCGCATAAAAATGAAGGACTCCGCCGTCAGGAATATCGAAGATATACGGAATATCCCGGTGGTAAGCTCCAGGGGCATCTTTCCCCTGTCCCGGTACGCGGATATTCATTTTGAAAGCGGCTACAACATGATCGTGAGGATTGACAAGGCGAGAACCGTTGAAATTACCGCCGATCTTCTACCCGGCTACGCGCAGGGGACAGTCATGGCCCAGGCAATGAAACTGGTGGAAGAAATAGAACTTCCCGAGGGATATACCATAAAACAGGCGGGTTTGTCCGAGAGCATGGACGAGTCAAATTCAGGGATAGCGGTGGTTTTTTTAAGCGCCATTGTGCTGGTCTATATGCTGCTGGCGGCAATATTGGAAAATCCTGTCCAGCCCCTATTCATCCTTTCCACCATTCCCCTTTCCATCATCGGGGTGGTCGCCGCGTGTCTCCTGACCAATACGGTCATCAACAACATCGCCATGATTGGCATCGTCATGCTGGTCGGTATTGTCGTAAACAACGCGATTCTCCTGCTGGATTATTACAACCAGATCAGGAATGAAGGGGCCTCCGTCCGTGACGCGCTGATCAAGGCCTGCCCCGCGAAACTCAAGGCAATTCTGATGAGCAACATCGCCATCATTTTGGGAATGATACCTATGGCGTTAGGCATAGGCGAGTCCCTGGCGGAAATGCGGCAGCCCATGGGGATCATCGTTTCAGGCGGTATTATTTCTTCCACCATTATGACCCTCTGGCTCATACCCGCGTTAGAGTTTGTACTGAAGGGGCGTGTAAAAACAAAGGGAAGAAAGTCCGCTGCTTAAACGAATTAACGCTGATATCGTGAATGCTTCGCGGGATTAGCGTTAATTCGCAGATCCCTGCTATTTTGTCGAGCTTACGTTAAGGAGTTAACAAATGAAGGATTTTGAAAAAGTGTTTTTAGCGTTCGCCGTTTTACTGTTGCCGGCCGTAATGCCTGTTCAGGCCGAAGAATACGATTTAACCGCATATCTTGCGAAGGTCCAACAAAACAACCCTGATCTCACGCTGGCTCAAAAAGAACTTGAACTTGCGAGAGCAAACGTTGCCCAGGCGCGGTCGGCGTTTTTTCCTACTATCGGAGTCCAGGGTGGATATACCCGGAACCTTACGGATGCCATGCGTTCCACGCCGGTTGCCTCCGCGCCCGGCGGCGGTCCGCTTATCTATCAGGATGTGGACAGCAATTACGACAACGAGCTTTCCCTGGGTATCGGCGTTAACCAGACATTGTATGACGCCGGGGCAATCGCGTCATACAACAAGGCGCGAAAGGGCCGGGCTATTCGGGAACAATCGTTTGAAGCGGCCCGGCTCAGTATTCAATGCGCCGCGAAAAAACTTTACGCCCAAGCCCGGCTTGTCCTTATGGTTGTTGAAATCATGGAAGCCTCGGAACATCACAGCAATGAAATATATCAAAGCACGGAACGGAAATACCGGGCGGGAGCCGCAACGGAACTGGACCTCCTGATGGCGGAAGTGGACTGGAAAACAAAAGCGGCATCGGTTACGGAGGCGCGAAAAAACGCGGAGCTTGCCCTGATCGCCTTCCGGACCCTCGCAGGCATTCCCGTTACGGAGGCGGTTACGCTCACCGAACAATTCGGCGAACTCCCGCAAATTCCCGAATCCCCCGCGCTGGACAAGGTTCTCGCCTCCCGCCCCGATTACCGCGCATTGGTCCTTTCCCGTGAACTTTCGGATATTGACCGCCGGGCCGCCATAAGCTCTTTTCTTCCAACCGCTTCCGCCTCTTTTTCGTATGCCCTCGGCGGCATGGGCGACGGCGGTTCGTTGACCGGCGATTACGATTTTAATTCCGCGCAGTTGAGCCTTGCCGTAACCATACCGCTTTTTACCGGAGGCTACCGCCTGGCCCGTTTGAAAGCCGCCGGGATAGAACAGGAAAAGGCCGCTGTCGCTTTGTCGCAAAGGCGCAGTGGAATTGAAAGCGAGCTTATTGAACTACACCTGCGCCTTGAGGAAGCGGCGGAGCGGGTGGAATCCGCCCGGCTTATTGTCAGCACGGCGGAGCGGGCCGTCGCCCTTTCGCAGACCGCCTATTCCAACGGCCTTACGACACAGTTTAATGTCGCGGAGGCGGTCAATAGGCTGGGCGAAGCCCGGCTTGGTTCCGAGAGCGCGGTGTTTGAATACCTTTCAGCTTATTACGATTGGGAACTTTCCGGTGGAATTAACAAATCCTTAACAAATCGTAACATTCAAACGGAATAGGCAGAGTAACAATTTTTGATATAGGATTTTTGTATGAAAAAATTATGGCTTATTTTAATGATTTTTGTAATTGGGGGGATGGCGGTGTTTGCGCAAGAGGCGGATACACCGGCATCAAGAAATCCTTCGGCATTCAGGGTAAGCCTCGGCACGGGTGGGATGCTTAACGCAAATTTTTCCACATGGTTTGTAGACAAAGACGCTCCCGGCGACTTGTACCGGTACAATTCGTCTTCGTTAGGCACGGCCCCCTATGTATTCCTTGACCTGAAATATGTCGAAGCCAACATCGGGCTTGGGATAGGAAAAACGGGAAACTTCCGCTCCGGCAACCCCTTGGATGGTAATTCTAATTTTCCGGCCAGGACGCTTTCACTGCGGAGCGGCGTGTATCTTAAACTGCCCTTTAGCCTTTCCAACAGGTTTACCCTTTATCCCCTGGCAGGGGCGGACTATGAACTGTTCTTTGCGGCGTTTAAAGACGATGACCGGGACGCGAAATTTCCGACCGGCGCGTCAAAACAGGACGCAGGCCCGCTGGAAGCCTTCAGTACCGTGTCTTTCAAACTCGGCGCGGGGTTTGACACCTTTCTTACCGATCATTTGTTTCTCCGCACCGAGTTACTCTACGGAATAAGGCTGCCGAACAAATTTGAGCAGTATCAGGATGATGTATACACCGATATTGATTCGAAGTTATTCCACGGCGGGGATTTCAAAATAGCCGTCGGCTACCGGTTTTAAGGAGGTGTAATAATGGGTCCCAAAGAACAATTTATCGCGTATGAATACAAGAACACAACCGTACCCCGTGACTTTGAAAACATCTATCCGGACAGCCTTCCGAATTTCGGGCACAAAGACTGCTGCTCCGTTGTTTATCGATGAACATTACAACGCCCTCTGCGATGTTTGCAAAAAGGGCCATGAAATTCCGGCCGCATGCTGACCGTGTGATGGAAATTTTTTACTGGTATCAATCCTCTATAAAAAGAGGTTGTGCATATTTTTATCATGGAGGTTCTTTTATGAAAAACAGAAAAAAACTGCCGCCGGCAAAACTGCCATCGGCAAAATTGCCGATTTATCTTGCGGCAATAACAGTTGCGGGCTTACTGGTAAGCCTCTTGGTTTCCTGCGCCAGCACCGGAAATTTTATGCCTATCTCGCAGGGGGAAACGGTCCTCGGGACCGTTCAGGTAAGTTTTACGGCGCGCAACACGCTGAAAGGCAGGGACGCGATTAACACCCAGGCTTACATTAAACTGCTTGAGGCTGCCCAG
>JAIRWM010000042.1 GCA_031268975.1 Treponema sp. | reverse complement strand
GACCGAATCACTTTGGTATATCTTAAAAAACTGTCCGGCCAGCCGTGAGAAAAAATGACCGGAATTGAATTTGGTGTTTCTCCTTTTTCCCAAATAAAATGAATGTCAATTCCGTCAATTGTTACGATATATTGACGAAACCGATTCAACTGCGCTTCGTGCTCCTTCCAATCGTACTCATTGATCCAATAATTGATGAGCTTGCCAAACTCGGAAGAATGAATTCCCAGGTCCCAATTCTTTTCAAGATAGTCTTCCCGTGGAAATTTCACGGAGGCTAATTTTGTCTTGAGTTCGGTCAATTCTTTTTCGTGTACCGATATAGTAAAGTCTTTATACATGTTCATAATTTCTTACTTCCTGTTTTAAAATCTGATTTTACCTTGTTTTATTTTTTTGTCAATTACGTTTTTTTACCTCGGGCGGAAAGCACCATATACGATGTGCCGCAGACGATTAAAGCACGGCGTTTTTCCGCGCCCTCTTATCGGCAGGGGGCGTCATGTTTATTACAGGATATGTGCCGTATGGGGCGGATGGGATTATCATCCGGGTCGAGACGGATATACGCCGGGGGATTCCCGGCATCGACATAACCGGCCTTGCCGAGGGCGCGGTGAGGGAGGCCAGAGAGCGGGTACGGGCGGCGTTTCGCAATTCCGGGCTGAAGTTTCCCCTGGACAGGGTTTTGATCAATCTGGCCCCGGCGGGACTGCGCAAGGATGGCGCCGGTCTGGATCTTCCCATAGCCGTTTCCGTCATGGCCGCCGCGGGGCTTGTTCCTGGCCTGGGGGTTCTTCCCGAGCAGCTTATGGCGCTGGGAGAGCTGGAACTTTCCGGCAGAGTCAGGCCGGTGCGGGGAGTTCTCTCGGCGGCCGCGGCGGGGTTGAGGGAGGGGATACGCTTCTTCATTGTTCCGAAGGGGAACGAAGAAGAAGCCGCCATTTTGCTCCACGGTTCCGGAGCTCGGGATTCCCCTCCCGGGTTTATAGCCGTCTCCAGTCTCGAAGAAGCTGCCCACGCCCTGGTGCTGCTTACCTCCGGCGGCGCCTTTCCGCCCCGCTTTAACAGCGAGGCCGAAAAACCCAGTCTGCGGGAAACCGGCTGCGGCGACTTTGCCGAAGTACGGGGACAGGAGCGCTGCAAACGGGCTTTGGAGATAGCCGCGGCCGGCGGCCACAATCTTTTAATGTTTGGGCCGCCGGGTTCGGGCAAGACCATGCTGGCAAGAAGGCTCCCGTCGATAATGGCCCCTCTTGTTCCGGAAGAAGCTGTGGAAGTAATGCGGCTCCACAGTCTGGCAGCGGACCAGGGTATAATTGGCCCGCTCATAACCCGGCCTCCTTTCAGATCACCGCATCATTCCGCCAGCGCGGAAGGCATTCTGGGAGGCGGCAGGACCGTCAGGCCCGGTGAAATAACGCTGGCCCATCTGGGAACGCTTTTTTTGGACGAAGCGCCGGAATTCAAGTCCAATGTTCTTCAGGCCCTGAGGGAACCGCTGGAAGACATGGTTGTTACGATAGTCCGGGCGGAAGGGCCGGTAAAGCTTCCGGCGGATTTTCAGCTTATTCTCGCGGCAAACGCCTGTCCCTGCGGGAGGCTGGGAGGCAGGAACCAGGATGAAGATAAAGAGGATTTCGACGCGGACTGGAACGGGGGAAACTGTTTTTGCGGCCCTGAAGAGATTTACCGTTACTGGCGTAAATTCGGCGGCGCCCTGCTTGACCGGATAGAGCTGCGCGTTGCCGTTCCGCCGCCGGACTTTTCAGGCGAATCAAAAAACTCCCTCACGAGCCGGGCCGCCGCCCTGCGGGTGCAGAAGGCCGTCGACATACAGCGCCGCCGTTTTGCCGGATCTCCATGCAGACGCAACGCCCGCATGCCCCCCGCTCTTGTGGAGACATTTTGCCCGCTTACCGAAGCCGCGGGCCAGACCTTCCGCAAAGCCGCGGAACGCCTGGCCCTGTCCGGCCGGGGCTGCCACGGCATATTGAAAACGGCCAGAACCATAGCCGACCTTGAAGGAGAAGACGCCATCGGATCGGATCATATATGCGAAGCTGTTCAGTTTAGACGGCAGGGAGACGATCCTTACGATATTTTGTCGCAGCGGCCGGGGTAGCCGGCGTTTACAAATACGCTTTGAGTTTTTCCATGACCTCGTTAAAGTCAAGCGGTTTGCCGACATGGCCGTTCATGCCCGAAGCAAGGCAGCGCTCTATGTCCTGGCGGAATACATTGGCGGTCATGGCGACGATGGGAATCCCCCTGGTTTCAAGCGGATTTTTTCCCTTTTCAAAAGCCCTGATGCGGCGCGTGGCTTCGTAGCCGTCCATTTCGGGCATGTGAACATCCATAAAGATCATGCTGTACTTTTCCGGATTTTCACTGTAGAGCCGGAACGCCGCAAGGCCGTTTTCCGCGCAGTCTATGGCGACTCCGGTCGATTCCAGCAGCGCGATAACTATTTCCCGGTTTATTTCTATGTCTTCTGCGAGCAGTATTGTATGCCCCTTGAAGCAGCCGGGCTCAATGAAAGATGTGGTTTCCTCTTTGGGCGCCGGACCCAGGCAGTCGTTGATAAGATTCACAATCGACGACGCGAAAAGCGGCTTGGGAAGGAATTTCGCTATGCCGGCTTTTTTCGCGTCTTCTTCCGTTTCTGTCCATTCCGCCGCGGACATCATCACAATAACCGAAGGCGGGGTCTGTTCCCTGCTTTTCGCGGATTCTTTAAGCAGGCGGCTGAGCTCTATACCGTCTATGCCGGGCATTTTCCAGTCTATAAAATAAATATCGTAGGGGCCTTTTTCTTCGACCATGGAAAGGGCGGTGTTTCCGTCCGGGGAGGTATCGCAGGAAAGATTGTAACGGCGCATAATTTCCCGGAAAAATTCCAGCACGTCCCCGTCGTCGTCCACAGCCAGTATGCGCAGCTTTTGCCGTTTAAGGCCGGGGAGCAGGCTTGCCCCTTCTTCGCCGCCCCGTTTGAGTTTCACCGTAAAAGAAAATGACGAACCCTTGCCGGCGGCAGAGCGGACGCTGAAAGAACCGTCCATCATTTCCACAATGCGTTTTGATATGGCCAGTCCCAGGCCCGTACCTCCAAAACGGCGGGAAATGCTTGAGTCCGCCTGCTGGAAGGAGGTAAAGAGCTTTGCCTGCTGCGCTTCGCTGATGCCGATGCCCGTGTCATTGACTTCAACTTCGGTAATAATGGAATTGTCTTTTTCTTCAAGAATTTTTACAAGGAGTTTAATGGTTCCCCCGTCGGGGGTGAATTTAACCGCGTTGGAAAGCAGATTCGTAATAACCTGGGAAAGCCGCTGTTCATCGCTGATTACATTGCAGGGCATCGCGTTGTCAAGTTTGACAATGAACGTCTGATGTTTTTCCTCAATGCGGGATGTCATAACATTGGTGATCTTTTGAAGCATTTTTTCAAAGCTGAATTCCTGGGCGGAAATCTCCAGCTTGTTTGCCTCAATTTTCGACATGTCCAGCACGTCGTTGATAACTCCCAAAAGGTGGTTTGACGCGCTTTCAATTTTTCCCAGACAGTAATCTTTCCGTTCAGGATCCGAAGACGCCTGAGCCAGGGTTGTCATGCCGATAATGGCGTTCATCGGAGTGCGCATTTCGTGGCTCATGTTGGCAAGGAAATTGCTTTTCGCGGTGCTTGCCGCTTCGGCGTCAATGCGCGCCCGGATAAGCTGGGTAATGTCCTGGACAATCATGATTACCGATTTTTCGTCCAGTATACGCTGGAGGCTTACCGTATAATTCCTGGGGGTTCCGTCCGGGCCGGGAAATGAAAGTTCATCATAAAAAAAACCGAGCCCTTCCCTGGGGTCAAACAGTGCGTGCCAGTCGGGTTTTTCAAGAAGGGTGGAAAGCAGCCGGGGATCGGCGCTGTCGAAGTTATGGCGTCTGAGTATTTCCGCCATTTCGCCGTTGATGTAAAGCGGGGCGGCTTCGGCGTTGAACAGGGCAAGAGCCGCGGGCATGACGTTAAAATGGGAGCAGAAAACATCCATCATCGCGTTGATTCCGTCAATGATAAGGTGATAATCTCCCTTGTGGTTTGCCATGTCGGCGCGCTTGTTGAGAAAGCCTTCCCTGGCGGATTTTGTAAGCTGTCCTATGTCCCCTATAACCCGGCTGATGGCCTTTGAAACCGAACGGTACGATTCTCCCAGTCTGCCGATTTCGTCGTTTCTGTCGACTATCCGCCGGGGCAGTTCATCACTAAAAATTCCCGCGGCGAGCTTGTTGGCGTTATCGGTAATCGCGGACAGGGGCTTTGTCAGCATGGTTTTCATTGCCGCAGCGAAGATCACCGCGAAACCGAAAAGGAAAACAGCCGTGAGAAACGTGCATACAATAATCGCGTCCCTGAGCGGCTCAATAAAGGTAGAACGCGGCGCCTGAATTCCCAGAGACCAGCGCGTTCCCCGGATCGGCGCGTAACTGAGAAAAATCCGGTTCCTCGAGCTGTTTAAGATCGCCGATCCGGTCTGGCCGTCGGTCATAAGGGCAAGTTCCCCGGTAACCGCGCGGCCGTTTCCCAGACTTTCCGTAATGTGTTCCCTGCCGTATACCCTGTCCAAATCCCAGTGGGCGATTATGTTTCCTTCCGGGCCGATGATAAAAGCGCCGCCCCCGCCGATGTTGATGTTGGCAAGCACGTCGGAAAGTATGTCGTAACGGTAACTTCCGACCAGATAACAGGCGATGCTTCTGTCGGATTCATCCAATATCGGGATTCCCATAACAATTTCAAGGCCGTGGGGGCCCGCCGAAGTATCTTCTATCACGAGGTTTTTTGTTTTCTCCATCTCAGCGATAATTTCATTTCCCGAAATGGCCGGCGGGCTGTCCTCAGAACCGGCAAGCAGTTCGCCTGAATTTTTGTACAAACCCAGCCATACAAATTCGATTCCCGAAGTAAGCGAAGTAAGTTCCGACTGTTTGTCCGTTACTGCCGACGCTGGATTGGAGAGTATGTTGCTCTGGAGCAGAAAAAACCGGTCCGCCAGAGTATGCAGGTTGCCCTGAACATCCCGCGCCGCGGTTTTCGCGGTTATCTGGAGTACCTTTAACAGTATCCGGTCTGTCAGGATATTCATAAACAGGCTCATTAACGCCGTCAAAACGACGCTGAAAACAAGCACCGCCAAAACGGCAGAGACGGTAATTGGGCCGGCGATACTTTTTGTTTTATTCATGTGTCCCGGCATAAAGCGGAACAAAGGCAATCTGCCTTGAACCGCGCTTGCTTTGATTCATGGCGGCCTCCGCCAAAAGTTTGAACGCCGCGCGGGAATTTGTAGCGCCGCTTACCGCGTCAATGGAAGCGGCGTTCTGGCCGGCTAGAAGGGAAGAACAAAAAACCCTTGTGTACTCTGTCGGATACGTTCCGTCCTGTTCGTTCATTCTTCGCATGTACGTTGAATCCCAGGATTTAAGCAGGCCGCTTGAGTTTCTGCCGTTAAACTCTACCGTGACAATTTTGCCGCTGCTGACATAAATGGTGATAAATTCTTTCCAGCCGTTTTCATCATACGAAGCCGCTTCGGCGGTATAATAGCCGTCCGAAAGCGAGCCGGACAGCCTGTCCCGCGTACAGCCCGGTGTCAATGCCAGAATCGGCAAAACGGCGGCCGCGAGACAGAAAACACGCTGTACTCTCAAAACCCGCCTCCTTATGGTTTTAACGGCAAAACAATTTCTATAATTTTGCGGCACTGATTGCGCCAACATAGTCGGCAAATTCCCGGTTAAATAAACCGGTGCTTCCCTAGGTTTTTTTCCGTCTGGATGCCACAAAACGCGAAAAGTCGTTGATGTTTTTTACGATGATTCTGTCCGGAAACAGTTCCATCCGCCTTTGGGTTACGAAATGGTTGATAATCTCCCTGACCTGATTAACGCTCATTCCGGCCCAGTGGGCTACATCGTCGACACTTGTCTTGAATTCCCGCCGTTCTGTCGTCCTGTCAAGGCCGGGGTTTGATTCGTCCAGCATAAGAAAACAGTCGGCAACCTTCGCCTGATCATCGTCCAGGGTAAGAATCATAAAACGCCGTTTGGAATCATAAATACGCTTGGTAAACATTTTTAAAAGTTTAAGGGCAATCTGGGGATTTCCCAGCATAAGAACTTCAAAATTCTGGCGGTTAAATTCAAGAACCTTTACCGTGTCCAGGGCAATGGCGGTGGCCGAACGGGGAGAGTTTTCAAGAATCGCCATTTCCCCGAACATTTCCGAGGGTTGAAGTATGTCCAGGGTTTTTTCAATATCGCCCATAATTTTGACCAGCTCCACCCTGCCGGCCTGGATAAGGTAAAATGTATCGCCGGGCTCAAACTCGGAAAAAATCATCTCCCCCGCCTGGAAGGTTCTGGCAAAACGGCCGAAAGCCGCCAAATCCATGGCCATGTTACTCTCCCGTCAGGGCTCTAAGCGCCCGCTTTGCTTTTGTGTGTACCGCTTCGTCCTCGTCAATGTTCATGGTGAGTAT
Organism: Treponema sp.; assembly: GCA_031268975.1. Classification (GTDB taxonomy): domain Bacteria; phylum Spirochaetota; class Spirochaetia; order Treponematales; family Breznakiellaceae; genus JAIROH01. Next base: position 10,873 of record JAIRWM010000042.1, on the reverse strand, counting down.
TTTTTTGTAGAACGTAACCGCCTGATCTTTCCGGCCAAGCTTTTCGTACGATTGGCCCATAAAAAACAGCCCGCTTCCAAGATCCGGGTGCCGTGGGTATTTTGTGATCATGCCGGTAAAGTATTTGATGCAGTCGTCGTATTTTGCCAGCAGGTAAAGACACCGCCCAAGTTCATAAGAACTTTTCGCGGTATATTCCTGGTCTTCGTTGGCGTCTACGATTTTTTTGAAAGAAAGATACGCCTGCTGATATTTTTCCTGGGAGATCATGCTTACCGCGTCGTAATAGGCTTTCGCCGCGCCGCTGAGGTTTGCCGCGCTCCCGCCGGAAGACAGCGAAGACGCGTCCGGCATCTGCGAAGGCGTTGCCGGCCCCGACGAGCGTGACTCCGCCTGGGGCATGGCCCCGCCGCCCGATGATTCCGCGATTTCCAGGTTTTTCGCGGCTTTGGCGGCGTTGCGGCCGGAAGGGTAATAGGTAAGATACCGGGAAAAAATATACCGCGCCTGGGAAAAGCGCTTGTTCTTGAGATAGTACTCACCAATGCTGAAAAGTCCGTTATCAGGATTTATCTCTTCGGTTTTTTCGACAATGTTTGAAACCTGCCGGTGTATGCGGCGGAGCTGGTTTGAAAATACCTTTAACATCTTCATGATGATGCGGGTATTTGACTGGGCCAGCGTCTCAAACTCCGCGGCCGTAAAAGCCATAACCGCCGCGTCCTGTATGGCAATGGCGTTTTCCTCACGGGGATAGCGCCCCAGCGCCGACTTTACCCCGAAAAATTCGCCCGGCTGCACCAAATCGTGGACATCTTCGCCTGTTTCAATATCCTGGTATGTCAGATTCACCTTGCCCGACTGGAGTATATAAATGATGGACGCCGCGTCCCCCTGGAAATAAATGACGGAACCTGATCTAAACTGAAACGGCTTGGGCATTTTCTGTTCTACTCCGGCTCAAAGGGGAGATAATCAAGTACTTTCTTGAAACCAATTTTTTCACGGCATTCCGCATAAAGCCCGGCCGGATCGCCCTTTACGAACATGGGCCGTTTTCCTACGGTAATTTGCGTATACCCGCCGGGAATTTTTCCTCCCAAAAGATCAAGGAAACGAAGTTCGCCGTAAAGCGGCTTTCCTTCGAGTAAAAGAAGTTCTACATCTTCCATGGCGGCGGAAAGGAGATTTTCGTAGGGGTCGGAATTTTTGCCCCTGAGCACCAGAACGTCGGCGAGCTTGCCTTCGTCCAGCGTACCGGTTTTTTTGTCGATCCAGAACGCTCTGGCCGCGTTGGCGGTACACATTTTGAAAAAGGTCTTTGCCGGAAGATCTTCGCCGTACAGGTTTCTGTAAAGCCCCCGGTCGTAGCGCAGTTCTTCCAGCAGATTCGCCGAACCGGTGGCGGAAGAATCCGTGCCGACAGTTACATTGATCCCCGCTTTGAGCATTTTGCGGATTTTGCAGGTTACATTGAACATAAACATGTTGGAAAAACCGCACCATGAAACGCTGGCCCCGGCTTTCGCGACCTTTCGAATATCCGCGTCGCTGAACCCTATGCAGTGGATAAAAAGACAGTGCCTGTCAAGGATTTTCAGCTTTTCAAGACCGGCCACCCCGTTCATCGCTTCTTCGTCAAAACCCTCTGAAAGATGCGTGATAAACGGCCAGTTGTTTTTGACAGCCCTGGCGTGTTCAATCTCAAAACCATCGCCCCATTTGAGGTCGTAGGAAGAAGCTTCGTGGGCAAGGCCGTATTCAAGAATCGCCCGAATGGGCAGAGTCGGCAGGATTTGCGCGTTAAATTTCTGGGGGAAATGGTCGTTTACCGTGGTAACCCCGGAAAACAGACATTTATAGCCGGAAAGACCGTACAGATCCTCCCTGGAAAGCCGTGAACGCTCTTTAAACGTCTCCGATGCCTTGAGATCGTTGTCCCAGGGAAGCCATGTCAGGTAATAATGCCCTGGTTTTGGCCCCACCGGCGGGCGGTAATTCCCCTGGAGATGGTCGTGCGTGTTGATGAGCCCGGGATACACGCAGGACTGTCCCCGCAAATCTACCGTCAAAGGCGGGGATTTTGAAGTGATTTTTCCTCCCGAAACCCCAAGAGAACCCTTTTTGGGCTCCCGGTCTCCACTGACGATTATCCCGTTCTGTAAAGTAAATTCAGACACCTAAAGCCGTCCCTTTGTGTTTTTCCATTCTATGATCCTGGCCCGGATCAGTCAACGCCTCTACACCTACCCTTTAAGTATCGGTTAAATGAACAAAATTCAAAATAGCTGGGGGCACCCAAATTCAGGCCGGGTTTGAAATTCTCTCGACATTTTGTATTGAATCTGTGAAAATGAGGCAGGTGATAAACAAGCGATAATGATAGACCTTCATACCCATTCAAGCGCGTCCGACGGGGATTTGCGCCCTGCCGAGCTGATAAAAACCGCCTCGGAAAAAGGGATCCGGGCGCTGGCTCTGACGGATCACGATACCATTTCCGGCCTTGCCGAGGCGGAGACCGCCGCCCGGAACGCGGGAATTGCCTTGATTCCCGGCGTGGAACTGGAAATAAACGCCGAAATCTCCGGTTCCATACCCGGACTGGCGATAAACGGCGAATTTCACCTTTTGGGTCTCGGAATAAGATGTCCCACGGGACTTTTTGTTGAACGCCTGAAGTTTCTGGGAAACGCCAGAGACAGGCGGAACCGCCTCATCCTTGAAAAAATGAACGACGCGGGCATAAAGGCGGATTACCGGGAAATAGAAGCCTACGCGGGCGGCGGGCGGGCGGCGGGCGGAAGTGCGCCCGCTGGCCATAAGCCGGTTTTGGTTGGACGTCCCCATTTCGGCGCGTTTCTTATAGGGCGGAAAATCGTAAAAAACCAGGAGCAGGCGTTTAAACGGTATTTGGGCAAAGGCCGCCCGTTTTATGTCCCAAAGGAAGGGCTCAACTTTGCCGAAGCGGCGGACATGATCCACCAGTCCGGGGGAATTGCCGTTCTTGCCCACCCCATGTCCCTGTATGTAGCCTGGGGCAGGCTTCCCGGTCTCTTCGGGCGGCTTAGGGAGATGGGCCTTGACGGCATTGAGGCATGGCACCCCACGGCCAAAGTACGGGCCTGTAAGCGGCTCGACGAACTTGGCCGTTCATTTCACCTGTACATAACCGCGGGAAGCGATTTTCATGGCTCCGCCCGGCCGGAACGCAGGCTGGGGCACAGCGCCGGAGATCGTCCCATCGAGGATACTTTTTTGACGGATATTCCACCGCTGGAAAAAAAATAACTGCCGGGGAATTTTTTACCGCGGGCACATAAAAAGAACGGGGCCGCCCAAGGGCGGCCCCGATGGAAAAAAATAAATCATGGAGGAGGTTCGTCTGTTAAACAGTCTTTGGCCGGAGAAGTTACAGAGGCTGTGGTAAAATGCATGTTTATACAAGTATATTGCATAAATTACCCTGGTTTTGTATATTAAACCGGTCTCAGAGCACATTGGTTTTAAATTGACTTTTGCGGTGATGAGATAACAAAAAACAAGGAACGTGTTATGAATCAAATTGGGGAATCCGGCCGGGGGTCGCGGTGTCGTGGTCTGTACGAAAAGGAAAACGAGCACGATTCCTGCGGCATAGGCTTTGTGGCGGACATTAAAGGCCGTCCTTCCCATGGCATTCTTAACCGCGGTCTTGAGGTATTGGAACGGATGGAACACCGGGGCGCGGAAAGCGCGGACAATAAAACCGGTGACGGGTCCGGCGTACTTCTGCAAATTCCCCATACCTTCTACAAAGAGCACATTCCCGGTCTTCCGCCTCCCGGAGCGTACGGTACCGGGTTGATGTTTCTGCCCGGAAACAGGGAATTTGATTCCCGCATAGATGACGCGCTGGAGGAGACCGCTGCCGGTCTGGGGCTTTCTGTATGCGCCCGCCGGGATATCCCGGTTGATTCAGGGGTCTTGGGCGCCATGGCCGCCGCCGTGGAACCGCGTATTCAGCAGCTTGTCCTGGCGTCAAAAACGGCGGGAGAGTCCGCCGGACAGAACCAGACGGATCTGGAAATCGCCCTGTATATTTTCAGGAAAAAAATGGAAAAGCGCTGCGCCCAGCTTGGATGGTACATGCCTTCTCTTTCTTCCAAAACCATTGTCTACAAAGGCATGCTTATGCCTGCCCAGCTCAGGGCATATTACACGGAACTGGAAGACGATGCTGTTGAAACCGCCGTCGCGCTGGTTCATTCACGGTTTTCCACCAACACATTCCCTGAATGGCAGCTGGCCCAGCCGTTCAGGCTTGTTTCCCATAACGGGGAAATCAACACCATAAAAGGAAACCGTTTCTGGATGGCCGCCCGTGAAGCGGTGTTCGGCCCTTCATCCCTTATGCCGCCCAGGCTCGGCCGGGCGCTGGCGGATATACTTCCTGTTCTTGAGAACGGCCGGAGCGATTCCGCGAGTTTTGACAACGCCCTGGAACTGCTGGTTATGTCCGGCAGAACTCTTCCCCACGCGCTTATGATGCTTATCCCTGAATCCTGGAATAACAAGAATCCCATTGCCGATGAGCTTAAAGCTTTTTATGAATATCACGCATGCATCATGGAAAGCTGGGATGGGCCGGCTTCCATGGTATTCTGCGACGGACGGTATGTGGGCGGAACCCTTGACCGGAACGGGCTGAGGCCCTCCCGTTATACGGTTGTAAGGAACGGGCTTGTCGTTATGGCGTCCGAGACGGGAGTGCAGGACTTCAATCCCGGCGATATAGAGTACAAGGGAAGGCTTATGCCGGGAAAACTTCTTGTGGTGGATATGGCCGAAGGCAGAATCATCCCCGATCCGGAAGTGAAGGAAAGCGTCTACAGGGCAAAGCCCTATGCCGCCTGGGTGGCCGGCAATGTGATTACCCTGGAACAGGAAAACCTCGCGGCGCTTGATTCGGCGGAAGGATACCAGGCGGGAACACCGGCGGCCGGCGGCGCCATGGGCCCCGGTTTTTCAGGCGGCCTTGTCAAAAACCACCGGGATCTTCTTTTTATGGAACGATGCGCCGGATATACCAGGGAAGACCGTGAACGGCTGCTTCTTGTTATGGCCGTGACCGCCCAGGAACCTACAAGTTCAATGGGAACCGATACCCCGCTGGCGGTTTTCTCCGACAAACCCCAGCGGCCCTACGCGTACTTTAAGCAGATCTTTGCACAGGTAACGAATCCTCCCATCGACTCAATACGTGAAGATCTTGTAATGACCCTGACAAGTTTTGCCGGTCCCCAGAAAAATCTTCTGGACGAAAGTGAAGAACACTGCAGGCGCATTAAAGTGCTGAATCCAATACTTACCGGAGATGATCTGTCCCGGCTTCTTGAAACAGCCAGGCCGTTGTGGAAGACCGTTTCCCTCGGTGCGGTCTTTGCCGTTCCCGCCGCGGCCGCGCCGCCGGGAAAATCCCTCGCACTGGAAACGGCGATTTGCGGCCTTGTAGACGCCGCCTGCGAAGCGGTCAGGAGCGGCGCGGCTCTTGTGGTGCTGTCCGACCTGGCGGCCCTTGATCCCGGGTCCGGGCTCTGTCCCATACCGGCCCTGCTTGCCGCAGGAGCGGTGCATCACGGCCTTATCCGCGCGGGGCTCCGCATGGGCGCTTCGATTATCGTTGAATCTGCAGAGCCCCGGGAAATCATGCACATTGCCCTGCTTTTCGGGTACGGGGCGGATCTTGTCGTTCCTTACGGGGCACTTGCTTCGCTGGAAGCGCTTTGCGGCAGGGCAGAGGGCCGGCGCGCCGGGGACTATGGTCAGGCCAGAAAAAATTATCTCAAGGGCATGACAAAGGCCATGCTCAAGGTGATGTCCAAAATGGGAACCAGTACGCTCCGCTCATACCGGGGCGCCCAGATTTTCGAAGCGGTGGGGCTTGCCCAGGAAGTGATGGACGTCTGCTTCGGGGGCGCCCGGAGCCGGATTGGCGGGGCGGGCTTTGCCGAACTGGAAGCGGAGGCTCTGACTTTGTACCGTGACGCGCTGGAAAAATGGGAAGCCTCGGACGGAACAGGGCAAAATTCCCCGCAGGAATATCTTCTTTCCGAGGCCGGCCAGTACCGGTGGCGCAAAACCGGGGAACGGCACGCCTGGAACCCGGAAACGATTCATCTGCTCCAGTGGGCCGCGAGAACCGGCGACTACAGCCGTTTTAAACAGTTCAGCGCTGCGGCCAACGCTCTGAACCAGAGCCCTCATGTTATCCGCGGACTGCTTGATTTCGTGGATGCCGGAGAGACCGTCCGTCCGTCCGCGAACAGGGCGGTTCCCATGGAAGAGGTGGAAAGCGTTGAAACGATTATGAAACGCTTTACTACGGGGGCGATGAGCTTCGGCTCAATTTCCAAAGAAGCTCATGAAACCATAGCGGCGGCAATGAACTCGATTCAGGGCCGGTCGAACTCCGGGGAAGGCGGTGAAAGCCCCGGCCGGTTTCCGGTACAGGGCGGCGGCCGCTGGCTGCGAAGCGCTATCAAGCAGATTGCTTCGGCCCGGTTCGGGGTTACCAGTGAATATTTGGCGAACGCCGTTGAGCTCCAGATAAAGATCGCCCAGGGCGCCAAACCCGGCGAAGGCGGCCAGCTTCCGGGGCACAAGGTTGACGCGATGATTGCCAAAACACGTTACTCGACGCCGGGGGTCACCCTCATCAGCCCGCCTCCCCATCATGACATTTATTCAATAGAAGATCTTGCCGAGCTTATCTTCGATCTCAAAAACGCCAACCCTAAAGCGCGGATAAGCGTCAAGCTTGTCTCGGAAACGGGGGTCGGCACGGTGGCCGCCGGTGTCGCCAAAGCCCACGCGGACAACATACTTATTTCCGGTTACGACGGCGGAACCGGGGCAAGCCCCCAGTCAAGCATACGCCATGCGGGGCTTCCCTGGGAGCTTGGGCTTTCGGAGACGCATCAGACCCTGGTACGGAACGGTCTGCGGGGCAGGGTTCGGCTCCAGACCGACGGCCAGCTCAAGACCGGCCGCGATATCGCGATCGCCGCGATGCTGGGCGCGGAAGAATTCGGTTTTGGAACATCGGCGCTTGTCGTCATGGGCTGTGTGATGATGCGAAAGTGTCATGAGAATACCTGTCCCATGGGCGTCGCCACCCAGGACCCGGAGCTCCGCAGCCGGTTCGCGGGAAAAAGCGAGTACCTGGTAAATTTTTTCCGTTTTCTCGCCATGGAGACAAGGGAAATTATGGCCGAGCTGGGCTTTAAAAAATTCGACGACATGGTAGGCCGCTCGGATTTGCTGATTCAGAAAAAAAGCCCGAAGCAAAAATCCGCCGGGGTGGATCTCTCGGCGTTACTGTACCGCGAAGAAGGCCCCGATATTTCCGGGGGGAAAGCCCTGCATTGCGAAACGGAACAGATTCACAAGATCAAACATGTGCTTGACAGAACCCTTATTGAAAAATGCCGGGACGCCCTGGAAAAGAAAATTCCCGCCGCGTTCTCTCTGCCGGTGAAAAACACCGACAGGGCGGTGGGCGCGATGCTTTCATGGGAAGTAAGTTCCCGTTTCGGCGGTTACGGGCTGCCGGAAAACTTTATCACGGTTGATTTTTCCGGATCAGCCGGACAAAGTTTCGGAGCGTTCCTTGCAAAGGGCATTACGTTTCGTCTTGCCGGTGACGCCAATGATTATCTGGGCAAGGGACTTTCCGGCGGCCGTATTGTGGTGAACCCTCCGGCGGGTTCGCTTTTTCGGAGCGAGGAAAACATTATCGCCGGGAACACTGTTCTGTACGGGGCCACTTCCGGAGAGTTGTACGCGGCCGGGATGGCAGGTGAACGTTTCTGCGTCCGGAATTCCGGGGCGGTCGCCGTGGTGGAAGGGGCGGGGGATCATGCAGCCGAATACATGACAGGCGGCAGGCTTGTTGTGCTGGGTAAGGTCGGCCGCAACTTTGCAGCGGGCATGTCCGGCGGCATAGCCTATGTACTTGACCGGGAAGGAAACTTCAGCTTTTTCGTTAACGCCGGTATGGTGGAAGTTTCGGGACTGGGCAACGAGGAAGACGAAAGCTTCGTAAAAGATACGGTTTCCAGACATGTGTACTGGACAGGATCAACATACGCCCGGGGAATTCTTGAAAACTGGACAGAGTACAGGGCAAAATTCGTCAAAGTGCTTCCCGTGGAATACAAGCGGGCGCTCCAGCAGATGAAACTTGCCGAAATCGACAAAAAACTCTACGAGATACGGGAACGGGAAGAACTGGAGATGAGGAGTTAGCATGGGCGATCCGCGGGGGTTTTTGAAAATAAAGCGGAAGGTCTCCGGTTACCGGCCTGTTGAGGAACGGATCAACGATTACAGTGAAGTGGAGATCAGGCTTTCGGACGACGAAAGGCGGCTGCAGGCTTCCCGCTGTATGGACTGCGGGGTGCCGTTTTGTCACTGGGCCTGCCCGGTTTCAAACGTTATGCCCGAATGGCAGGACAGGCTGTTCCGGGACGACTGGGCCGGGGCCTGGGCCGCGCTGGAAAACGCCAACCCGTTCCCGGAATTTACCGGAAGGGTATGCCCTGCTCTTTGCGAGGCGTCGTGCGTACTGGGCGCCAATGACGAGCCGGTTACAATACGGCAGAATGAACTTGCCATAATAGAAAAAGCCTTTGAGAACGGCATTATCGTTCCCCGGCCTCCCCGCAGACGGAACGGGAAAAGCGTCGCCATTGTCGGCGCGGGGCCCGCCGGGCTGTCCGCCGCGTATTATTTAAACAGGGCCGGTTTTGCCGCCGTGGTTTACGAAGCGGATCGTAAGCCCGGCGGCTATCTTCGCTATGGTATCCCCGACTTCAAGCTGGACAAAAGTTTTATCGACCGCAGAGTTTCGCTTATGGAACAGGAAGGGGTGGTGTTCAAAACCGGAACGCGGATAGGCAGGGGCCGCTGCGGCTTCGGAGGCGAAGCGCGGACGGAGATCATCGATCCGAAGAATCTTGAAAGAGAACATGATCTTGTTCTTGTTACCATCGGCGCCAGAGAACCCCGCAACCTTGACATTCCCGGCAGGGAATTGGGAGGTATCGTACAGGCTCTGGATTTTCTTTCACATCAGAACAGGGTCATAGCCGGTGAAGACGGCGCGGCCTTTGCCGGTGAAGACATGAACGCTTACGGAAAGAATGTACTGGTGATAGGCGGCGGCGATACCGGGGCGGATTGTGTCGGAACCGCAAACCGCCAGGGGGCAAAGCATGTAACCCAGATAGAGGTACTGCCAAGGCCCCCGGAACACAGAAGTTCTGACGAACCCTGGCCGGTTTGGCCGAAAGTGCTTAAAACATCAAGCTCCCACCTGGAAGGCGGGGAGCGGCTCTGGTCGGTCAATACCACTTCTTTTGAAGGCTGCGGCAGGGTCAGCTCGGTAAAAGTCTGCGGGGCCGTCTGGACAGAAGAGAACGGCCGCCGGATAATGAGCGGGGAACCGGGCGCCGGTTTCGAGATAAAGGCTGATCTGGTACTTTTGGCGATGGGGTTTGTCCACGTAGTGCGGGAAGGCATGGTGGCGGATCTGGAGCTTGAAACCGACGAACGGGGAAATATTCGTACCCGGGGAAGTTTTCATACCAGTAACCCCAGGGTATGGGCGGCCGGGGATTCCAGAAACGGCGCGAGTCTTGTGGTAAAAGCCATTGCCGACGGCCGGGCCGCCGCGGAAGCAATACAGGCCCATTTTGAGAATGGATGAATAAACTTTCAAATATAAAGGCTCTGGCTTTTGACATGGACGGAACCCTGCTCAGGGCCGATAAAACCCTGAGCGGCAGAACGCTTGCCGCCCTCGGCGACTGCATGGCCGGGGGGATAAAAGTAATCCTCTCTACCGGCCGGGGAGTCCAGTCGGCGGAACCATACCGTAAAGCAATCGGAACCGAAGGGCCCCAGGTGTACTATAACGGGGCGGAAGTGATGAATATGCCTTCGGGAAAAATCATCCACGTCCACTTGCTCGATCCGGCGCCGGTAAAGTTCTGCCTGAAACTGGCAAGGGAGAAGGGCCTTTACTTACAGGTATATTTTCCCTCGGGAGCGGTTCCCGCCGGCATGCTTTCGCCGGAAAATGTTCCGGCGGCTGCAGGCGCCTGTGCCGGAGAAATACTGTTAACCGAAAAGCTCGGCCCCGAATCGGAATATTATTTAAAAAATTCCGGACTGCAGGCCATCGCCGGCAATGTTGAAGAAACCCTGTCGCTTCCGGGCCTGCCCGGCATAATCAAGAGCATGTTTATCACGGAAGAAAAAGAACAGGAACCGCTGAGGGACGCAATCAGTGGACGCTTCGGCGATTCGGTAACTATAGTGCGATCCTCTCCGATATACCTTGAAGTCCTGGCAAAGGGCGTTTCAAAAGGCGACGGACTTGTTCATGCCCTTGCGTACATGGACATTGACCCGAAAAACGCGATAGCCTTCGGCGATGAGGAAAACGACCTGTCCATGTTTGCCGCTGCCGGTTATTCGGCGGCCCCGGCCAATGCCGTCAAGGAAGCGCTGGAAGCGGCTTCTTTCCGCATACCGTCCAATGTGGAAGACGGCGTAGCCGCCTTCCTCGAAGAAAAAATCCTGTGAGCGTTTGTCCGCAGAGTCGGTGCGTAAACCGTGGTTGCGGTTTTGTGGACAGATTTTGCGTTTTGATGATACCCTAAGGAAGCACTGATTTATTCGAAAGTCTGGTTTAATACCCCGGAGCTCTGCTCCGGCTCAAATAAAGCAACGCTTACAAAATTTGGTATTAAACCAGACGGTATTATAAACTTCCTATCGAAGGAGCCTCCGTTGAAACAAAGCATCGCTAAGGATACCGCGGAGC
>JAIRWM010000167.1 GCA_031268975.1 Treponema sp. | reverse complement strand
GAAAACTATCATCCCAAACAACCATAACAGTGTCCATTATGCGCTGTAATGCTCCCGGCTTTCAACCGCGTTCGACGCGTGAGCCGTAACGGTAGTGCCCAGGTACACGGCGCCGCCCCGGGCGGAACCTTCGTTTGTGTGGGTATCAAGCATGACGGTAACAGCGCCCCTGGCTCCCCGCTTGACAGCTTCTTCCCGGGCGCCGGCTTCCGCCTCGGCAGCGGCGAATTCCCGGGCCTGTTCCAGTGTTTTGAACGTCATCCGCCCGCTGTAACCGAATACCGTATAACCCGTAATTCCTTCGAGGGTGTAATTCGGGCGCAGCTCTACGGAGCAGGACGCGTAAATATTCCCGACAACGGCGCCCAGGGCGTTGGCCACTTCATAATGCTCGGGAATAACCGCCCTGGTTCCCAGAAGCCCCGCCACATCGTCAAGGAATATCTTGATAGGCGCGCCTATACCCACCAGGGTAAAGCCGGTCCTGAAATCCGGGGTTACGATATTACCGGCGCCGCCTCTTTTCGCGGATTCGTAACTTTGCAGAATAAGCTGTTCCGCGCCGCTGTCAACGCCGTTTGTAAAATAGCGCCGTTCCTGGTTTTCAAGAAGTATTTTTACGATGTTGACGTAGAGTTTGCGTTTCACTTCGTCGTATACTTTCTCACACAGTTCGTCCACGGCCAGGCCTGTGTTATAGGCGGCGAATTCCGCGCCAAGCAGGGCGGCTTCCCGTGAGTATCCTGAAAAGTGGTTTCGTATGTGCATGATGTCCGTAGGCGTGAGCCCGCAGATCTGCACAATCCCTTCCCGTAAAAGCCGGGAAACATTGAAATTGTAAATGTCGGTCCCAACGGCTGCGGCGGCTTCCTTCAGCGGCAGGGGGCCGTTGCGCAGGGCGGCGCAGAATCTTTTTTCCGTTTCAGTGTACCGCGCCTCGTCCTTCATCCCGTTTACCAGCAGATACTGTTCATGGAGGAAGAATGAGTGGGCCGTAGAGCTGTCAACCAGGCGCCGCAGGTTATCAATTATCCGGGGATGCGCGGAGGCCGCCACACAGAGGGGGACAACCCGGTAGTCTTCGATAAAGACGTTATAATCGAAATAGTGAACCGCCGAATCGCCGCCCAGGCCGAAGGTTTTGATATAAAAACCGTGAACAAAGGTCTTCCATTTGCCGATGGTAACGCCGTCAATAACCTTTACCGGGGCGCCGTCTTTGACAAGCGCAATATCGGTCGTGGTACCGCCCATGTCGACAATGACCGCGTTTGCCTCGCCCGAAAGCCAGGAACCGCCCGCGACGCTTGCCGCCGGTCCGCAGAGAAGGGTCTCCACCGGCCGCACTTCGGCGAACTCCTGCGACATAAGGCTGCCGTCGCTTCTGACTATCACTACCTGGGCGCCGATGTTCCGCTGCGCAAGGGATTTTTTTATGGCCAGAAGGAATTCTTTTATAACCGGAAAAAGCCGCGCGTTAAGGAGCGCCCCGGCCCCCCGCTGGAGGCAGTTGAGGCCGGAAAAAAGCTCATGGCCGCAGACCACGGGAATATCGAATTTCCGCTGAAAAATTTCCTTTGCCTTTTTTTCCACTACGGCGTTGTTCTTCATGGAATAAATTTCGATAATCCCCGCGCCGTCCAGGCGGCTGAATCCTTCATCCATGCTTTTTTCAAAAAGATCCCAGTCCGGTTCCCGGCTTACTTTTCCCGAAAAGCCGGTGTAACTTTCCTGGATATGAATATCCTCAGCCGGCGGAAGCCCGTACCTGGGGCCGAATTCGTTTATCACCTTTTCGTCGCCGCCGAAAAAAATCAGCCTGGCCCTGCCGCCCTTGTCCTCCACGCAGGCATTGGTCGCCAGAGTGGTGGAAAGGGATATAAGCTCCGCCTTGCGCAGCATTTCCGCCGGGAGCTTATCCAGGGCCTCAAGGATACCGGCGGAAAGATCCTGTTTCGTGGTCAGGGCCTTGGCCGTACCAAGAACTTTTTTTTCGTCAAAGCTGTAAATCACCGCGTCCGTGTATGTACCGCCCGTGTCGATACCGACGCCTATTTTGCTTTTCATGGGCCATAGCATAACCGGCGGATCAAAAAATGTCCATTACAGGTCTTTCTCTTTTTGGGATTTCGCTTATACTTGAAGCAACCAGTGGATTAAAAAAGGCCGAAAAGCCTCAAGGAGCCATGTATGTCCATCCATATAGCAGCCAGGCCCGGCGAGATTGCCGAAACCGTGCTTCTTCCCGGCGATCCCCTGCGGGCGCGGTTCATCGCCGATACCTTTCTGGAAAACCCGAAGCAATACAGCGATGTACGCAATATGTCCGGCTTTACCGGAACCTATAAGGGCAAAGCCGTTTCGGTTCAGGGTACCGGCATGGGCATCCCGTCGATTTCGATCTATGTCAACGAACTGTTCCGGGACTACGGCGTAAAACGCGCCATCCGTGTCGGCACGGCAGGTTCCATTCAGGAAGACCTCAAGATACGCGATCTTGTCATCGCCCTTTCGGCTTCCACTGATTCGGCAGCGAACAACCTGCGCTTCGGCGGCCGGAACTACGCTCCTGCCGCGGCCTTCAGCCTCGTCAGGAAAGCCTGGGACAGCGCCGCGGCCAAAGGCTGGAAGGCAATTGCCGGCCAGGTCGTCTCGTCGGATATGTTTTACACCGATGACCCCGGCGAATGGAAACTCTGGGCCAAATACGGCTGCCTCTGCCTGGAAATGGAGACCGCCGAACTTTACACCCTGGCAGCCAAATACCGCCGGGAAGCGCTCTCGCTCCTCACCATCTCCGACAGCCTCATCACCCACGAACTCACTACAGCGGAAGAACGGCAGACCGCTTTTACCCGGATGATGGAGATCGCCCTGGAAACCGCTGTTTCGTGAGCTTGGTGCCAGGCACCATAGGCGTTCACTTAAGCGGAGCTAAAAACACACAACCGGGAAACTCTTTTGCGCTTTGAGCCAGCGCACAGCGCAGGTAGTTTTTTTATATGCTCCATCAGGTTCCAATGAATAGAGAAGGAGTTCATGGCTTTATGGGGAGCGCATAGGTGCCTGGCACCCCCTG
>JAIRWM010000122.1 GCA_031268975.1 Treponema sp. | reverse complement strand
TAAAACTGTTTCCCGAACTTCTGGCAAAACATGCCGATCTTGTTTTAGTTATCGCCGGAGACGGGCCGTATCTTGATTCGTTCAGGGACGAGGCAAAGCGGTACGGCGTCGGAGAATCGTGTGTTTTTACCGGCTACCTTGCGCGGGACGACCTGTCGCGCTTTTACGGAATAGCCGCTGTTTTCCTTTTGCCCTCGCTGACAGAGACCCAGGGGCTTGTGACGATTGAGGCGATGCTGTCGGGCGTACCCGTTGTCGCAATCGGCGTACTGGGCACTGTTCAGGTAATGGGGGGCGACAACGGAGGCTTTATGGTGAAAAACGATCCGGCCGAATTCCGCGACCGGGTTCTGGATCTGCTGGGAGATCAAGGGCTGTACCGGAAAAAATCGGAGGAGGCCCGCCGCCACGCCCGGGGCTGGACCATCGACAGCCTTGCCGGAAAACTCCTGGACATTTACCGGGAAGCTTCCGAAATAACAGGCAAGCTCCGGTGACGTTTGCTGAACTTGGTATCGGCGCGGAACTGGCGGAAGCCCTTGCCGCGCGGAATATACGGGATCCGTCCGAAATCCAGAAAATGGTTATTCCCGGACTGATTGATGTTTCCCCGTCAAAACCGAATTTGCTGTTCAGTTCCCCAACCGGTACCGGCAAGACGCTGGCGTATGCGCTGCCCATGCTGAGGCGGCTGTACCTTCCGGCCGGCCTCCCCGATGCCCTGCCGCCCGGCCGGACACCGGGCCCGGCGGCGCTTGTTCTCGCGCCGACCTATGAGCTGTGTTCGCAGATAAAGTCGGAGTTTGATTATTTGCTCGGCGCCGTAAAAAGTTCTGACCACCGGGCGGCGCTGGTTATAGGATCTGTTCCCCTGAACAGGCAGATTGATTCGCTAAAAAAACAGCGGCCCTCGGTGGTGGTGGGAAACCCCGCCAGGGTATTACAGCTTGTCAGGATGAAAAAACTTTCGCTTAAGGCGCTGAGGTATCTTGTACTTGACGAAGGCGACAGACTTATGGCCGACGAGTTTTTTTCCGCAGCCGCGGACCTGTGCCGCCTGGCTTTCCCGGAACAGCAGCGGGCCTCCGCCGATCCGCCGTGTGAACAGACGCCGCCGTTTTTTATCGCCTGTTCGGCCACGTTTTCCGGGAAAAACAGGGAACGGCTTTTTTCGATAACGCCGGGAGGGAACCGCGGACTGTGGGAAATCGCCGAACAAAAAGAAAACGACATACTCAGGGAAAACATAGACCACTGGGCTTTTTTTGCCGAAGACCGCAAAAAAATATCCATGCTTCGATCGTTTATCGCGGCAGTCCGGCCAAAGAAACTTTTGGTTTTTACCGCCCGGGCCGCCCGGGTGGGAACCATTGTTTCCCAGCTCCAGTTTCACCATCTTTCGGCGTCGGGCCTGTGGGGGGACATGGACAAGAAAGATCGCAAAAGGGCGATAGACGGTTTTAGAAAAGGGAACGTAACGATTCTTGTCTCAAGCGACCTGGCGGCCCGGGGGCTTGACATTGAAGGGATAAGCCACATTGCCGCCATGGACATACCCGACAGCCGGGAAACATACATTCACCGGGCGGGCCGCACCGCCAGGGCCGGCAGGCGCGGCGTTATGGCAAGCTTCGGGGACGAGACGGAACTTAGATGCCTTTCGGCGATCGAGAAAAAGCTGGGAATTGCGGTGTATCCCAAAGAACTGTACAACGGCAGACTGTGCGTACCGGAGCCTTACGGGGATGAAGACGAAAATCCACGAAAGAATGAAGAATAAAAACCACGACGGGCACGAAGAACACGAAGGAAAAAGAAAAAAGAAGATCACCGGGAACCATCATGAACGTCACGAACATAAAGGCATGCGAACCAGACGCGCCCCCATAAACCGGATACGGCGAAGGTGCCGCGCCTGGGCGGTACAGGGGCCGGTTTTGAGGGCGGGTGGTAAACGTATGGGGGGCGTTGTCCCGGAAGAAGGAGGCCGGTTAGTACGGCCCCTGCATCCAGGTGCGGCCGGCGAGGCGCCAGCGCAGCCCCAGCGTACATTCAACGGCAAAATCCGAAGAACCGAAAAGAATTCCCGGACACGCGGAAAATTCCAGATTTTTCCATGAGTAGGAAAAAGGAAACTGAAAAGAACCGTACCATATCCGGGGGCTGTCTTTGGTGGTGTCGTCGACAGAATACTTGGTATCCACAAGGTTTACGTCCCGCTTCTTGGTAAGCAAAAGAAATTCCGCCCCGGCTTTGATATGCCGTTCGGGAAACGCGAAATTCGCGTTGAGTTTTCCCCAGATAACTCCGGGGCCGTAGGGGCTGGTAAGGGGAAGCAGCACGGCGTCATGGTTCGGCCCGTAACGGTAAATCGCCTTGGCAAGCCTTGCTTCAGCCTGACTAAACGGAGGATCGTCATAGTGGAAGTTTCCCCAAAGGTAATGGGTGTAGCCTCCTTCCAGATGGAAATCCATAAAAACCGATTCCAGGGCGGCGCTGTAATCCGCCTGCACTATGCCGCCGGGTATTGTAGGGATGTCCCCGTCGGGAATGCCGAAGGTTCTCGCGCTGATGTCGTCAAAGCCTGCCGTCGCGGAGACGCTCAGGCCGGGAGCGATTGCCCAGGAAAAATCGAGAACCATGTTGAGGTTGTTGGGGGTGATGTCCGCGTTATGGTACACCATTACCGGAAGAACGTCGGTGACATGGAACGCGTTGTTCGCCCTGACATAGATCACGGTTCCGCCTATTCCCGCTTTCAGGCTGCCGAAGTTCCATTGAAAACGATGGCCGGCTACCAGTATCGTGCTGGGCTTTTCCTCGTTAAGAAATCCGAAATAGTCGGTATAGGGGGGGGAAGGAGTGTCGACGTCGTAGACATCGTGTCCGGCTTTTTTGGGGATAATCGTTCCCAGCATATAGTCGAAACTGAACGGCCCAAGCGGAACGTTCAGGCGGATGCTGTCCATGTACGGAAGCAGCTTTGACGGGTAAAGGGTGGAGCCCCGGGGATTCCCCCAGTGGATTGTATCGCGGCCCGCGAAAAAATTGACATAGGTTCCGTTCCAGGCGAAAACCCCGCGCTTCAAAATGTCGTACGTAATATCCACTGCCGTAAAAAAGTTGGAGTACGGTGAGTAATCGTTTGTCCAGGCGGGGCGCAGATCGACCTGGGCGGCGATCCAGGGGCCGGTAAACGTTCCGCCCGCCGCGCCGAAGCTTACGACGGGCGAAAAGTCAAGAAAGGCCCTGCGGAAATCTTCGGCGTTGGCCATTTTGGAAGTGTCGTCAATGGTGAACGAATTTGTCGTAAGCCGTTGTTCATAAGCAAGTTCCAGATTGCCTTTGAGCAGTATGTCGCCGTCACGCTGTTCTTCAAGCCGGGAAATGAGCGCCTCCAGCAGCGCCGTATCCGCGGAGTTAAGCCGGGAAAACCCCGGATCGGCGGCGAGCTTTTCCGCGAACGCGAGTATGTCGCCGCCGTGAACGGGAAAGGCGGAGAAAGGCAGAGCCCTGCCCATGCGGCGGCTGATATGGCCGATGATTTCGACTTCTTCCCCGTCGGGATAGAAGTACTCCGCCCCAAGGGAAATAACGCGAAAAAGGCCGAAGACAAGAAAAAACAGCGCCCTCCGGGAAAAAGCCCGCCGCCGGTAAGCTCCCCCGCGTCTTCCCCGCACAAGCGGGTTTGTCCCCTTTTGAAACTGGCCGGGACAGGACATGGTTAAAGAACCCCGAGCGTGTATTTAAAACCGAGGGAAATCCTGAAGATAAGCTCCCTGCCGCCCGACGGTTTCCATATCCAGATGTCGTTGTCGACGGTTTCCTGAGGGGTGGAATGATTGGCATCGGGGTCGGGCTCCGCCAGTACCAGTTTGTCCCAGCGCCCGCCAAGCGCGAAGGCGCCCCAAAGGGCCACGGGGCCGATTTTTCTGGAAACGTTTACCCGGAATTCAAGCCGTTTTTCAAAGGGCCCGTCCAAAAGCTGGGAACCGCTTTTTCCCGAATCGTAGTACCCGCTCCGCGAATAATGCTGCTGCCACGGGTTGGCAGGGGAATTTGCCCCCGCCAAAAGCAGTTCAAGTTCCGCCGTTACCAGGAACCGCTGAAAGGTATTCTGGTAATCGACCTGGAAGGCCAGGTTGTTTTCACCGTGCTTGTAACCGACCATGTTATCTTCGATGAGGATGTTAACCTGCTCTCCGCCGTTTTCGCTGTCAAAGTAACGGGTCTCCGGATAGTAGGTGTACCCGTAGGCGGTCGCGGCCGCGTCCCAGGCATAGCGCCCGTTTTCGTCGGTGCCAATCGGCTCGAACGTAAATTTAAGCGCCCCGCCGTGATGGAATCCAAAGCGGCCCGCGGAAGTATGTACGCGGCCGCCCAAAGACCACGCGGTTTTCCAGGGGTTGTCCGAAAAACCGCTGAACAGACTTTTGGCAAAACCCACGGAAAAGTCGTCAATAAGAATTTGGGCATAGGCGTCCCACGAATCTTTTTTGTTGACGTCCCAGAAGAAGCCCGTCAAGGCGTTTTCGTTACTGTCCGTAGACCAGGGACGGCCGGGAGTATCTTTGGCATAGTTGATAAAAAACTGCGGTATGGGGTTTAAAAAATATTCCAGGTCAAACGAGCGCCCCGTATATACCACCGCGTCAAGAAACCCCAGGCGCCAGTCGTTTACCTTGAGCGCGTAAACTTTGTAGTTTACCCCGCGGTCGGGAAAGCCCCAGTCGGAAAGGCCGTCAGTTTTGGCTGGATTTGGGCCATAATCACTGGATGGTGTTGACCAGTCTGTCGGTGAAGATAAACCGGCTTTTCGGCGGTTGTATTCGTTCCAGGCCGGGGAAGAAACGGTGTTGCGCGAGTTGAGCTCTATCCACCGGGACTGGTATATCCAGTGCTTTGACTCGTAACGCGCCTTCATGGTAACAGCCGTATGCCCCAGAGAATTAACGAAAAGCGAGTAGGGTGAATCCACCTCGTCGTAAATTCTAAAACGCCCCGCGCTGAGGCTGAACGGCCGGCTGTCGTAGGAGACGCCCCCTTCGTTCATGAAAAAGTACAGCCCGGCAAGGTTGCCCGCGGGAATCATCACCCTTGTCGGGGCATATTTTTGATCGTTTTTGAACACAAGGTCGGCGACAATGCTGAGCGGCCCGCCCCGGTAATCCATGCGTACGCCGACGCCGCCCCAAACACCGTCATTGTATCCCGCTTCCATGCCAAGGTCGAAGTCAAGGAATTCCGGCTGTCCGAAAATAAGGTTGTCGTTGGGGATAAGGGGTTTTCGCCGCCAGTCGCGGTCGAAATCAAAAGAAAGGTCGTCTTCCCCCTCCCATTGGGAAAACAGGGGAACCCCCGCGAAAAAGAGCAAAATGACTGAAACAACAACCGCTCTTTTCATAAGCCGTCCTTGCGATAGTGGGAATGTGTTAACCGTATCATAATTGCGCGAAAGTGCCAAGCCTCGGCGCGCATTCCCGTGCCGGCGGACCCCGCGGCGGTCAGCCGGCCGCCGTTACTCACCGCCGTCCCGGGTTCGGGGCGGGCCGGCTTTGCTGATGAGGACTTTGTCGATGCGGTTGCCGTCGCGGTCTATTACCTTGAAGCGGAACACGCCCCAGTTGAAAACGTCCCCGGTTTTGGGGATGTCCCCGGCAAGTTTGAGTATAAATCCGGCGAGGGTATGGTAATCGCCGTGGTTTTCTCCCATGCTTTCAAGTTCCAGGATCTTTGCCAGTTCGTCGACGCTGACGCTGCCGTCGGCCAGCCAGGAACCGTCTTCCTGCTGGATGACGGCGTCTTCTTCCGGCGCGGAGCCGGAAAGCTCGCCGACTATTTCTTCCAGAAGGTTTCTAACCCGTAACGATCCGGCGAATCCGCCGTATTCGTCCATAACGCACAGGTAGTATTCGTCTTCACGCCGGAAGGCTTCAAAGGCTTTGAGGGCGCTCATTGTTTCGGGAATAAAAACGGGAGGTTTCATGATGGAAGGAAGGCCCTTCCATTCTTTTTCCGTAAGGGCGATAAGGATGTCCTGTACGGAAACGACGCCTGCCACGTTGTCCTGGGTTTCCATGACGACGGGGAAAAAACCCTGGTCCCGGAACGCCAGCGCTTTTTCACGGGCCGCTTCGGCGCCCAGGGCGATATCGAGGAATTCCATTTCCGACCGGTGGGTCATAAAAGCGCTCACCGGCCTGTCTCCCAGATACAGCACCCCTTCTACCATGGAGCGCTCACTGCTTTCCACCGCGCCGGACTTTTCTCCCTCTTCCAGCGCCATGCGGAATTCCTCGTCGCCGGGGTTCCCGGCATCTTTCCCGCCGCGGATAAGACGGGAAAGCAGGGCGTACAGGGGTTTCCAGGGAAGGCGGAACAGCTGGAGGGCGGGAAAGATGTAAAGCAGCGTACGTTCCGGGTTTTTCGGCGCGGCAACAGCGGGGATCAGCTCCGAAAAGACAATAAAAGCCAACACAAAAAGGACAAGTCCGGCCGGGCCGAAACCTGAAAACGCCGAGCCGGGCGCGGCGGTTCCGGAGGGCGCCCCCATCCGGACGGGAAAAAAGAACAACATTCCCGCGAAAAGCCGAACCAGAAGGTTCCAGATACGCAGGGCAAAAAGGAACGAGCCGGGCTTTGCCGCGGCTTTGAGGATTGCCTTTTGGAATGGCGTTTCACCTGACGGAGGTTTTCCGCCTGAAAAAAAGAGCTTAAGCCGGGGTTTCCGGGAAAGCGAAAGGATCGATCCGGCAAAGGAAAAAAAAGCGCTTACGGCGACAAGAACGGCGGAAATCAGCAGCGCGGGCAGGGGATCTTCCATAATTTCAGCCTGAGGCTATTTCTTCGCGCTGGAGGGGCCGGGCAATGTGGATCCCGTCCTGGGAGGTTTCCAGTATCCTGTTTTTCCCGTCGGGGGTCAGCTCGCCAAACACCTGAACCATCGGATACCGGGGATTGTCGGGGTTTACATCCACAACCTGGCCTTTTTTCCCGTTGGAAAGCAGAACGTACAGCCCGATGGGGTAAATCGAAAGGGAAAAAACAAGGGCCTTTACAACGGTGTCGTCGTACTGTTTCCCTTCGTTTTTCAGAAGATCTATCATGCCCGAATACCCGTCTTTCGCGTCTTTATGGGGGCGGGAGCTGGTAAGAGCCTCGTATGAACAGGCTACGGCGATAATTTTGGCGTAAAGGCTTATTTTGTCGCCGGTAAGTTTTTGGGGATAGCCGGATCCGTTTTCCCGTTCATGGTGCTCAAGGGCGGCAAGGCTTACCACCAGCGGAAAATCAAAACCCTTTAAAAGGTTAAAGCTCAAAACCGGATGGGTCAGTATGGCTTTCCGTTCCGCCGGATTAAGCGGACGGTTTGACAGATACACCTGGGGCGGCAGCATGATCATTCCGACTTCATGGAGCAGGGCCGCCACGCCCAGTTCAATAAGCCTGAAAATGGGGAGCTTTATATATGTACCGATGATGATCGCGATAATGGTCGACTTCAGGGCGTGGGACGCCAGGTAGTTTTCCCCGCCGGCGGAATTTTCGCCCCTCATAACCCGTAACAGGTAGCGGCGCTGTTCTTTGGAAACTTCGCAGATTTCCTTGACCTTTTCGGCGACCTGGCTAAAGTGAATCGGCTTTTTTGTGGCGACCAGGGTAAAGAGGCTTTCCACATATTTTAGAAAATTGGCGTAGAACCTTTCCGCGTCCTGTATTTGTTCGCCGTCGCTGAGAATGGACTTTTCGACGGCGCCTTCCACTTCCTGGACGATTACCTCGTCGCCTGAGTATTCCTGCTGGGGTTCGCCGTCGCTACGGATTTCCCGGAATTCCCATTCGTTCAGGGCCTTTATCAATTCCCGGGAAAAAACAACCTCCGGCGCGGTGAGGATAAACTGGTTGTCGAGATACACCGGCTTTGAAAAAAAGCTTTCCGGGGGTATGTCCTTAATGTTAAAGTTCCTCATGCGACCATGCCTTGGCGGGTTCCGCGGATTTAAATTGACGCTTACCCGGCTTTTTATTATTATGGCTGGAAGATGAAAAAAATACTAGATACGGAGTGCTGTTGTTGAAATTCAAATCGATCATCATCGCCTTTAACGTTGTTATCGCCTTTTTTTTGGCCTTTGTGTTTCTTATCCCGTTTATTGTTCTGGGAAGGGATGCGGCAGTCATTCTCTGGCAGTCAAGCTGGTCTTTCGGCCCGGCTCTGCTTCTGCTTTTAATCGGCATGGATCTGTATTTTGCCCTTAACTACAGGGTTTTTTTGCTTCTTGAAAAAGAAGACTGGCCGGCGCTGGTACAGGAACTGGAAAACCGGGTGCTTCGGAAAAAAAACTATACGCCCAGGCTGGTAAAACTTTTGGCAAACAGCTACCTGGTCCTTTCCGACGCCGTTTCGGTAAACGCTCTGGAAAGGAAACTTACGGTGGCGCGTCCGGCGCTGGTAAACGCCAACGCACTGGTTTTTGGCGCGGCCCGCATTCTTGCCCAGGACAACAGGGGGGCGGTGGAATTTTTCGAAGACCGGCTGCCGGGAACCGGAACGCGGTCTCCCAAGGTTTCCGGGGCGGACCGGGAGTGGCTTTCCTGGTATCACGGCTTTGCCCTGCTTTTAAACAGGCAGTTTGGTCCCGCCGCGGAACGGTTTTCCCGCTTTGCCGAAACATCCGGCGACGGTATACTTACCGGGCTTTCGTCATACTTTATCGACGACACTCTGCGAAAATTCCTGCCGGAAAAGACGCTTTCGCTTGCCGGAAAAGCGCTTGAGGGCAAAGAACGGGTCAGAAAAGCCCTGAAAAACCGGACGGACTGGAACAGGGAAGTAAAACGGCTTGAAACGGAAGTCCATGCGGTTGTTCTGACACACTACATTGAAAAAGCCGCAAATTATGTGTATAGCTAGGGAAGTACCAATTTATTCGCACGTGAATAAATCAGTGCTACCTTGATGCAGCTTGACGGGGAGTTTTTATGCGCAGTTTTGAAAAATCAACCAAACTGGATAACGTCTGTTACGATATCCGCGGTCCCGTGTTAAAGGAAGCGCGCCGGCTTGAAGAAGAAGGCTACCGCATCATCAAACTGAATATTGGGAACCCCGCGCCCTTTGGCTTTAACGTTCCCGACGTTATTATTCACGATGTCGTCGTCAATATGCACAGCGCGCAGGGATACGGCGACGCCCAGGGACTTTTTGCCGCCCGTAAATCCATCGTCCTTGATATGCATACCAGGGGCATTCTGGACGTGACCATTGACGATGTGTATATCGGGAACGGGGTAAGCGAGCTCATTTCCATGGCCATGCAGGGCCTGCTCAATTCCGGCGACGAAGTGCTTATCCCCATGCCGGATTATCCGCTGTGGACTGCCGCGGTAACACTTGCCGGGGGAAAAGCCGTTCACTACCGCTGTGACGAAGAATCGGACTGGAACCCCGATTTGAACGATATGCGTTCCAGGGTTTCAGACAGAACCAAGGCGATTGTGCTTATCAACCCGAATAATCCCACCGGGGCGGTCTACGAAAGAGACGTCCTTGAGGGAATAGCCGCCCTGGCCGCCGAAAAAGGGCTTCTTGTTTTTTCCGATGAAATTTACGACCGCATCCTGTACGACGGGGCCGTACATATCCCCATGGCGTCGATAAACCCCGACATCCTTACCATAAGCTTTATGGGCCTTTCCAAAGCCTACAGGGCGGCCGGTTTCCGCTGCGGCTGGATGACCCTTTCGGGCAGTAAAAAATGCGCCAGGGGCTATATCGAAGGCCTCGAAATGCTTTCAAACATGCGGCTTTGCCCCAATATGCCCGCCCAGTTCGCCATACAGACAGCTCTTGGCGGCCGCCAAAGCATCGACGACTATCTTGTCCCCGGCGGCAGGCTCAGGGAACAGCGGGATACTGCGGTAAGTCTGGTACGGCAGATTCCCGGACTTTCGGTCGTTATGCCAAAGGGCGCCCTGTACTGTTTTCCCAAAGTCGACGTAAAGCGTTTTAATATCACCGATGACGAACAGTTTATGATGGATCTGCTCCGGGACAAACACCTGCTGATGGTTCAGGGGACAGGCTTTAACTGGGACAAGAGCGACCACTTCCGTATTGTCTTTTTGCCGGACAAGGACACCCTTACCGAGGCAATGAGGCGGCTGGGTGATTTTTTGGGCCGGTATGTTCAGCGCCGGGTGGAAGCGCCGTGCGTGTCATAAAAAAAAGACGATGCGCCTGGACGTCAGGGCTTTGCAGCCTGCCGCGCACCGTCTGATTGAAGCGTAGATGATGCCTGTAGCCTCCTCAACGCTCCCGATATCCCATTATCGGCCCGGAGGGGAAGTTACTTAAGTGAAAACTAAACCGAAGCGTCCGTGATGCCCCGCGTAAAAATCCAGCCGGGCGCAGCGAAATGCCTCAAATTGAAATGTTACCGAAAGCGTAGTTGACACGACATTCGGTTGTGCCGTATAGTGCGAAAATCGGTCACGGGCCGCTAGCTCAGTAGGTAGAGCAACGCCCTTTTAAGGCGTGGGTCGGCCGTTCGAATCGGCCGCGGCTCAATTGTAATTCCTTGTACCGTAAGCAATTACGGTACAGCTTATTTCTCCAAAACCGCCCCAGAGGGCTAAACTTGACCGGCAAATAAAAAGAATTTTTAACCACAACGAGCACGGAGACACAAAGGGGAAGAAGAAAGGTCAAAGGACGACCCAATTCCTGAATGGGTTCCCCCAAAGGGCACCGACGTTTGCTTTCAAGTACTGCGAAGCTGCCAAAAAGCCGAAGAATTTTTT
>JAIRWM010000082.1 GCA_031268975.1 Treponema sp. | reverse complement strand
AACAACATACTGAAAGAATTCCTGGAAGAACACTCCTCGGAGGTAATAAACATGCTTTTAACCGAATGGAACTGGGACGACGCCCTTGCCGTCAGGGAAGAAGAAGGCCGTCAGGAAGGCATAGAACAAGGCCTCGAAAAGGGCCGTGAAGAAGGCCGTGAAGAAGGTCTGGAGATGGGCCGTGAAGAAGGCCGTGAAGAGGGTCTGGAGATGGGCCGTGAAGAAATCCTTGAACTTATGGAACAGGGATATACTTTTGCGGAGATCAAGGCAAAACTGGCGGAGCCAAGCAGTCCCGACAGGGGCTGTTAAGGGATAACGGTAGCACACCGCCTGGCGCAAGTAAAGGCCGAAGTACCGCGCGCAAAGGCGCGAAGGCTTCAGCCTGAGCAGTGCGCCGCGGAAGCCGGAACGCGGGGTACGCATATCGCGGGTAAGTGAGGCGGTTCCAAAATGTCAGATTTTGGAACCGTAACCGATAAAAACCGCAGTTTTGCCGTCCCCAGAATGTTACCGCGCGCGGTCTTCGTCCTGTTTCCGTATCAGGTTGCGCTGTATCTTCCCACTTACGGTTTTGGGGAGCTCATCGACAAATTCCACAATGCGGGGATATTTGTAGGGGGCGGTTACCCGTTTCACATGGTTTTGCAGTTCCCGTATCAGGGCGTCCGAGGGGCTGAACGCGTGAGCGAGGACTATGGTGGCTTTTACCACCTGGCCCCGCGCGGGATCCGGGGCGGCGGTTACGGCGCATTCCAGTACCGAGGGATGTTCCATAAGGGCGCTTTCCACCT
The DNA here is from genome assembly GCA_031268975.1 of Treponema sp. Taxonomy (GTDB): domain Bacteria; phylum Spirochaetota; class Spirochaetia; order Treponematales; family Breznakiellaceae; genus JAIROH01. The sequence continues at coordinate 9,876 of JAIRWM010000082.1, read as the reverse complement.
CGAAAGGGCCTATGCGGTATCCCGAGCATTTGATCACGTCGTCGTTTCGGCCTACAAACCAGTAGTAGCCTTCTTCGTCGTGCCAGGCCATGTCGCCGGTGCGGTACGCTCCGCCGGACCAGCAGGCGCGGGTGATTTCATCATCCTTCCAGTAACCCCGAAACAGTCCCGGTATGGTTTTCCCCCGCAAACCGGCTCGTATCCCGGAAAGGCTTGCCGGAGCGGGGCTTTGCGTTTTGTCCGGGGCCGTGGTTCCCGGCTCGCCGGCGGCGGTGATGCTGATATTTCCCACAATACCGTCGTCGCAGCTTTTGCCTTCGTCGTTCAACAGATCCAGGCCGAAAAGCGGCGCGGGCTTGCCCATGGAACCTGGCTTGACGGGAAGCCACTTGAAACAGGCGGCCATAACGGACGTTTCCGACTGGCCGAATCCTTCCCGTATTTCAAGGCCCGTTTTTTCTTTTATCTGATGATACACTTCGGGACTGAGGGGTTCGCCCGCCACCGAGGTATGCCTGATAAAGCTAAAGTCATACCGCGAAAGATCTTCCTTGATAAGAAACCGGAAGATTGTCGCCGGAGCGCAGAAGCTGTACGGCTTAAGCCGCTGTATCGCGTCTATAATGCCCTGTGGGGTGAACTTTTCGGTATCGTAGGCCCCAATGGCGGCGCCGCATATCCACTGGCCGTAGATCTTTCCCCAGGCAAACTTCGCCCAGCCTGAATCGGTCTGGGTCAGGTGAACCTTGTTGTCTTCCACGCAGTGCCAGTATTTGGCGGTTACAATATGCCCCAGCGGAAGGCTGTGATCGTGGAGGACCATCTTGGGCATGCCGGTGGTCCCGGAGGAAAAGTAGATAAGCATTGGCTCCCGGAGTTTTGTTTTTTCCGGGGAGGAGGGCGCGAACACCGGGGAAGCTTCGGCGACGGCCCTGCGGAGGTCAAGAAACCCCCGGGGGATTCGCGTGCCGGCAACGGCCACGGCGGCGAGGGTTTTACATTCGGAAAGGGCGCCCTGTATGTTTTCCAGAAGCTCGGGATCGTCAACTGCGGCGATCATCTTTACTTCGGCAATATTGCAGCGGTACACAATATCCTTTTGGGTAAGCTGGTAGGTACCCGGTATGCAGACGGCCCCCAGCTTTTCAAGGGCCGCCATCATTATCCACACTTCGGGACGCTGCTTTAATACAAGCATCACCACATCGCCTTTTCCAATACCCAGGCCGCCTAGTACATTGGCCGCCCTGTCCGAAAGGTTTTTTATTTCGCCAAAACTGAACGATCTTGTTTCGTCTGAGTCGTTTGTCCAGACGAGGGCGGTTTTTTCCGGCGAAAGCCGGGCCCATTCATCGACAACGTCAAAGGCAAAGTTAAAGTTTTCCGGCACATTACAGCGGTAGTTCGCGTAAAAATCTTCGTAGCTTTCAAATTCCACACGGGGACAATAACGGGAAAGTATTTCGTTCATCGAAGCTATTTCTCCTGGATAATGGTGATAAAACGCGCGGGACCTTTTACGGCGCATTGACCGTGGGGAAGACCCGCGTCAAAGTAAATGGAGTCCCCTTCGTCAAGAATATATTCCCGTCCGCCCACGGTAACTTTTACCGAACCTTCGGTTACATAGTTAAATTCCTGGCCGAAGTGGGTTACCGGCGGCGCGTCTTCTTTCGACGGATCCAGATACACAAGAAGCGGTTCAAGGGTCCGGCCCCTGAAGTTGTACGCCAGGCTTGAATATTCATAGCCCGGATAACGCTCGATCTGTACCCCCTGCCCTTTCCGGCATACGCTGGCGCTTTCCATGCGGGGGTCTTCCCCGGTAAGCAGTACCGTGGCGTCCACGCCAAGACACTGGGCAATTTTGTAAAGAACACTAATGGGAATGTCCTTTTCTCCCGATTCGTATTTGTCGTAATCGCCCGGGGAAATCCCGATATCGCGGGCCGCGTCAATGGCGCTGATTTCCTCGATTTCCCGCAATTCCCGTATGCGTCCCGGAATCTGCGCAAGAGACGCGTCTTTATCATCGGTCATGTTTTTCTCCTGTTACATGGTTTCCAAAAACGGAATGTTGATTAAGCCCAGCGCGTCTTTAAGCACCCTGAGTACGGCCTTTGAGAGTGCCAGCCGGGCCGAAACAAGTTCCGCGCTTTCCGCCTGCAGGATGGGGCAGTCGTGGTAAAAACGGCTAAAGGCCCTGGAAAGATCATAGAGGTACGCGGCCACAACCGAAGGATCAATATTTTCCGCGGCAAGGGCCACCGCCGAATCGTATAAGCTGAGCATTTTGAGCAGTTCCCATTCCGGGTCGCCGGTAAGGGTTTCCGCGCCGGGAACCGAACCGGCAGCCGTGTCCGAACCGGCTACGGTTACCGCGGCGGCGTCTGAACCGGCGGCCCCGGCTTTCCGAAGCATCGACGAAATCCGCGCTCCCATGTACTGTAAATACGGGCCGGTGTTGCCGGTAAACGAAAGGCTTTCTTTGGGGTTGAACTGCATGTCTTTGGAGGGAGACACGGAAAGCAGAAAATAGTGCAGGGCTCCCAGGGCTATTTTTTCCGCCGTTCCGGCGGCGTCGCCGACAGCTTCTTCCCGTTCTTTTTCACGAATTTCCTCAAGGGCCATATCCCCAAGGCTGTCAAGGAGATCGTCGGCGTCCACCACGGTCCCTTCCCGGCTTTTCATTTTACCTTCGGGAAGGTTCACCATGCCGTAGGAAAGGTGGAAAAGGTTTTTCGCCCAGGGGAACTTGAGTTTATTGAGTATCGTAAAAAGAACCCTGAAATGGTATTGCTGCTCGGAACCCACAACATAAATCAGCCTGTCAAACGGCCAGTCCCGGTTCCGGTAAATGGCGAGGCCGATATCCTGTGTAATATAAATTGAAGTGCCGTCCCCCCTGAGAAGAATTTTTTTGTCGAGATTTTCCGCTTCAAGATCGGCGACGACAGCGCCGTCAGGGGCTCTGTAGAAAATTCCCTTTTCAAGCCCTTCAAGGATTTCCTCTTTGCCTTTAAGATAGGTCTGGCTTTCAAAGTAATACTGATCAAAGGAAATTCCCGTGCGTTCGTAAGTTGCCTTCATCCCCTCAATGGTCCAGTTGTTCATCTTCTTCCAGAGCTCCACCGTTTCCCCGTCGCCGGATTCCCACTTGCGCAGCAGTTCCCGGGCGCGGCCCAGGACGGGGGCGGCTTCTTCGGCAGCTTCTTTTTCAAGGCCCCTGTCACGCATCAATTCCTCGGTTTCTTTTTTTAACTGCCGGTTAAATTCCACATACCATTCACCGACAAAGTGATCGCTTTTTATCCCCTCCGATTCGGGGGTTTTTCCCCCGCCGTGTTCGCGGTAGGCAAGCATGGACTTGCAGATGTGGATGCCCCGGTCGTTGATAATGCAGACCCGGCGGACTTCCGCACCGCAGGCCGCGAGAATCCGCGAAGCGCTTTCCCCAAGGATGTCGTTGCGAAGATGTCCCAGATGAAGGGGCTTGTTGGTATTTGGGCTGGAAAATTCCACCATGATCCGCGAACCGGCAAGCGTTCCCGGCCTTCCCGGCTGGAGCTTTTCGTCCAGGATACGGCTCAGTATCAGGGCGGCGGTTTTTCCCCGGTCATAGCGGACATTGACGTAAGGGCCTTCAGCCGTGACGCTGCCGGCCGCATCTGCTCCGGGCGCGCCGGATGCGCCGGCCGTAGATTCGCCAGAGGCGGCAAGCCGTCCCGCCACGGCGGCGGCAATTTGGGGCGGCCCTTTGCGGAGCAGCTTCGCGAAACCGAACATGGGGAACCCAAGGTCGCCCATTTCGGGCCGCGGCGGAAGTTCGGCGACAAGTTCCTCCGGCGTTACGCGAATCGAAGATCCGGATTCCAGCAGAAGATCATTTACCGCGGACGCGACTCGTCTTTTCCAGGCTTCTTTCAAATCAGGCATATCATGTAATATCACAAAACCGGAAAAAAGTCTGTAGACAAACCCCCGGGGAAGTACTGATTTATTCAATCGGGAATAAATCAGCGTTACCCTAGCCTGCCATCCCGCTTCTTCTGTCCCGGACGGCGGCGAGACGTTTTGTCAGGGTGGGAAGGTCGCCGGTTTTGATCAGGGCCTTAATGCCGTCGAGGCTTTTTTCAAACTGCCGGATATGCGAAAGAAGCCGGTCCCTGTTTTCCAGAAAAAGTTCCGTCCACATGGGAACATTGAGCATGGCGATGCGGGTAAGGTCTTCAAAGCTGCCGCCGCCAAAACGGGTAATTTCCGTATCGTCCCCGCAGTCGATAAGGGACGCAGCGATTACATGGCAAAGCTGGCTTGTAAAGGCGATTTTATTGTCGTGATCGGCGGCGGTGGTTTCGGTGACGCGGCCAAAACCCATGAGGCGGATAAGATCTTTAAGGAACGCGAGATTTTCCGGCCTGTTCCGGGGAAGGGGTGTAAGGATATAGTTCTTGCCGGAAAAATTCACCCTGCCGGAATTTTCAAAGCCCTCTCCTTCCGCTCCCGCCATCGGGTGGCCGGGAATAAAGTCAAGATCATTCCGTTCACAAAGAAGCCTGTCCGCCTCCGCGCAGACACTTTCCTTGACGCCGGCAATGTCGGTGACAAGCGCCCCGGTTTTAAAAGACGCCTGCCAGGTTTTGGTAAAGCCGGTTAACGTTGAAGGATTAAGGCAGAGGAACACGACATCACAATGGGGAAGCATTTCTCCGGGATCGTCAAAACCACGGTCAATAATTCCCGCCGCCCGGGCCCGCGCAAGGGTTTCGGCGCCGGTATCGTGGGCAAAGAGCCGGCCCGGAGCGCCCGGCTGCCGGGACTTTCCGTCCGGGCCGGGCCTCCCCAGCGCTTTGGCAATCGCCCCGCCCATAAGTCCCAGCCCGGCGATGCCGACGGTACATTGTCCGGCCGGCTTCACAAAATTTTTCCTTCAAGGGCGGCGTATTTTTTTAACGTTTCCATAAGGGAAGCAAATTCCGGCGGCGTAAGAGATTGTTCCCCGTCGGAAAAAGCGTTTTCAGGATCGTTGTGAACTTCAATAATAAGGCCGTCCGCTCCCGCGGCCACCGCGGCTTTTGCCGCCGCCGGAACAAGGCCCGCGATGCCTGTCGCGTGGCTTGGGTCTACGATTACCGGCAGATGGGATTTTTGTTTAAGGAAGGGAACCGCGGCGATATCCAGGGTGTTGCGGGAAAAGCTTTCAAATGTCCTGATTCCCCGCTCACAGAGAATCACCCGGTCGTTTCCCCCGGCGATAATGTACTCCGCTGCCATAAGAAGTTCCGTTACCGTGGAAGCCAGGCCCCGTTTTAACAGAATCGGCTTGCCGCATTTTCCCAGTTCTTTAAGGAGGTTGAAATTCTGCATGTTCCGGGCGCCCACCTGGATAATGTCAATCTCATCAAAAACTTCCAGTTGATGAATTTCCATCAGCTCCGAAACCAGGGGAAGCCCCGTTTCCTTTTTCGCGGCGACAAGCAGATCCACCCCTTCGCATCCCATCCCCTGGAAACTGTACGGACTTGTTCTGGGTTTGAAAGCGCCGCCCCGCAAAAAGCCCGCGCCCGCCGCTTTGACTTCTTTCGCTATGCCGGTGATCTGTCCCGGGCTTTCCACCGAACAGGGCCCCGCGATGATACCGAGTTTTCCGCCGCCTATACTGTGAACGCCGCCGTCCGCGGTAATATCAATCCGGGTGTCTTCGGGATGAAAAAGCCGGTTTGCCCGCTTGTACGGTTCCTGAACCCGCACAACTTTTGCCACAAGGTGATGCGCTTCCATTGTTCGCGGATCGAGGGAAGACGTATCCCCCACAAGGCCCAGCACGGTCTGGGTTTCCCCTTCGGAAACATGTACCGTAAGGCCCCGGCTTTCCATAAACAAAACAAATTTATCCGCTTCTTCTTTTTCTGTTCCCTGTTTCAGCGCGATAATCATAATCACTCCTTCCTTTTATGTTGAAAAAACACAAGAAATGTACCATAAAGCCGAAAAAGTTAAAGAAGTTTTTTCCATAATTTCGCAGGCGTTCATTTGGACTAATCGGCCTGTTGATTTCTGAAATCCGTAGTACCGGTAAAATTGAAGGGGATGGCAAAGGCTTCCAGTCCCTCAAAAGAAGGATGCAGGGCCGCTTCTCCGGCGCAGCTGAACGCGGCGTTTTTCCCGCTTCCGGCAAGAGCGAGCATGTCTTTCACCAGAGAAAGAGAGTTAATGGTTACGGTTACCGGTATCTCGGTAGTTCTTCGGGCAGGGAGATTTAACCCCGCCGGTGTCCGGCCGCGCGCCCAGGACGAATTGTTCAAGGCAAAATCATAGTCAAGGCTGTCAAGGGTTATGGCAAACGCGTTCCTGTTTTCCACCGCCCAGGTAAGGACAAGTTCCACTTTAGAAGGGCCAAGGCTGTTAAATTTTATTCCGCCAAATGAAAGGTTCGGGACTTTTAACAGTGGAACCAATCCGTTACATTGAGCGGTGAAAACCTTGTCTCCCAATACGGGAATCGGAAAACGCGCGCTTATATTTATCCGGTAAGGCGCTTCGTCGGCATCAAGAAGATTGGCTGCCGCCGAATAGAGCCCGTTATAGGGAACGGTAAAAGGAAGCTCAACAATTGTCGAACTTTTCGCGGCAAGCTTTGAAGGGCTCCCCTGCCCGGTTTTTACGCTTCCGCCAAGAAACATTTCATCGGCTATAAAAAGCTCCCAGTCAATACCGGGAAGGGGAATTGAAAACGGATTCGGATTTTCCACGTTTATTTTTGCCAGGATGCCGACGCCGTCAAAGTTTATTTTTTCAAGCGATACTGAATCAAACGATATGACCGGCTCGCTGACTAAATCCGGCACGGTTTGGCAGGCCATGACAGCCAGTACCGCGAAACCGGCGCAGACAAAAACGCCCGCGGTAAAATTTCGCCTGCCGGCGGCCTGCCGGACGGCGGCGGTTTTTTTCATCATACCTTTCTCCCTGATAATCCCAAAATCACTACGCCGCGGATTTAGGCTTGATGTGATCGAATCCGCAATAGGGAACAAGCGCGCCGGGAATTTTTACCGAACCATCGGCCTGCTGAAAATTTTCAAGGAGAGCGATGATTGCCCGTGACAGGGCGATAGCCGTTCCGTTTAACATGTGGACAAAATGGTTTTTCCCGTCTTCTCCCTTATAGCGGACATTAAGACGCCGGGCCTGGTAATCGGTGCAGTTTGAGGTTGATGTTACCTCTCCCCATTCGCCGCCGTTCCTGCCGGGCATCCACGCTTCCAGATCCCACTTGCGGTAGGCCGGAGCGCCAAGATCTCCGGTACAGGTATCCACTACCCGGAAGGGTATTTCAAGACCGGAAAAAATTTCTTCTTCTATCGAACGGAGTTCTTCGTGGATTTTCCCCGAATCTTCCGGCAGACAGTACACAAACATCTCCAGCTTTGTAAACTGGTGAACCCGGTACAGGCCCTTGCTGAACTGACCGGCGGCGCCCGCCTCTCTGCGGAAACAGTGTGAAAGCCCCGCCATGCGCAGGGGAAGTTTTTCCCGCTCCAGCACGGCGCCGGCATGATAGCCGCCCAGGGTGATTTCCGCGGTTCCCACAAGGCAGGCGGCCTCTCCTTCGAGGGTGTAGACGTTTGATTCTTCCCCGCGCGGATTAAAGCCTATCCCTTCGAGAATTTCTTCGCGGGCAATGTCGGGAGTGATAAACGGGGTAAACCCTTTTTTTTGCAGTATATCCAGCGCGTAACGGGTGAGGGCCAGTTCGAGAAAAACCCCTTCGTTCTTTAAATAGTAAAACTTTGTCCCCGATACTTTTGTCGCCGAGTCAAAGTCGATGATATCCAAATCCTGTCCAAGCTTTACATGATCGGAAAATTCAAAATCGAACACAGTGGGACTGCCTGAACGCTTTACTTCAAGGTTATCCTTGTCTTCCCTGCCTACAGGCGCGTCGGGATGAGCCATGTTGGGAATGCGCCGGGCCTCGGTTTCAAGTTCTTCCTCAAGCGCCGAAAGACCGCTTTCCGCGGCGGCAATTTCATCCTTGAGCCTTTTCCCCTCGCCGACAAGCTCCCCCCGCGCGTCCGGCTCCAGTTTGCCTTTCATGGCCAGCGCATTGGCATTGCGCCGCTGCTGAAGATTCTGGATGGCGGTGGCAACAGCGGTACGCTTTTTAAAAAGGGCGCAGACCGCGTCCGCGTCGGCCTTCATATAACGGGAAGCAATGTTTTTCTTTACCGCGTCAAGATTGTCTACAATGAAACGATAATCAAGCATAAAACCATGATACCAGACGGAAGACATTCCGGCAAGGTTCGCGGACAAGGCCGGCAATGAACCAACGCCTGACCGGGCGGCGTTTTGGCCGTAAAACAAATCCGCTATCCGTATACGTCAAGTTCTCCGGTAATAAAACGGCGATCCTCGTTTTCTCCTTCGGGACGGATGAGGAGCTCCCCTTCGGGGCCTATTCCGCGAAGGCGGCCTTCCACGACCCTGCCGGAACCGGCGGCGCCGTCAATGAAGCGCACAACGCGGCCTTTCATGTACAGGCGATCTTCCAAAGGCTGCCTCCAGGGGCTTTCCGTTTCCAGTACGGCGTAAAGCCCGGCGAGGATACTTTCCAGCAGCGCGAAGGCGTCCGGCGTGCGGCGGAAAGCCAGGGCAAGACTGGACGCCTTGCCGGACAAGTCCGGGGGAAAAGCTGTCTGGGCAATGTTGATCCCCATACCCAGACACACCACGGCGCCGGAAGCTTCCGCGAGTATACCGGCAATTTTTCCGCCTGTGCCGTTTTTCATCACCACCATGATGTCGTTGGGCCATTTTACCAGAACTCTGGGCGCGGGAGAAACCGGGGAATCTGCCACAGCACGTTCAATCGCAAGGGATGCGGCCAGACCCGCCTTCAGGGTAAGGCAGGAAGGAAGCGCGTGGACGGACGAGTAACGCAGAATAATGGTAAACGGAAGACCTTCGCCGCGGGTAATGTTCCAGGAGCGGCCGGCCCGGCCCCGTCCCGCGCTCTGGAAAGCGGCGGCAATTACCGTACCGTGGGACGCCCCCTTTGCGGCCAGGACACGGCCTTCGTCCATGGTGCTGGCAACAGTTTCCCGGCAGTATACCGGAGCGCCAAAAGGATTAGACAAGTCAAGCGGGGAACCGCCGGAAACATTCACGCAGACAGTATACTTTTTTTTGCTTCATGTGCTATACTCCGGCTATGCGTTTAGTGTGCCTTGATCTCGAAGGGGTTTTGGTTCCTGAAATCTGGATAGCGTTTTCGGACGCGGTGGGAATTCCCGAACTGCGCCGCACCACCAGGGATGAGCCGGACTACGACAAGCTGATGCGGTTCCGTATTGACCTGCTTTCGAAAAACAACCTTAAACTTCCCGACATACAGAACGTAATCGGCCGTATGGAACCGCTGGAAGGGGCCGCGGAATTTACCGCGAAACTGCGCGGCAAAACACAGCTTATTATCCTTTCCGATACCTTCGAAGAATTCGCAAAACCCCTTTTGGCAAAACTCGGCTGGCCTACCCTTTTCTGCAACAGCCTTGTTACTTCGCGCGATCTTTCCATTACCGCCTACCGGCTGCGGCAGCAAAACGGCAAACAGGAAGCGGTCAGGGCGCTTGGTTCGATCAACATGGAAATTTTTGCCTCAGGCGATTCTTTCAACGACCTTAACATGATCCGGGAAGCCCGGACAGGATGCCTTTTCCGCGCGCCGGAGAATATCCGAAAAAATTACCCGGACATTCCCTGCGTAGACAGCTACGAAGATCTGCTTGCGCGGATAGACCGTTTTCTGGAAGAAACGCCGGAGAAAAAGGGCGCGTAAACCTGTTTGGCGGAAAATTGCAGGGACTGTGA
>JAIRWM010000014.1 GCA_031268975.1 Treponema sp. | reverse complement strand
ACAAAGCTGGAGTTTTCTCTTCCTTCTTCGACTTTTTCGACGTTGCGGTAAAAAATTCTTCGGCTTTTTGGCAGCTTCGCAGTACTTGAAAGCAAACGTCGGTGCCCTTTGGGGGACCCATTCAGGAATTGGGTCGTCCTTTGACCTTTCTTCTTCCCCTTTGTGTCCTTCGTGCTCGTTGTGGTTAAAAATTCTTTTTATTTGCCGGTCAAGTTTAGCCCAAGGGGGCGGGTATGTACCCCACAGACGGAATCATGGTGAAGGGATGGCGCCCGCCAAAAGGCCGCTGTATACGGGGAAATCGGCGGGATTGTTCCGGTCAAGGAGCGATACTTCCGACAGTATCCGCGGCAGCGCGCGGCGGACGGCCCGCGGACGGTTTTCGTCTGCGAAAGACGGCAGGCCGTACTGTTCCCTGAAACGGGCGTCGGGGGGAAAGAGCGTGCCGTCTTCGCCCGGACAGGCAAAGTCCAGCGCGGCGAGAAAAACATCCGCGATGGCGCCGAACGGAAGGGCGTGTTTCGCGCATAAAAGCATGGCCCCGGCAAGGCGGTCGTCCCGGCTGAGCTTTCGGGGCAGATCCCGGCCGACCCGGTACACACTGTCGGCAAGGGCGGAGTTTTTAAAGCGCGCGGCAAGATCGTCAATGTGGCGGGAAAGATCCTGCCGGGTAAACACGCCGGGGTATTCGGCAAGCAGGGCTTCGGCGGACTGGTTCATCGCACCGCGGACGGCCTCTTCAACGCCCGGCAGGGCCATTGCCCGGGGAATGGACAGGCCCTGCCCGGCGGCGGGAACCTGCCGGTACCCCAGATACGCCGAAGCGGCGTGGCCAAGGTTATGGATAAAAAGTTTCCTGTCTACATACGCTTCTATGGGTTCGACCGGACACACCGCTTTTACATCCGGCAGGGGCCCTTTAAAGCCCCGCCTGTCAACAATAAGGGTTTCGTATTCTTCGGCAAAAAGAAGAAGCGGATCGGAGGCGAGATCCTCTTTTCGCATAACAGGAACCATTTTTCCGATGCTTGTTTCCACAATGCCCACAAGAGAGTCCAGGGGATACAAAGCGCCCAGTTCCCGTGAAAGCACCGTCCGGAAAAGTTCGGGGGCGTTTCTGGCGTTTTCCGCGATGATAATGTCCAGCGGCCTTTCCCCGAAGCGCCGCCGCCGCTCAAGAAGCCCCCGCGCGATAACCGGCAGTATGCCCGCCAGCGCGTTTTTCCCCACGCTGGAAGCGGCAATGTCCGCGCCGGCAAGTTCGCCGGAAACGGCGGCGGCGTCTGTGCCGTCAACTGCCCGCACAGGCCCCACAATCCGCGTTTCGTCTTCCCTGCCTTCCCGCTTTATCACAAGCGTGTACTGTTTTTTTTCATTCAGCAGGGAGAGGAGCTTTTTATCGATGTCGATAAAAACGACCTCCCAAAGCGCCTGTGAAAAAACCTGCCCGATAAATGAACGGCCTATGTTGCCCGCTCCGAACTGAACAAGCTTCATTGCGCCCCGCCTGAGCCGCGGACTTTGCGCCCCGCCCTCATCCGGCATCCTCAATCAAATTCTTCATGATATATTCCCGGCGCTCGGGGGTGTTTTTTCCCATGTAGAACGAAAGCACCTGGGGCACCGCCTTGAGGGTGTTTACCGAAACAGGAACAAGACGCATGTCGCCGCCGATAAACTGGCCGAATTCTTTAGGGTTGATTTCACCGAGGCCCTTGAAACGGGTCACTTCGCTTGAAGAACCAAACGCGCGAACCGCGGAGTCCCGCTCCGCTTCGCTGTAGCAATACCGGGTTTCTTTTTTTGTTCGTACCCGGAACAGCGGCGTTTCAAGAATAAAAATTCTGCCGCCGGTTACCAGTTCTTCAAAGTACGAAAGGAAAAACGTGAGAAGGAGATTTCTGATATGAAAGCCGTCAAAGTCCGCGTCGGTGGCGATGACGATTTTCGCATACCGAAGCCCTTCCACATCGTTCTCTATACCCAGCGCCATCATCATGTTGTACAACTCTTCGTTTTTGTAAATGGCCGCGCGGTTTTTGCCGAACATGTTTTCGACTTTTCCCCGCAGCGCGAAAATGGCCTGGGTCATTACATCGCGGCTCGAAACCATGGAGCCCGCGGCCGAATCTCCTTCCGTTATAAAGATCGTCGACTGCTCCCCCTGTCTGCCGTCTTCAAAGTGGTATTTGCAGTCTTTAAGCTTCGGTATTTTAAGCGAGATTTTTTTTGCCGCTTCCCTGGCTTCCTTTTTTACCGCGTTAAGCTCCGTACGGAGCCTTTCGTTGGAGACAATCTTCTGTTCAAGTTTTTTTGCCGCCTGGGGGTTTCTGTGAAGCCAGTCTTCCGTACCTTCCCGTACCGCCTGAACCACCCATGCCCGTATGTCGCTGTTGCCAAGCTTGTTCTTTGTCTGGCTTTCAAACACCGGGCTTTTTATTTTTACCGCCACGGCCGCCGTTGTACCTTCCCGTATATCCTCGCTGCGGTAATCTTTTTTAAAATACGCCTGAATGCCTTTAAGAAAACCTTCCTTGAAGGCCGAAAGGTGGGTGCCCCCGTCGCTGGTAAACTGTCCGTTGACAAATGAAAAGTATTCTTCTCCGTAATTGTTGGTATGGGTAAACGAAAACTCAATATGCTCCGCCCTGCAATGGCCTATTGGATAAAGAATGTCGTCCCCCGTTTCTTCGGTCAAAAGATCATACAGCCCGTGCTCAGACAAATACGACCGGCCGTTAAGAACCAGGGTCAGGCCGGTGTTAAGATACGCGTAGTTCATCAACCGCCGTTCGATAAACTCAAGGTTAAAACTGTAGTTTTGAAATATTTCCCCATCCGGGGTGAATTCAACAAACGTGCCGTTTTTCCGTGACGCGGCGGGCGTTGACGCGGGAAGTTTCCCCTTGCGGTGGGTTTTAAGGACGCCGCGTTCAAAAACCGCCTCGGCAAATTCGCCGTCCCGGACCGCCACCACGCGGAAGCAGGCAGACAGCGCGTTTACCGCCTTTGTTCCCACGCCGTTAAGGCCGACGGAAAACTGGAACACGTCGTCGTTGTACTTTGCCCCGGTGTTGATTATCGACACGCATTCAACAAGCTTTCCCAGCGGTATGCCCCGGCCAAAGTCCCGCACCTTGACGGTTCCGCCCTTTATCTGGATTTCGATATGTTTCCCGTTTCCCATAATGTACTCATCAATGCCGTTGTCGATGATTTCCTTCAACAGCACATAAATACCGTCGTCGGGATTGGAACCGTCGCCCAGACGGCCTATGTACATGCCGGTCCGCAGGCGTATGTGTTCAAGCGACGAAAGGGTCGTGATCTTTGATTCGTCGTATGCCGAAGCGGCCCGTTTTGCGGAAACAGCCTTCGCTTTGCCGGCCGCGCCGGTGTTTCCGCGCACAGCCGCGGCTTTGGCGGCAAGGCCCTTGGGCTCCGGGGAACCGCCGCGTTTTTTCTGTTTATCGCCCGATTTCATCGCTGCTCCTGTACCAGGCGGCAAACCCGCCGCTTGTGTTAATGATCACTGGGTGTCTTTCGCCTTCAGGCGTTCTATCTTGCTTCTCGTTTCGGAAATTTTCCGGCCCAGCTCGGCCATATTCCGCTCTTCATCGGCAACTTTGCCTTTTTCCCGCTCCAGGGCTTTTTCCAGTTTTGAAAGTTCGGCAGTTTCCCTGTCCATGGAAATGGCGGTTTCAATTCTTTCGATCTCCCTGGTTTTTTCATCGGCGTTTTTCCGCAGACGGTCCGCTTCTTCCAGCGCGGCTTTGTCCTGCTCGTTAAGAATTCCGGACAGCGAAGGATGATTCGCCGCGGCGTTTTCACCCATTTTCAGGAACAGTCCGGCAAGAGCTTCCCGGCTTTTTTCAGCCTGTTCCTCAAGCGCCCGTATCCGCCGGGAAGGACTCCCCTTAAAACCAAGGGAAGCCTCGATTTTCCGTTTTTCCCCTTCAAGCGTCCTGAGGGCTTCTTCAAGCTCGCTTTTTACGCGGCTTAAAGCGAGGGCGTCCCTGACCAAAGGGCCCAGCACGGGAAATTCGCCGCTTTCGTCCTTTTTTTCCGCAAGATATTTCGCGGCGGACTCACAGCGGATTCTGTTCAAAAGCGTCTCGCATTTTTTTTCCTGTGATCTGAGGATCGCCGTTTTTATGACGCCGCTTATCCGGTTGAAAATACCGGTCTGCCCGGAATCTTCGGCAGTCCGAATTTGCTCCTCAATGGACGCTTTTCTGGAAAGATAGAGCGCGATCTGCCTTTTGCCGGACAGCAAAGAATCAGGAAGCTCGTAACTCCCGGAGAACAGTTCCTTTCCAAGGGCAGTCAAGAGGATTTCCCGCTCCTCTTTCCGGTCGAGTTGTTCTTCTTTCTTTATGTTTATTTCTTCGTTAAGCAGCCTAATCCCGGCAAGGGCGTCTTTGATTGCGGCGATTGCCTGTTCCGAATCCGCAATTTCCTGCCTGAAACGGCGGTAGCCGCTTTCCTCGTCAGGGAAAGCGCCGTCTGTAAGCCGCCGGAAAAGGGATTCCCCCAGGTTTTCCAGGGTTTTGTCCCGGAATCGAAGAAATTCCCGCCTTTTTTCATCCAGCTCCCGAATGGCGCGCCGGCTTTTCAGGACCGAATTCTGTCTTTCGACCATACACTCATTACCATACACCCAGTATAGAAGATTAACTGAGTTTTGAAAACAAGCGGACGGGGGGAAACGCCGCGCTTTGCCGGGCCGCCGCCGTCAGGGCAGGACAACCTCGTAGAGCGCGGGTTCGGCCAGGGGCTTTTTCCGGCAAACCCGGCCGAAGACGACAAACACCGCGACGGCGGCGGCGGCGCCGAGGGCGGCGGAAAACGCCGCGGCGCCGGCCCCCGCGCCAAGGACTGCGGAAAACGCGGCGGCGGGCAGTCCCAGAGCCGGCGCGGCAAACTCGCCCGCGAGGGCCCCGGCGACAAAGGCCGGCACACACAGGGCGCTTTGCATGGTAAGCCGGAATTGAGAGCGGTCATGGGATGTTTCCACATGCACCTTATCGCCTTTTTCCGCGGCGCACAGGTTTTTTGCCCTTACAAGACTTTCCTGTCTGCGGTTGGTAACACCACAGCCGCAGCCGTTGCTTTCCATCCTGATAACCCGGACCAGGGCAAAATCCCCGTCCAAAGCGGTTACAATTCCTGTTTCCCGCATAACAGACAACTCCCCGTTTTGAAATTACCCCGTTTCCCGGCATGCTTCCCGGGAAACCCCTTTATAATTATTTTAATACGGAAAACTGCTCTTTGCGATATGCCTCGATAAACGGTTCCAGCAGCTTTGCCTTTTCACCGCTCTGTTTTTCGTAAAACACTCCGCCAAGGGTAAAACAGGCAAACCCGCCCGCGGCAATTCCCGGAACACACGCCTCCCTGATGTCCAGTTCCTCAGGTCCCCGTTCCTCAAGCTGCCCGGCAATACCGGCTATAACGCCTCCGGCAAAGTTATCGCCGCAGCCGGTAGTGTCACCGCGTTTTTCGGGGTGCGCGGCGAGTTCCCGGTCAATCGCCCCGCTCACGGGAAGCGTCTGGGGCTTAAAGACGGTAAAGGGCGCCCTGCCGGAGGCAAAATGTACCGCACGGGATCCTTCGGTGATAATCGCCGCGCCGCAGCCTTTTTCCAGGAACCAGCGGAGGGCGTCACCGGGGGACGGGCAACCCGATGTCCGCCAGGCCTCGTCTTTATCCGCGATAAGGAGATCTATACGGGGATACGCGTCGTCATTTTTACCCAGCTTCCATTTTTTTCCCGGAGAAGTCTGTTCGCTGCGGTAATCAAAAACCAGGTTAACCAGGGTAAAGGCTTTTTTCTGTTTTGCCTTTTCCAGAAGTCCGGTAAGATTATCGTGTATCCGGGGCGTAAGGGCAGTGCCGCCGAAAGCCACAATGTCGGCGTTGAAAAATTCATCGGACGGGGGGGAATTTTCACCCTGAAGGACGCCGCTTGTCAGAAAGCCGCTCTCATAAAGCCCCGCCGCGCCGATTACATTTATAAATGTCCTTTCGCCGTGACCGTTGTCATACCGGGGATCCGACAGGACATCGGTGCGGGGCGTGGGCCCTTCAATGCGCGCAAGGCAATAACGGGCATGTTTGTCTGAAAGGCCGCCGGAAAACCCGGCCCGGCCGAGCGCGGCTTCCACAAGGCCGCCTGTGGCGTCGCTGCCCCGCGCCCCGAAAAACCCCACCTGCGCCGTATCGCCCAAAACCTGGGCGGCGTGAACCAGCGAAACAATCGACGGCCCTCCAAGGTTGTACGAAGGTTTTCCGCCCGAAAGTTCTTTAAGGACAGTGTCGTAGGGCCGGCCCATAAATGTTTCAAAATGCTCCGCGAAAACGAGCTTCCCGATTCCCAGCCCGCCGTCTCCGTCTTTTTTTGAAAGGGCGGCCTTGAACGCGGGAGCGGAAAAATCGACGTTTGGGTAAAGATAGTCTATAAGGCAGCAGCCCGTTCCGTTGATGCTAACCAATCCAGCGCCTCATATTATCTTTTCTGTTTCATTACACAGGGGATACAGAATTTCCTCGTCTTCCTCAATCTTGGCGAAGCGCCCCATTTGCCCCGCGAAGCGGTTATCTATATTGTCGTCGTTGATTGAAGAGACCTCTCCCGAAATTAAATCGCCGTCGCCTGATTTTGCCCCAAACCGGTGATATATTCCGGGAATCAGCGTGATGCTGTTTCCCGGCCCAATCGCAAACGCTTCTCCGGCTTTTACCGTTACCAGACGGCCGTCGCAGTATATGTCCACATCACCGGTTTTGATTACGCTTTCATCCCCGCCTGAACGGTAAAGCTCAACGGTCATTATGCCAACGCCCCGGTTGATAATGTCTTCGGTCTTTTTATAGTGAAAATGCAGGGGAAGGAACTGGCCTTCTTTGAAAATAATGTACTTTTCGGCATAAGGCGTCCCTTCGCCCCGGAGCGTTCCATTCCGGGCGGTAAACAATACCGCTCCGACATGGCCGAAATCGCCGCTCCCAAAATCGGTAACATCCCAGCCGAGCATGGCCTTTCGCATCATCGGGATCTTTTCTTTTTCCGCTTTCCACGCCGCGGCATTCCAGCGGGAAAATTCGGGAAGCGCGACCCCGTTTTTTTCGCAGAGCAGCGAAGCGTGACGAATCGCCGCGTTTATTTCAGACCGTTTCACAGCACCTCTCCTTTCCATGTCAGCAATGAAATACTTCTTCCATCCGCGCCCACCATTCACCTTTTTCCGCCGATTTCACGGGTTCCTGGCAGGGATCGGTTAACTTCCACCATTCGCGGGTAATTTCATCAAGCGCCATTTTTTCCATATCTTTTTCATAATCATCGCCGATATATTCAAAATAGCCGAATAAATACCCGTCCCTGTAGAATATGGAAAAATTACGAATATTACAAGCGTAAATTGTTTTTAGTACGCCTTCCCATGCGTTGGCATGAAGCTTTTTATACTCTTCAAGTTTTTCCGCTTTCACCCGAATGACTTGTCCAATACGCATTATCTGTTTTTCATTCATGAAAAAAGATCCCCGTTTAAAACAGAAATATGGAGCCGTCCGAAAAGTTTGAAGACTTGTTCGGACAGCTTCTTTAAGTACGGCAATTTCCCGCTAATTTGCAGGAGGGTTGAAACGCGCGACCCATGTACTGAGAATTCTGTTGGTGACATCGATTTTCAGATTGTCCAAATCATTGATATTGTCTTTCGTTATAAGGAAAGACCCGGAATCAATGTGTTTTGATTCAGTACTTTTATAGGTCCAGCCGTCAGCAAGCATTTTCAAAGTAAGGGTACAAATGTAACCCTGCCCATAAGGATTTTGAGACATCGTCCCATAAATGGAACCCGAGCGAATCGCGTCAAGAACTTTTTCATCGGTGTCAATACCCACTCCGATAATGTGTGAATATTTCGGGTCTGCAAGATAAGTCGCGATGGCCACCGATGGATAATAAGCGGTTGAAATGATACCGTTTATTTTATCCCCTTGAGCCGCAAGCAAATTCTCTACAGCCGTCACGGAAAGTTCTGCATCGTCAATATCGCCTATCTGCTGAATCAAATTTACATCCGGATACTTTGCGCAGGCGTCTACAGAGGCCTGAAATCTGGCCTTTGTATTTGGATCGGAAATCTGGCCTGACAAGGCGACAATGTTTCCTTTCTGTCCTGTTTTTTCAATAATCGCCATGGTACCGTCATACGCCGATTGGTAAACATCCGTAGCAAGGGTCAGAAGCGCGTCGGTCGGATCATCAGGGGGTCCGCCCATACAGACAACCGGTACGCCGGCTTTGACAATTTTTGTTATTTCCGCGTTTGCGGCAGTAGCATTGGACGGCATCATAAATATTCCCCTGATATTCTGGGCTATGAACGCGTCCAAAATGACATTCTGCTCATTTTGTTCCCAATGCTGCGGCGTTTGTTCAATTATGTCGGGAATTTGCAGAATCTTTGCCATATCGTTGGCTGCTCCAGGGACCGGATCCGCATAGGGATTTACGCCGCCGAAACTAAAGGCAAACTGATAGTCTCTGTCCGTTTTTCCGGCAACAGGGCCTATGGCAACTTCAGTGAATCTTGAATTATCGCCTCCGGCAATAATTCCCTCGCCGCCGCCTGTAGAAATCTGCCTCCCGGCGTTTTCATTTCTGGTACAACCTGCCGCTGTAAACAAAACAAGCACGGCAAAAACGAAACCGGTAAACATTCTCCCGCATAAATTTTTCTTCTTCATCTGCTTCCTCCATAATCCGTGTTTTATAAGATAAAGGCATCTTTTGGAACATTTCCAGGATGCCCAACCCCCTGTTTACCTGCCTACGGAATCGGCAATGATGCAATTCATAACTTCATTACTCACTTCCGCGTAATTCTTGCGGTTCTTCATCTCGGCGCAGATACCCCCCGCCCTGAATACCAGTATCCTGTCCGCAAGCCTGACTATTTCGGCAAGATCAGAAGAAACCAAAATTATTGATTTCCCCTTTTCCGCAAGATCGTAAATGAGTCTATGGATTTCACCTTTGGTAATAACGTCAATTCCCACCGTAGGTTCATCTATAATGATTATTTCGGGATCCACGAAGAGCCCTCTTGCAATACATGTTTTCTGTTGATTGCCGCCGCTTAGATTACCTACACTTTGATCGGGGCCGGGAGTTTTTATATTGAGTTCTTCGATATATTTAAGGGTGTTTTCCGCTTCCCTTGCCTTTGAAATCAACCCTTTTTTCAAAATCTTGTTCAGGGAAACAATAGAGATATTTTCCGCTATACTATGCTGGAGAAAAAGTCCTTCCGATTTGCGATTTTCACTCATGTAATAAATGCCATACTTTCCAAAGGCGTTTTTTGTATTTTTAATACGCACCGGTTCTCCATTGACTTTCAGGCTGCCCTGAACGATGGGGTCAACGCCAATAAGCATTCTTGCCAATTCTGTCCGTCCGGATCCGACAAGTCCGTACCACCCCAAAATTTCACCTTTCCGCAATGTGAAAGAATTGGTATTCGTATTCATCTTTCCCCGGATGCTGTCCGCTTCCATAACGGTTTTGACAAAATTGTCACGAACAGGGAAGGGATCAACGGCCTCTTTACGTCCTACCATCCGTTCAATTAACGCTTCTCTGGACAAATCCTTTGGAGCAACCGAGCCGCCGACTTTGCAGCCGTCGCGGAAGACCGTTATTCTGTCTGCAAGCTCAAAAACTTCCTCCAACTTGTGGCTTATATAGATAATACCGACTCCCTGATTTCGCAGTTTTCTGATTATTTTGATTAAGAGTTCAACCTCTGTTGACGAAATGGAGGATGTGGGTTCATCAAGAAGAAGAATTTTTGAATTAACAGTCAATGTCCGGGCAATTTCAAGCATCTGCTGCTGTGCGGCGCTAAGAAATGTTATTGATGAATCCGGGTCAAGGTTCAATTCCACGATTTCCATAGCTTTTCCCGCTTCCTCAAGCATCTTTGCCCTGCTAACGACAGAAATCGCTTTTTTCGACAAGCTGTCAAAGTAAAGATTTTCCGCAACGGTAAATGTGGGAATCAAATTCCGTTCCTGATGCACCACTCCTATACCGGCAACGAATGCGGCCCTCGCATTCGGGAACATTCTCTTTTTCCCATCGATAAATATTTCTCCTTCATCCGGCTTGAACATGCCGGAAATAATGTTAATAAGCGTCGATTTCCCGGCGCCGTTTTCTCCAACCAGCGCGTGAATTTCCCCGGCCTTAAGATCAAAGTTGATCTTGTTCAGGGCTCTTACTCCGGGAAAAACTTTTGTTACATCTTTCAATTCAAGCAAGTTATCAGAAATCATTCCCATCTAAATTAACCCCAATTTCTTCCTTCTGTTAACACGAACAACATCCAGTCCCGCGACAAGTAAAATGACTAAACCGTTTACAAGAGACGTCCAATAAACATCTACTTTCAGGTGAACCAGCGCATTGGCGATTATCACAAGTACAACCGCGCCGAAAATTACGCCGGCTATATTTACTTTTCCCCCGCTCAGGCGGGTCCCGCCAAGAAGCGGCGCGGCCATTGACATAAGCATCCAGTCCGTCCCGATATTTGTCTGCGCCGCCTCTATCCGCATTACCGTAAGCAGACCGGCAAAAGCGGCCAACAGCCCGCTTATCAGATGGGAGATAATTACAACTCTGCCTATCCGGACGCCGTAAAGCTGCGCGGCCTTTTCATTTCCCCCAAACGCCAGAAGCTGCTTGCCAAGCCCCGTGTATTTGTACATAAACCAGAGCACAGCCGCCAGAAAAAGCATAAAATAAATCGAGTTCGGGAAAAAAAGGGGGGAAGCCGATCCTAAACTGAAAAATTCCCTTGGAATATTGTATATTGGTTTTCCCCGTGTAATCGTCAAGGTAATTCCCGAGAACACAAACGAGGTAGCCAGTGTCGCAAGAAACGAGGCTACGCCGACACCGCCCAGCTTTAGTGTCAGAAAACCGTTTAGAAAACCGCAAAATCCTCCAATCAAAATTGATATTACAATGGCGGTTCCTACCATCATTCCAAGCCACCCCATCATGACACCGGAAAGAACCGCGCATAAACCGCCGATAGCGCCGATAGCAACATTCATTCCACCAACGGAGAGCAGGGCTGTCTGGGAAAATCCTATCACCGCTGTAATGGCCAGGGTTCTGGCAAGAGATATAATATTCCCGCGTGATAAATAATTGGGCCGAAGGACAATCATAATGAACAGCATGACTGCAACGATAAACACAATTCCAAATGTGTCGGAGTTGAACATCATACGCATTCTGCTCTTTTGCATTTCTTTCCGGCTCCTCCTGTTCAATTTTTCAGATTCATTGTCCATATTTTTCCGGCGTTTTGAAGCCTCTTATTTTTCGGACTTTGTCAAGGATGTACGCGAAAATAAGAATCATGCCAAGATAAATATTTACGCTGTACGAGCTTACACCCCATATCATAAGAGCGTTATTGATAAGCGTAACGAGCAGCGCCCCAATCAGCGTACCCATGGTAGAAATTTTACCGCCGGAAAGGAGCGTGCCCCCCAGAATGGCTGCCATAAAGGATTTCATCATCCAATCGCCGCCTATCGACAATTGCGCGGAACCAAATCGCATCATTTGTAAAATACCGGCCAATCCACAGAGTACTCCGCTCAAAGTATGGCCAACAACGACAACGCCGTCTAAATTGATACTGGAAAATATGGCGGCTGTCGGATTGGCGCCGCATGCCAGAAGCATCCTGCCTATTTTTAAATAACGAAAAATGAAGAAAATAACCACGCCGATTATAATGGATACAATAAACATAAGGGGAAGCACCCCAAAGTTTCTTATGGATCCGGCCATAAATTCTTTTGACAAGTTCTGGAAGGATTTCCCTTTGCAGATAATGGCGGCAATACCCTGGTAAACACTGAGAAGAGCCAGGGTAATGATAAACGGATTGATACCGCTTTTATCAACGAGGATTCCCTGTATTGCTCCCAGTAATCCGGCAAAAAATATGCCGATTAGCAGGCTCATAATAACAGGCCAGCCAAAAACTTCCATGAAGAGCCCTATCAAAATAGCGGAAAGACACCCCATCGAGCCGATTGCGAGGTTAAAATGACCAAGTGACAATACCGACATCTGGGCCAGACCTACGACAAACAATACCGACAATGCCTGTAAATTCGCATTTATATTAAAAAACGACAAAAATCCTTCTGAGGTCGATGAAATCACAACGGTAAGAATCACGCAAGCTAAAACAATACCCCCCAAATCATTCGAAAAGAACGGGTTTTTAGCCATTTTTCGAGATTTCACCACACTACACTCCCTCAAATGATCCTCGTTACTAACATACTTTATATAAACTACTTTATCAAGATAGTACACCATGTTATACTCTTTGTCAAGAAATTTATTTTCTTGTAGGATGATGGAAATCAGGATAAGGAAATGCAGAAAAGTCAAATAAATGATAAAGAAACAACACGGAGCCGCATATATCAGATGGTATATCAGACCGAGAGTATCTCCAAGCCTGAATTGGCCAATCGATTGGGCCTCAGTTTACCCACGGTTATCCAGAACGTCCGTTCGTTGCAGCAAGACGGTCTTTTAATAGACGGAAAGACTCTGAAATCCACCGGAGGCAGAAAGGCAACCGCCATAACTCTTGATAAAAACGCCCGATTTTCGATAGGGACCGAAATTGAACGCAATCATGTCAGTGTAGTACTTGTAAACCTTGCCGCTGAAATTATTGATTATGTGCGTATCGAAAAACCATTTGAAAATACTCAAGTCTACTATCAGGAGGTTGTTAAAATAATACACAACCTGATTGAGGTCTCGGGCGTGGGAAAAAAAGCCGTTTTAGGGACAGGTTTTTCCATTCCCGGAATTTTAACCAGGGATGGCCAAATGCTTATTTACTCTCATGTACTCGAAGTTGCGGGGCTTCAATGTACAACGGTGACGAGGGGGCTGCCGTATGCTTCCATACTGAGCAATGACGCCAATTCCGCGGGAATTGCCGAAACATGGAAACGGCATTCCCGGGAAAACGCAATTTATCTTTCGTTAAGCGACTATGTCGGAGGCGCCATATTCCTCAATAACGAGCTGTATCTTGGAGAAAACCAGCGAGGGGGTGAATTCGGACATATTACGCTTGTCAGAGACGGTCTCCCCTGTTATTGCGGAAAAAAGGGCTGTGTAGACGCCTATTGTTCCGCTCAAATCCTTTCCCGCCACAGCGAAGGTGATTTGCGGCGCTTCTTTAAGGAACTCGAAACGGGAAACGAGGACTTAAAACCGGTTTGGGAACGGTTTTTGTATCATTTGACAACTACGATTAACAATCTGGTTGTCCCGTTCGACTGTAAAATAATCCTCGGCGGCTATCTTGGAGAGTATCTTGAAAAGTATATCCCGCTTATCAGAAAATCTGTCGCCGAAATTACGACATTCGCGGGAAACGAGGATTATATTACCGCCTGTACCTACAAAAAGGAAGCCTCCGCCGTAGGGGCGGCGTTGATGTTTATACGGCCGTTCATTAAACAACTTTAACGGAGTCTGTTTTACCGGCCGGGACGGTCTTTTTTTCCTTGACAACGTCGATTTTCACCTTCATTATAGGCGTAAGGAGCGCCCCATGAGTTTTAATACCGAATCCATCAAGAATGTCTCCATTGCCGGTCACGGAGGTACCGGCAAAACCACCCTTTTTGAACGGCTTCTCTTTGCCGGGGGGGTTATTCCCCGGCCCGAAACAGTGGAGTCGGGTAAAACCGTGGGGGATTACAGTCCCGAGGAAATTGAACGGAAAATTTCCATCCACGCCGCCCTGGCCCATGTGGACAGAAACGGCAAAAAGATCAACTTTTTTGACACACCCGGATCTTCGGACTTTATCGGAGACGTGATTTTAAGCTTCAGGGCGTCTGAATCCAGCCTGCTTCTGGTCGACGGCCGGGACGGGGTTCAGATTGAAACGATAAAGCTCTGGAGGAACCTTGAACAGAGAAACAAGCCCAGAGCCGTGATCCTTAACAAAATGGACGATGACAGGGCCGATTTTAGCAAGGTCCTTGGCGATATAAAAGAGAAATTCAAGGCAGAACCGGTTCCGGTAACCATCCCGATAGGCTCGGGAAACGGCCTTAAAGGCGTTATCGACATACTTAACAACAAGGCATACCTCATTCAGGCCGACGGCATGGAAAAAGAAGCTCCCGTCCCGGAAGAATTCAGGGCGGAAGCGGACGCGGCCAGGGAAAAGCTTATTGAGGCCGCCGCGGAAGGCGACGATACGCTGATGGAAAAATACATCGACCAGGGTTCGCTCAGCCCCGAAGAGATGCATACCGGGCTTATTGAAGCCCTTGCGGAAAACAAATTCCTCCCCGCCTTTGCCGTTTCCGCGCTGAAAAACGCCGGGCTTGTCCCCCTTTTGGACTTTATCGCCGACGTAGGGCCAAATCCCGGAACGGCAAAAGACAAGGCTAAAACCCCGGACGGAACGGAAAAGGAAATCCCCATCGACCCGGATAAACCTCTTTCCGCCCTGGTAATAAAAACGTCTTACGACCAGTTTTCCGGCAAGCTTTCCTGGGTCAAGGTTATTACGGGAAAACTCGCGGCCGACTGTGAAGCCCTTAATGTAACGGAAAGCAAAAAAGAGCGCATTGGGAAACTTTACACCTGCCAGGGAAAAAAGCTTGAGGAAGTGAGGGAAATCTGCGCCGGAGACGTGGGCATTATCACCAAATCGGCGACCCTTAAAACAAACGACACCGTAAGCGCCGGGGACGCAGGCGTAAACTTTCTTCCGCTTATGCTGCCGGAGCCGGTTCACTCCGTGGCGGTTAACGCCACCGCGAAAAAAGACGAAGACAAACTCGGCGAATTCCTGGTACGGGCTGCCGACGAAGACAAAACGTTCCGGTATCAGTTTAACGCCGAAACCAAGGAAACGGTTATTTCCGGCATGGGAGAGCTGCACATAAACATTATTCTGGACAAAATCAAAACAAGCCAGAAAATCGAGCTTGAAACCCACGTTCCCCGGATCGCCTACCGGGAGACCATTACAAAAAAAGCGGGCGCCGAATATACCCACAAAAAACAGACAGGCGGCCACGGCCAGTACGGCAAGGTGGTAATGGAAATCGCCCCCCTGCCGCGGGGCGGAAACTATCAGTTTGTCAACGCAATCTTCGGCGGGGCGATTCCGAAAAACTATATCCCCGGAGTGGAAAAAGGCGTCGTGGAAGGCATGGCCCACGGAACAATGGCAAGCTACCCCGTAGTGGACGTGGAAGTGAAAATTGTCGACGGAAAATACCATCCGGTGGATTCGTCGGAACTTTCCTTCAAGCTCGCCGCGAGAAACGCCTTTCGGGACTCCATGCGTCAGGCCAGCCCCACCCTGCTTGAACCGGTTATGACCCTTACCGTTTTCGTGGAAGAAAAATACCTTGGGGATGTGATGAGCGATCTTTCCGGCAAACGGGGCAAGATCCTTGGCCAGGACTCGACAGGCGGCATCGCTGAAATCCGGGCGGAAGTTCCCCAGGCGGAACTCCTCCGCTATTCCATAGACCTGCGCTCCATTACCAGCGGCACCGGTTCTTTCAGCGTGGAATTTGATCACTATGCCCCCATTTCGGGCCGCATCGCCGACGACGTGATCAAATCCCGGGAGAACTTCAAGATTCAGGAAGCGGACGAATAACAGATACCGCCGGCAGACAGCCAAAAACCGGGCTTGATCAAAAGCCCGGTTTCTTCTACAGTGAGATCCACGCAGTCCGGGGATATAGCTCAGTTGGTAGAGCGATAGGTTCGCAATCTATAGGCCAGGGGTTCGAATCCCCTTATCTCCATATAATGTAACGCCAGCCTGACAAAATGGGGATTCGAAGCGGAGTCCGCGCCGACCAACGGGAGGAACAGCGCCCATGGATGCCCCGACCCCAAAAACCCTTGATAGTACAATATATATTCTGTACACTATAACCATGACGGCAAAGCAAATCATGGACAAGCTAAAAGCAAACGGCTGGACGTTGAATCGGATCAACGGTTCCCATCATGTGTTTGTCAAAGAAGGCTGCCGTCCTGTCTCTGTTCCTTTTCATGGGAATAAAGACATAGGAAACCTGGCAAAAAGAATCCTGAAAGAAGCGGGAATAGAGTAGGAGGGTATGATGGTTTATAATTGTACGATTGAAAAGGAAGGGGACGAGTATATAGCCCAGTTCCCCGATATGCCGAATATCGTTACCTGCGGGTTTTCCCGTGAAGAAGCCCTGGCAATGGCAAAGGAAGCCCTGGACGGCTGCCTGGAAGCCGATATTTCCCGTGGATTGCCTATCCCCCCTCCTGTCTATAAAGAGGGCTATCCTGTTCCTGTAACAAACCATATCGCCTTGTCCCTCCGGCTCCGGGAACTCCGGGGGGAACAGAGCCAAACCGACATAGCCCGGAAACTGGGGCTTTCTTATCAGTCATACCAGCGGCTGGAAAACCCCCGCAAGGCGAATCCTACGGTTAAGACCCTTGAACGAATCGCCCGTGTGTATGGCCGGGAATTAAGTATTTCCATGTAACGCAAGCTGATTGATGATGTACGAATGGTATACCATTTTTTGCGGAGCCTTTTTCGCTGTGTTCACCGGCGTTCACGCCGCGCTGATGGCCGGGCTTTTCCTGGAAGCGCGCCGCGACAGGCGGACGCTCAGGCGGCGCGGCACGGCGGATTCACCCGGGGGGGGCTCGGTTCTTGTTTCGGTTGTGGTTCCGTTCCGCAACGAGCAGCGGCGTATGGGCGCGCTGCTGGCGGCGCTTTCGGCGCAGGATTACCCGGAGCGGGAGTTTATCTTTATCAACGACAGATCCGGCGACGGAACCGGGAAGATGCTTGAAGCCTTCGCAAAGAAGGAAGCGCGCGTTTCGATTATCACCCTGAAGGAAAATCCGGGGCCGAACCACAAGCAGTTCGCACTGGGGCAGGGCATTCAGGCGGCGCGGGGAGAGCTCATCCTGTTTACCGACGGAGACTGCGAGTTCGGCCCCGGCTGGATACGGGCAATGAAAACCCGCATGGAAGACAGCCGGACGGGGGCGGCCATTGGGCCGGTATTCAAAAAGCCCGGCGGGCCGGGCTTTTTTTTCCTGTACCAGTGCTTTGACCACGCGGTGCGCTACCTGTACCTGGCGGCCTCCACGGGGCTTGGCGCGGCGGGCGGGGGTTTTGGCAACAATTTGATAGTGAAGCGGGAAACCCTTGACGCCATTGGGGGCTACGAGTCGGTTCCGCCCTCCCCTACCGAAGACGCGGCCCTTGTTTCCCGGATACGCGAGGTTACCGGGCGCGGCATCAGATCCATTTGCGGAACCGACGCCGCCGTCACCACCGCGCCGGAACCGGGCTGGCAGGCGTTTGTTGACCAGACCCTGCGCTGGAACAACGGCGGCCTTTTCAGCCCCGATATAACGACACGGTGCAGCTTTACCTTTCTTGTGATCACCATTTCAATGGGGATGCTTGCCCTGCCCGTCGTACCGTTTCTGCCCCGCCTGTGGCCGCTTCCGGCGGCGGTGCTGCTTTCCATGAGCGCCAACACCATCGCAACCCTCCTCCTGTTCGGCGCGTTCCTGCCAAAAGCGGGGGCCGCGTATATCATTCAAACGATCTTCACCCCCCTGTATTTTACGTTTTTGACCATCCTGGGCCTTTTGGGGTTCAAGCCCGCCTGGAAAAGCTCCGATACTTAAGGCGGAGGCACTTTGTGAATAAAGGCAACATGATATATCTGTACCGAATGCTCCTGAACGCCGCGTTTTTGGCGTCCCTGCCGGATTCGGAAAAACATAAACTCTGGGAAGAAGCGCGGAAAAACAACACCGAACACCCCATGCTCCCCTATTTTGACTATATCCTCGAAGGGCCTCCGGGCACCCGCGGTATTTTTGAAAACCTCCACCTGGAACTGTAGCCGTTCCCGCCGCCGGAGGAGCAGACGAAAACCCGGCCCCCCGGCCGGTTTTTTTATGCCGCCGCCGGCAGTCCGCCGGTTCCTTCCGGCGTCAAATTTGTTCCCCGCAGAGTCTGAATTGTTCCCCGCGAAGTCGAATGTCGAATACGGGAAGAAAAGAAGAAGAGAAACCACAAAGGACACCAGGAACACGAAGGTTTTTGTAACAACGCCTGTCCAGCCTTCGTGTACTTCGTGCCCCGCCGTCCCTGGACGGCTTGGTGGTTAAAATGTACGGCCCACGTTTAGGCGGAAGGGGCTGTCCGGGAAGTTGGTTACTTTTCGGGCAGTCCCGCGTAAACAGTCCTGTTATGTGCAGTTGGCTGGTTTTTAACGAAACCAAGTTATATTTATTTTTTCAGCCACCTCAATAGGTTCAATCTCATGATGATCTGCGGTAACTAACGATCCTTTGTTTATTATTGATTCAGCAATTGCTATTGAATCTGCTATAGATATTTTATATTGTGATTTCAATCTTCCGGATTCTTTAAATACTTC
>JAIRWM010000211.1 GCA_031268975.1 Treponema sp. | reverse complement strand
CCATTTTTTCCAGAACCTGACGCCATTTAATTGTCTCAAGAGACACGCCGTCGGTTCCCTGAAAGCGGGTGGAAACAAAACCAACCCTTCTTATTACTGAAGACCGTGTAAGATACATAAAAGACCCTAGAACGGCCTTTCCGCCAGATACTTGTATTCCCTGAAGACCCTTTCCGCCTGGGCTTTCGCTTTTGCCAAAAGCGCGTCGGCCCGGTCGGGGCTGGCCGCTTTAAGGCTCTTGAAGCGGACTTCCCTGTACATAAAGTCTTCAAGATTTGTGGACGCTTCTTTTGAATCAAGCGTAAACGGGTTTTTGCCTTGTTCTTTGGATCGGGGATCGTAACGGTACAGGGGCCACAGGCCGCAGGTAACCACCGCTT
Organism: Treponema sp.; assembly: GCA_031268975.1. GTDB lineage: Bacteria > Spirochaetota > Spirochaetia > Treponematales > Breznakiellaceae > JAIROH01. The sequence continues at coordinate 15,963 of JAIRWM010000211.1, read as the reverse complement.
TTTGTTGATCCATACCGTGCATCATGTCGATGCCGTGGTTGATGCAGTGGGAATACGCGATGATAATTGACGGGCCGTCGTAACTTTCCGCCTCCCTGAAAGCCTTGATAACCTGGGACATGTTGGCGCCCATGGAAACCTTGGCGACATACACATACCCGTAGCTCATCGCCATCGCGCCGAGGTCTTTTTTGGTAATGTCTTTTCCGCCGGCGGCGAATTTGGCAATGGCGCCCACGGGCGTGGCCTTGCTCATCTGGCCGCCGGTGTTGGAGTACACTTCGGTATCAAGGCAGAGGACGTTCACATTCCGGCCGGAAGCCAGCACATGATCCAGCCCGCCGTAACCGATGTCGTAGCCCCAGCCGTCTCCGCCGAGAATCCACACCGAGCGCCTGATAAAGTGATCCGCCAGGGAAAGAAGCATTTTCGCCGTGGGCTTCCCGTCTTCTTTGAGGGCGGCCTTGAGCGCGTCGACATTTTTCCGCTGTTCTTCTATCGCCCCGTCATCAGCCTGGACGTTGCCGAGAATTTTGTCGATAAGCGCAGCCTGGATACCCTCGCTTTTTGCCTTTGCCGCCGTTTCCCGCGCATGTTCGGCAAGCTTGTCGCTTGTCAGCCGCATCCCCATGCCGAATTCGGCGGCGTCCTCGAAAAGACTGTTGGACCATGCCGGCCCCCGGCCGTCTGCCCGCTGGCAGTACGGGGTACTGGGAAGGTTTCCGCCGTAAATTGAGGAACAACCCGTGGCGTTGGCAATAACCGCCCGGTCGCCGAAAAGCTGGGTTAACAGCTTTACATAGGGAGTTTCGCCGCAGCCCGCACACGCCCCGGAGAATTCAAACAGGGGCCGCTTTAAGGCCAGGCCCTTCGGCGTAGACAGATTAAGTTCGCCGGCCGGGGCTTCCGGCAGAGCCATAAAGTAGTCCCACATGGGCGTCCGGGAACTGCGGTATTCGATGGTATTGTTCACCCAGTTAAGGGCTTTCCGTTCCGGGTTGTCTTTGGCCTTGGCCGGACACTGGTTAATACAGACACCGCACTGCATGCAGTCTTCGCTTGAAATCTGGAGGGTAATTTTCTTTCCCGCTTCCGCCCTGGGCTTGATTTCGGCGGTCTTGAACCCCGCAGGCGCTTTTGACACTTCGGCGTCGGTGAGGGTTTTCATCCGCATAACCGCGTGGGGGCAAACCACGGTACATTGACCGCACTGAATGCAGATATCCGCGTCCCATTCCGGAACTTTTTCCGCAATGGCCCGCTTTTCATACTGGGTCGTAGCGGTAGGGAATGTCCCGTCCTCGGGAATCTTCGACACGGGAAGCTTGTCGCCTTCCTGAACCACCATTGTTCCCAGCACATCCCGGATCCACGGATCCTTCGCGCCGGACATGGCTTTTTTCATATGCAGATCGCCCTGGAAAGCAGCGGGATATTTTACTTCCCGGACGGCGTCCAGGGCCATTTCGATGGTGGCGATGTTTTTCTGCACCACATCGGCGCCCTTTTTTCCGTAAGACTTTTGGATGAATTTCTTCATGTAGTCAACGGCCTCCGTTTCGGGAAGCACCCCCGAAATCTTGAAATACGCGGCCTGCATGACTACATTGATGCGCGTGCCCATCCCGGCTTTACCGGCGATATCAAACGCGTTTATCACAAAAAATTTGAGCTTTTTATCGATAATCCGTTTTTGGGCTTCCACCGGCAGATACTGCCATACCTCGTCCGGCCCGAAAGGGCTGTTCAGGAGGAACGTGGCGCCTTCCTTGGCGTTTGCCAGCATATCGTACGTTTCCATGTACGTAAACTTGTGGCAGGCCAGAAAATCCGCCTTGGTGATAAGGTACGGCCTGCGTATGGCGCGTTTGCCGAAACGAAGATGGGAAACGGTAAACCCGCCCGACTTTTTTGAATCGTAGGAAAAATACGCCTGGGCGTTGAGTTCCGGCTTGGCGTCCCCGATGATCTTTATTGAGTTTTTGTTGGCGCCGACCGTACCGTCCGCGCCAAGACCGTAAAACATCGCCTCGTTCATGCCTTCTTCGGGAACCACAAAATGTTCGTCGTACGAAAGGCTCTTTCCCTGGATATCGTCTTCGACTCCAACGATAAAACCGGCGGTTTTTTTGCCCCCAAGGTTGTCGAATACCGCCTTGACCATGCCGGGAGTAAATTCCTTGGAACCAAGACCGTAGCGGCCGCCCAGAATTACCGGATACTCCCTGAAGGGGCTCCCTCCCGCGCTCATTACCTCGCCGACGGCGGTACGCACATCTTCGTACAGGGGCTCGCCAAGCGAGCCGGGCTCTTTAGTCCTGTCCAGAACCGCGATGGACGTAACAGACGGCGGCAGCGCCCGCACAAACGCCCCCGCGTCAAAGGGCCGGTACAGCCGCACCTTGAGCACGCCGACCTTTTCCCCTTTCGCCACAAGGTGTTCAACGGTTTCTTCCGCCGTTTCCGCCCCGGACCCCATAATGACAACAACCTTTTCAGCGTCTTTCGCGCCGAAATAGTCAAAAAGATGATACGCCCGGCCTGAAAGCCTGGCAAATGTATCCATTTCCGCCTGGACGATGCCGGCGACCTTGTCGTAATACTTGTTTACCCCTTCACGGCCCTGGAAGTACGTGTCCGGATTCTGGGCGGTGCCCCGCATCGAAGGCTTTTCGGGGGTAAGGCCCCGGAGCCGGTGCTGCCTGACCAAATCATCGTCAATCATCTGCCTGAGCGTTTCGTAGGGGATTTCTTCTACTTTTTGCAGTTCGTGGCTCGTGCGGAACCCGTCAAAGAAATGCAGAAACGGTATCCGGGAACGCAGGGTGGACGCATGGGAAATGGCGGCCAGATCCATCACCTCCTGAACACTGTTGCTGGCGATCATCGCCCAGCCGGTCTGGCGGCAGGCCATAACATCCTGGTGGTCGCCGAAAATGGAAAGACTTGACGTCGCCAGAGCCCTGGCGGCGATATGAAACACGGTCGAGGTAAGTTCCCCGGCGATTTTGTACATATTGGGGATCATGAGGAGGAGCCCCTGGGAAGCGGTAAACGTAGTAGAAAGGGCGCCGGTGGTAAGGGCCCCGTGAACGGCGCCCGCCGCGCCCGCCTCGGACTGCATTTCCACAACCTGGGGAATGGTATCCCACAGATTTTTCCGTCCCTGGGCGGAAAACTCGTCGGAAAGTTCCCCCATCGGGCTGGACGGAGTAATCGGATAAATGGCGATTACCTCGCTCAGCGCGTGCGCAACATACGCGGCCGCGGTATTTCCGTCAATCATAACCATGTGTTTATCGGACATGTTTTTCCTCGGTGTCTCTCGGATTTTGTTCCAGTTTATGCCGTACGCCGTAAAAATGCAATACGCCCCCGTCCCGCGCGCAAGCCCGCGCAGAGGCAGCCGCCCCGCAAGCGGCGCCCCCATAAAAACGCCCTGAGTCAACATAAAAACGGCTTGAGTAGAAATGAAAACGGCTTGAGTCAAAATGAAAATGGCTTGAGTAGAAATGAAATCGGCTTGAGTCAAAATGAAAACGGCTTGAGTCAAAATGAAAATGGCTTGAGTAGAAATGAAAATGGCTTGAGTAGAAATGAAAATGGCTTGAGTAGAAATGAAAATTACTCAAGTCAAAATGAAAATTTCCCGAGTTAAAATAAAAATTTCCTGAGTCAAAATGAAAATTTCCCGAGTCAAAATGAAAATTTCTCGAGTTAAAATGAAAATTTCTCGAGTTAAAACAAAAATTTCCCGAGTCAAAATGAAAATCACTCCGGTTAGACGGGCGGTTTCCCGCGTTAAAACAGCCGTTTCCGCCCCTTCCGGCGGCGGCGCGAGCGGGGCGTTCCCGGCCGTAAGCGGGAGGCGCTTTCCGGCGCCCTAAAACCGGAAAAACAGGAAGGTCATGTCGTCCCGCTGCGGGGTGGTTTTTCTGAAATTTTCCAGGGCGGGGGCAAGGAGCGTGTCAAGGTTCCTGTTCTCCAGATGGCTTTGGAGGGCAAGTTCCAAAAGGCGCCTGTCGCCGAATTCCTGGCCGTCGGGATTATCCTGTTCGGTGATTCCGTCGGTGAAGATAAGGAGCGCGTCGTTTGCCTTTATCCCGGTGCGGAAAACGGCCGGTTTTATATCCGCCTCAATGCCGACCGGAAGGTTCACCCGGGCCATTTCAAGGGGGTGGAAGGCCCTGCCCCGCAGAAGCAGGTTGTGGGAATGGCCCATGTCGGCGAATTGAAGCTGCCGGCTGGAGGAATCGTAGATCATAAAAAAACCGGTGAGGTACTTTTCCATGTGAAACGTGCCGGTAACCGAAGCATTGAGGGCGGCGATTACATCGGCAAGGCCCCCTTTTATGGGGTGGGCCCGGAGAAATCCCCAGGCCATGGACACCACAAGGGCGGCGGCAATGCCTTTTCCGGAAACGTCGCAGAGGGCCGCGAAAAACCGGCCTTCTCCCAAATCCTTGATAAAATAAAAATCGCCGCCCACTCCTTTTGCCGGAAGGGACCAGGCGGTTACTCCGGCTTTTCCGCAGGAAACTTCGCCGGCGTTCGCGAGGAAGCGTTCCTGGAGGAGGCTTGCCAGGGCAATGTCCCCGTTGGTCATGTCCACAAAATAATTGGACAGGTCCTGAAAAGACAGCATGCCGGTAAATACCCCCTGGGGGCCGGTAAGGACGATAAAACTGTTTTCCGTCCCGGCGGCGCCTTCTTTAAAAGCGGCGCTTAAAACCTGCGATACGGTAAAAATGTTCGTATCCCCTGAAAACACCGGAACGGTTTCGGCAACGTCGGGAACCGGCTGTTTTCCCATAAGGTCCCAGCCGAAGCGTTTTCCCAAAAGCAAAAAAAGCCTGTCGCGCCTGACGATTCCCAGGGGCCGGGAAAGGGTGTCGACTACGCACAGTACAAAAACGCCGGTGTCTTTGTCGAACAGGTCCGCCGTTTCCGCTATCGTTTTATCTGAGGATATGGTTTTAAAATACCGCGCCAGTTTTTGTATGGAATTGGGATAAGAGCGCACCTGGCTTCCAGGCGGCTCCATGTTTACCGTGTCTGTCCGCATATGCCGGAGTTTGATACCGCACTGTTAAAATTGTATTAAAAAACCGCGGCTAACGGAAAATTTACCGTCTTTTAACCATTTGTTGAATATGGATGCGTATTATGACGGCGGAAGTAATGCTATGGAAATACTGTTTTTGGAAGACGGGCGGAACAATTCCTTTACCGCGAAAATATCGGGGGACTGCGACCTGTACAACGCCCATCATCTTTTTGCTGATGTCAGCGAAAAGATAAACGGCGGTTACCGGGCGGCGTTTGTGGATCTTTCCGGGGTATCGTACCTGGACAGTTCCGGAATATGGGCGGTAATCAGAATCATCCAGCATTCCAAACTGAAAAACATCGATCTCAGGTTCCGGGGCATCGCGGGAATGGTTCGCAGGGTTATGCGGCTGTCAAATATACTGAGCATCATCAAAGAAGACAGTACATGAAAAACCGTATCATCAGAAAGCTCATCGTAGATGAAAACAACGAACTCTTTGACGCACAGGGAATGAAATACGTTGAGTTCAAGAGCGACTTTTCAAAAATACGGGAATACAGCGCCCTGATACTCAAGCGGTGCCCGCTCCGGTTTCTTGAAGAAAACCTTCTTGAACAGCAGTTGTCGGAAATACTCAAAAACGGGATCAAACACGGAAACAAGTGCGACAAGTCAAAAAAGCTTAAAGTCTGGTACGACCTGCGGCACCGGGTGCGGTTTATTGTTGAAGACGAGGGGGAGGGTTTCAAGCGGCTTGAAGAATGGAACGATTTTTACAAAAAGCGTCAGGAAGCCCTGTACAGGCAGGATTTTGATCTGTTCCTTAAACTGGCCGCCTACCGCGGGCCGGAAAGTGATGAATCCGACGGGGGCAATAGTCTTGTAGTCGCCCTGGAATTCTGGAACGGCGGCATGATCTACAACACGGCACGAAACAAAGTCGGCGTGGTCCGGTGGTTTCCTCCCGGCGGGCAGGGGGGAGAAAGCACCGGGAGTTTTACGGAGAAAAAGCATGACGGGAATCAAAAGCAAGAGTACGGCGGTCTGCGCGGATTGGTACGGGCGACCTGAAGCTCTGCCGCGCGGCGTGTTCTCCCCCGAGGATCGGCGGAACCAGGAGGATTTGTTTTTTCACATACCGTCGAGGATAATCCTCAATGAAAGGGGCATATCTTTTTTTACCAGCCACCAAAAAGCGCTGCATCACTTTGAAACCGCCGACGGCGGCCGGCATTTCGGCTTCCGCATGGAAAAAACGATCTTCTCGTGGCTGAAAAAGCTGATTCTTAAAAATTATCTGAAAAAAATAGAAATACAGGTAAAAGACATAAGCGCCTGCCGGCTCCAGCTTGAAGACGCGGTCAAGCTGGTGTTTTTTTCAATGTTCCGCCGCCGCATAAACGCGTCGGTACTTGAGTATGTTTACGATTCGGCCGTAGTGCGGGCCTGGAACAGGATGAACCCGAAAAAATCCATCGGCCCCGGCATGAGAATGGCGGAAGAATCTTTCCGGGAACTGCTTAACTCAAGGATATCCGGCAGGCTGGAAGAACTCAGGGCCGAGCTGTACGACAAAATCGTACAAAACCTTTCCCCTTCGCTTGCCGGGCGCCGGGAAGATTCCGTGGATGTACACAATTTTATCGCGGAGCTGGTTTTTCACATCAATCCCCTTGTCCTTTTTGTCCTGGCCGGAAGCAAAGAAGAAGACAAGTTCACCCTGTTTCAAAATATTTCCCGGGGAATAAGCGAATTTATACGCCGCCTTGATACCGTTAACCTTGCCGCGTTCCTTACGGTAGAACTTGTTTCCGCGGCGGAACGCTCCGCCCTTGTACGGCTGCTGGAACACAGGGGAGACATGCCGGACATACTGGAAAACCCGGACAAAAGAAAATCCCTGATGGCGGAAAAACAGTTTCGGGGTTCCACCGTAACCGCGTCTGTTCCCGAAGAAGTTTCCCGGGAAAGCCGGAGGGTCCGGTTCCGCATTTCAGTGTACAACGACGGCGCCGAAGCGGGCTCCGAGCGCAGGCTGATGGAAGATTTTACCGAACACGGCTTTATCTTTAAAGACGGTATGGATATCGGGGAATGTCTTAAAAGTTCCCGGAGCAGGCGGGAAAGCGGCCTTGACGTATACGAAAACAACGGCCTGTGTTTTTATCACCTTGCCGAACTGCGGGAACAATGCAGAAAAAACAACATTCTCCTGGACGTTTCCGTTAAAAACGCCCATTCCGGAAAAGCGGCCGTAACAACCCTGTGGTTTGGCTTTTAAAAGGCTATTCCTCTTCCACGGGGCCGGCGTAAAACTGCAAAAGCTGGACAAAGTAATAAATACGTTTGTAGTCTTCAGTTATGCGGGATACGATGGGGCTTTCCGACACGGCTTCCAGCTCTTTCCAGTTCATAATAAGTTCCGTGGGCACTTTCCGGTAATCTTCAAGGAGGTTTTTAAGGTTGCGGCCTATGGAAATAAAGCTCCGGGCCGATGAGTTAATCATTTTTTGGGCGTCGTTATTTACCGTTTTAAGAATGATGCGGATATATTTACCCTGCCCCCTGTCCCGGTCAACTTTGGCAAGGGCCTGTTTAAGCCGGGAACCATGCTCGCCCTTGTCCGAAAGCGCCGCGTCAAACACGGGAATTTTTTCGGAAATTCCCGTAATTTCATGAAAACTGTCCGACATTTGCCGGGAAAGCACACTGCTGGTCCATTGACCGCGGATAAGAATGAGGTCGCACAGTTCACGTATTTCTTTTTTAAAAAAGTCCAGCAGAAACGCCTTAAGGTAGTTAAGCCCGGCGATTTTCGTAAAGCCGTCGAAGTTCTTTTTAAGAAAAATCTCGTTTGCCTTTACCGTATAGTTTTCAAGCCGCTCTACACCGGCGGAACCGAAAATCGACTTCGCAAGCTGATCAATCTGGGCGCCGCGTTTGTCGGTTTGAATTTTACCAATCACGCCTTCCACTTCCGCCCGTTTCGCGTCAAGAAAACTGTCCGCGGCCCGCTGGTCGGGGGGAATGGAAACCGACTGGAAAACAGGATCTTTGCTTATGTGCTGGACGATAAGCTCAAGTATCCGGGAACGGCCCACGTCCCGGAGGAACCGCACCGCCTTTCCCCATTGATCCTGATTTACCACATCAACGCCTTCTTTGTAGAGCTTGAGTACCGCTAACGGCGCTTCCCAGCCCTGTTCGGCTTCTATGGACGCGGAAAGCTCCATAAAATCCTTGATCTCCTCGACAAGCTCGGCGCCCCGGACAGGCTGAAATTTGGGATGATAGTTAAAATTCCGCTCGTTAACATTGGGATCAAATTTTTTCAGCAGAAAGAAAAAGTCAAAGCCCACAAACTTTTCAAAGGCCGCGATGGTGTTGTAACAGGCGTCGATGGCGGTAATCCGGGTATTGTCAAACCCGGCCTGGAACGCCGCAAGTTCCTTTTTTAGCAGGCCGGCAAGTTCCTTTACCTGGCCTGTTTTTGCCCGTTCTTCTATGGAAGCCGGAGCAAGCTTTTCGTTCAGCGCTTTCAGCTCTTTGCCGAGGAAGAAGTCAACACAGATCGCCTTAAGCTGGGCGGACTTTCCCGCGTTTTGGAGAAAAATCTGGGCGGGGGAAATTATTTTGTACACATCGTAAAAAAACTTTGCTAAAGGCGTGTCAAGTTCTTCGTTTTTTACCCTGTAAAACCGGGAGTACCTGTTTTGGGAAATAGCCTTGACAATCTGCCTGAGCCGTTTCTTTCTGTTCGCTTCCGGGTCATTCTTTCCGGAGAAAAGCGTGATGATATTGTCCAGAAAAGCCATAGCCAATTATGATATTACAGAGAAGTTCCTTCAATCCCCCTTAAAATGCCTTACCGTCCCAACCTTGAGTTCTTCGGTCGCCGCTTCGTCGCAGACGATAATCCCCCGGGGATGGGTCTGCAAAAACGAAACCGGCCACATCTGGCTAATCCCGCCCTCTACCGCCGCCTTGAGGGCTCTGGCCTTGGCATAGCCGGTAACGATGATAAGCACTTCGGCGGCGCTTAACACCGTACCGATGCCCATGCTGAGGGCTTTTTTCGGAACGCTTTCCATGTCGCCGCCAAAAAACCGGGCGTTGACAATACGGGTATCGGTGGTAAGGGTTATCACCCTGGTTTTGGAAGCCGGAGAAGAGCCGGGTTCGTTAAAGGCAAGATGCCCGTTCTGGCCTACCCCGCCCAGAAACAGATGAAAACCCCCGGCCGCGCCTTGTTCATAGGCTTCGCATTCCGCGTCCGGGTCTTTGGCCATGCCGTCCAGTATATGAACATTTTCTTTTTGTATGTCCACATGGGAAAAAAAGTTGTCCCACATAAAACGATGATAACTTTGGGGGTGGTCCGGAGGCAGGCCCAGGTATTCGTCCATGTTGTAGGTAACAACATTCCTGAACGAGACTTTCCCCGCCTTGTACCGGGAAACGAGCTCCCGGTAAATGCCAAGCGGACTGGAACCGGTCGGCAGCCCCAGCCTGAAAGGCCCCCGCGCGGAGTCCCTGTCGCCGCCCGATCCGGCATGTGCGTTGATTTTTCCGGCAATGTACTCCGCCGCCCAGCAGGCCGCTTCGGCGCTGTCCTTTTTTATCACAAGACGCATAACAACTCCTTAAAGGGTATTAAAACGAAGTTCCCCGCCGACCATGGCGGCAAGCACCGTATAGGTTTTATCAAACACGGTAATATCCGCGTCCATGCCCGGCACAATGGCCCCTTTCCGTGTGTACCGCATTATCGCCGCGGGATTGGAAGAAGCGGTCTTGATCGCGTCTTCCAGGCCAAAACCGAATTTTACCAGATTCTGAATACCCCGTATCATGGTAAGTCCGGAACCCGCGATTATGTCGTCCTTCTCGCGGTGAAAAAGCCCATCGTGGAACACCACCTCTTCCCCGTTCGCGAAAAACGGGCCCTGTACCTGGGCCGTGGGCCTCAGTCCGTCGGTTATCAGTACGATCTTGTCGATGGGCTTTGTCCGCATCAGCAGCTTGAACAGATCCGGGTGGACATGGGCGCCGTCGGCGATAATTTCGCAGGACATTTCAGGATGCGTTAAAACCGCCCCGACCGCGTTGGGATTGCGGTGATCCAGCCAGCTCATCGCGTTAAAAAGATGCGTAGAGTGAAGTATCCCGGCCTGCATACCCTCCACCATGTTTTCGTACCGGGCGTCGGTATGGCCCGCCTGAAGCACAATACCCAGCCTGACGCAAAACAGGGCAAGCTCCCGCATCCCCTTGATTTCCGGGGCCACAGTCATGTTGACGACATGTCCGTTTGCCGCGGCCCAAAGCCGTTCCATATAGGACAAATCGACAGCGCTTACCGTTTCGGGCCGCTGCACCCCAAGCTTGTCCGGCGAAATAAACGGTCCTTCCAAATGCAGCCCCATAATCCTCGCGCCGGACTCCTTGCCGATAGCCGCGGACACCTTTGACGCCGCGCTGATCAGCAATTTTTCCGGCGCAGGATACAGGGTCGGGTTAAAAGCGGTAACCCCATGCGTTACCAGAAGCCGGGACATTTCGATAATCGCCTCTGTCCCGTCAATTACAGCGCCCCCGTTTCTTTCTATCTGATATACAGAATCGTCTGTGCCGAAGCCGCCAAAACCGTGTATATGCGTATCGATAAACCCCGGAGAGATAAACGCTTCGTCCACATCAACAATGACAACGTCGCTCTCAAAGCGTTTCTGCGAAAAGCGCCGCTCTGAAAAAACATCGGCAATACGGCCGTTCTCTACCAGTACAGAGCAGCGCTCCATGGCGGCGAACCCGCTGAAAACAGTACCGTTATGCAGACAAACCGGAGGGGACATAATCACAGTATAGTTGAAACCAAGCCAAAAAAAAAGCGCCCCGGAGAAAGCGCATTTTCGGGAAACGCACTGCCCCAAGTCGCGGATTGTTACCCGTGCACAAAACAAGCTTATGGCCCGCCAGGCAAACTCGCGCGAAACATTGAGCGCGGCTTCCCCCGGAAAGGCCAAAGGGCCCGCTAAGCTTTTACTATCCGTGCGAGTTCGCGGGCCCGTTCTTCCAGCGTGGCAAGCTCCTGTGCCGTGGGGGCGCCGGCCCATTCTACGGACGGAAGGCTTTCCCATTTAAGGGCTTCTATGGCGGCTTCGTATTCTTTTTTTGCGCCCCCGACCCAGCCCCAGGAGCCGATGCGGAGGACGGTTTTGCCGAAAATGTGTTTCCTCCTGAAAATGTCCAGCACATAGGCCATGGGGGGAAACATCGCGTATTCGTATGTGGGCATTGCCAGTACGAGCGCCTTCGACTTAAAGGCATCGGCAAGGGAATAGGACACGTCTTCGTCGGGGACGCGGTGAACGCTGTAACGTACCCCTTCGGCTTCAATTCCCCGGATAACCGCGTCTACGCCCTGTTTGGTGTTGCCGTACATGGAACCCCAGATAACGGCGATTTCTTTTTCAGGGGCGCTTTTTGAATACCCGGCATATACAAGATAACGCTCGATAATGGCCCTTGGATTTTTCCTCCAGACAATACCGTGGCCCGGGGCCGTACATTTTATGTCCAGACCGGAAAGCTTTTCTATACCGCGTTCCACAAACGTCGAGAATGATGAAACAATGTTCGCGTAGTAGCGGAGGCTTTCTTTTTCGTAAAAAGCATGTTCTTCCGGGCTGAATTCATCATCAAAAACCCGTTCCCCCAGCGCACCGAAAGACCCAAAGGCGTCGCATGAAAAGAGCGTTCCCGAAGCGCTTTCCCAGGTCATCATGGTTTCCGGCCAGTGAATATTCGGGGTTTCAAAAAACGTCAGTTCCACCCCGCCAAGATCGAGTTTTTCACCGTCTTTGACCGCCCTGAGGCCGGTTTCTTCCTTATAGAAGGTTTTAACCAGATTGATTCCCTTGATGGTGGAGATGATTTCAACCTGGGGGTTGATTTTGCGGAACTCCCGGAGCCATCCGGTATGATCCGGCTCAAGGTGGTTAAGAATAAGGTAATCGACCTTATCAAAACCCGTCCCCGCCGAGGCAAGCGCCGCGTCAAGCTGTTTCGGAGCTTCCGACCAATCCCGTACAAGATCGATAAGGGCGGTTTTTTTGCCTTTTACCAGGTAGGAATTAAGGGAAACCCCTTTCGGGATGGGCCAGATTCCTTCAAAAAGATCTGCCGTTTCAATATCAGCATGTACGCAAAAAACAGTATCGCTTATTTTGTGGGCTTTCATTTGAGAGTTACCGTTTTTCGCCTGTTGATGTTTACCGTTTTAGTACGGAAACAACCCTTTCCAGAACTTTTTTCCGGTCCAGGGGTTTTACAATGTAGCTTTTTGCGCCCATAAGGAGCGATTTTTTGACCACATCTTCTTTTCCCAGTGCGCTTACCATGATAACACAGGCTTCTTTATCGAATTCCAGTATCTTTTCCAGGGCGGAAACACCGTCCATAACCGGCATGGTAATATCCATGGTGACCAAATCTATATTCGGATACAACTCTTTGTATTTTTCCACGCCCTGAGCACCGTCCCCGGCGGTTCCCGCCACCTCGAAGCCCTCTGAGGTAAAGATTTGCCCGAGCTGTTTGGCGATGAACATGGAATCGTCTACCACAAGAACCCGGTAAGATCCCCCCTCCGGCTTTGCTCCTTCGGGCGGCTTCTCATTGATGCTGGGCATATCACTCTTTGCAATCATGCGGTACGCTCCTCATTTTTATACTATGCTATGTCAGGAAAGAATACAAGTCAAGTACTTGCCGCCAAAAATACAGAACTCTTCCGTATTTGGGTAAAAAGCGCCAGAATACATCATGGCGGAGCATATTCTGGCCCCGATGGCGGAACTCAGCCACCGGGCCCTGCGGGAACTGATAGAAAGTTTTTTTGACAGGCCGGATACCCCGCGTCCCGAATATTACAGTGAAATGATAAGCGCCGCCGGCCTGCTTTCCGGCGGCCCCTTTGAAAAATGGTACCTTGACGGAGGCCCCCGCCAGGAGCGGCTTGTCTATCAGCTTTTGGGCTCTGATCCCGAAAAGCTCGCCGCCGCCGCCGGGGTTCTTGATACGCTGCCTTGCCTGGGTATAGATATAAACATGGGCTGCGCCGCCCCCGCAATTACCAGAACCGGCGCGGGGGTGCGGCTTATGGAAGATATTGACAAAGCCGGCCGCATCGCCGCGGCCCTGCGAAAAGCGACGAAAAAGCGGTTGAGCGTCAAAATGCGCCTTGGATCACGACCGCCGCCCGGATCGGATGATCTCCCCGGTTTTGAGCGTCTTTTGACGTTCTGCCGCCGCCTTGAAAACGAAGGCGTGGAATTCATCGCACTGCACCCGCGGCTGGCCGGTGAAAAGTTCAAGCGCCGCGCCCGCTGGGACTATGTGGAAGCCCTGCGGAAAGAGCTCTCCATACCCGTCGCGGGTAACGGGGACATCGGCTCGGCCGCCGGGCTGGCAGACCGGGCCAAAGCCGGCCCCGCAATGATTGGCAGGCTTGCGGTGAAAGAGCCCTGGGTTTTCGCCGCCGCGCCCCGGCAAAGCACGGCCCGGCTGGAAGAAACGGCCTTCCGTTTTCTCGACCTGCTTTCCCTGCATCAGCCCCCGGAATTCCACTTGAGCCGCGCCCGGCGTTTTTTCCGTTATTACTGCGATAATTTTACCTGGGCGGAATATTTGCGGAACAAAATCAACCGTGAAGAAAGCCTTGGCGGCATTGGCCGGGTTATACACGAATACTGCCGGGAAAACCCGCGATAGGCTTCCGGCTCGGGCTATACCCCGAAATTTTTCCGGAAGCTTTCCAGCACCTGTTCCGGCGCGGGCCCGGCGTCCACATCAACAAGAAGACGCTTTTTCCGGTAATAGTCGATAAGGGGGGCGGTTTGTTCCCGGTATACTTCAAGCCGTTCGGCGATGGCTTCTTTCCGGTCGTCATCGCGGATATAAAGCTCCCCGCCGCATGAATCCCAAACGCCGTCCTGTTTTGGCTTTCCAAAAAGAATGTGAAAATTTGCCCCGCATGTCCTGCAGGTCCTTCGGCCGCCAAGTCGTTCCAGAACGGAGGCGTCGGGAAGGTCAAAGTTTATTACGTTGTCCACGGCGGAAAACCCTGCCAGGGCTTCCGCCTGGAATATGGTACGGGGAAAGCCGTCCAGGATGTAGCCGTTTCGCGCGTCTTCCCGGCCAAGAGCGTCCTTAACCAGGGCGACCGTTGTTTCATCATCCACAAGCTTTCCCGCGTCGATAATTGCTTTCACCTTGAGGCCAAGTTCGGACTTTGCCGCGATAGCCGCCCTGAAAATATTCCCCGTGCTGATGTGGGGAACCGTGAGAAGAACAACCGCTTTTACGGCGAGCGTCCCCTTCCCCGCTCCGGGAGGGCCCAAAAAAACCAACTTCATGTTTTCTCCTTATCCTAAGGCAACGTCAAGAGCCATCATCAGGGCGAAGCCTGCCATAATGCCGGAAGTGGCGATATGATCATTCCCTTCCCGGTACGCTTCGGGGATGAGTTCTTCGGCGACAACAAAGATCATCGCACCGGCGGCGAACGACAGGGCATAGGGAAGCAGGGGCCGCATGGACAGCACCAATGCCGCGCCCAGAACTCCCGCGACCGGCTCTACAATGCCCGACGCCTGGCCTATCCAGAAACTTTTGGCCCGGCTCATGCCCTCGCGGCGAAGCGGTATGGAAACGGCGGCCCCTTCGGGAAAATTCTGGAGCCCTATGCCCAGCGCAAGGGAAAAAGCGCCGGCAAGACCCGCGCCGGGCAAAAGGGAAGCGGCGCCGAATCCGACCCCCACGGCAAGGCCCTCGGGTATGTTGTGAAGCGTAATAGCCAGCACGAGGAGTATTGACCGGCTCCAGGAAGTTTTGATTCCTTCATCGTCCCCGGAACCAACATGGTGATGCGGAAGAATGCTGTCCGCCAGGCGGAGAAAAACGCCGCCCAGGGTAAAGCCGATTGCCGCCGCTGCCCAGGCCGGGAGCCCGCCTCCGGTCCCGGCCATTTCAATCGCCGGGGCGAGAAGCGAAAAAAAACTCGCGGCGATCATTATCCCCGCGGCAAAACCAAGCATGCCGTCAAGAACTTTACGGTTAATATTTTTGAAAAAGAAAACCGTCGCCGCACCCAACGCGGTAAGGGCCCAGGTAAAGCATGTCGCAAAAAGGGCCTGCAGCACCACAGGCAGATCCGCAAACCACTCCATGCTGATAATCGGGTTACTTGTAGGTAACCAGGGCCGACGCGGCCTTGCGGCCCGAAGCGGAGCTTGCCGCGTCCACCGTCCGCACTTTGCCTACGCGGACAAGCACGACCGCGCTGTGTCCCGCCGGAAAACCCAAATCGCCTTTAAGGTTACGGTTAACCGCGTCTATGGGCCCGGTATAAATCCGCGATCCAAGCCCGATAGCCTGGGCCGCGAGATATATGCTCTGTGCGGCAAGGGCGCAGTCGAGAATTTCAGCGCCGTTGGTCCTGCCGTCTCCGGCTGCCGACACAATGATAAGCACATTGCCGTCTGAAACATCCGGCACAATCCGCTTTGCCAGTGCCTGGTTCCTGACCACGGTAAAATGCCAGGGCTGTCTGTTGCGGGCGCTGGGCGCACTGATACCGGCCTGCAGCACCGTATCAAGCTCGGCGGCAGTCAGAGCGCCGGAGATAAAGTTCCGCGCCGCGTAATGATTCACGGCGAAAGCGGCGCCGCTGTCCTGGGCCGAAACGCCGATCGCCATCCATATCAAAAAAACTGAAACAAAGACAATTTTTTTCATCGATTTCTCCTGTAAAATAGAGCTGCCCGTACTGGCTTTTTAAAGCTAGCCTTATTTCGGGAAAGACTCAAGGGCCGCCGCACGAAGATACCGCGCCCGTGCCTGGGACA
>JAIRWM010000199.1 GCA_031268975.1 Treponema sp. | reverse complement strand
GTAAACAGGAATGAAATAGTGGTTGTGAAAAAATGTATGTTAATAATGGCACAAAAATATCCTGATGAAATAAAAGCAATAATCGGCATTGACATGGCGATGCCGGAAGCATACGATTCCGTCAACGCAAATCCCGTTCCGTTCTATTTTCTTGGAATTGGGTCAACGATGGGAATCAAGCGCATTTCATGCTTTTTCCCAATAAATACCAGCGGTCTAAATCAAGAAGAACAGGAACAGGTAAAGTACTTGACCTATAGAAACGCCGCAAATAAAACACTGATAAATGAACTAAAAAGTCTGCGTGAAAATGCCGCGAAAGTACAGGAAACCGCTTATCCAAAAATGCCGATGTTATTATTTTCCTCAGACGGATCTGAAATTGGCGATTTTTGGATAGAATGTCAAAAAAATTTCGCGAAAACAGTAAACGCGAAATTGATACAATTAAATTGCGGGCATTATATTCATCAATACGAACCTGAGAAATTGGCGGATGAATGTAAGCTATTTTTAAAAGAATTGGAGCAAAGATAATGGACTGGCAGCGTATCGTTTATTCTGTTCCCGGCGTTATTATCGGGTTTACGATCCATGAATACTTTCATGCCTTCGCCGCGTATAAATTGGGAGATACAACGGCAAAAGAACAGGGCCGGCTTACCCTTGATCCAATAAAGCATATTGATATTATTGGATTGATTTTTATAATCATCGCGGGATTCGGCTGGGCAAAACCGGTTCAATTCAATCAGAACATGCTGAAAAATCCTAAAAGGGATAAGGCAATCATTGCGGCGGCGGGGCCAATCTCGAATTTGATTTTGGGAATACTGTTTATTCTTCTTGTTAAAGTTTTATGGACAGTGGCATTATCTACCGGCAGTGAAGCCGTTTACAATGTATTGGACTACGTAACAAATGTATTGTTTTACTGGTCTTATACAAACCTTGGCCTTTTTGTATTCAACATCCTTCCCATTCCTCCGTTAGACGGAAGCCATATTTTTCTTTCGGGCATCAATTTAAGTCCCGAGACTGAAAATAAAATTATGAGACTCGGTACGCCGCTTCTTTTTTTAATATTGGTAATCCAAAGCAGGACCGATTATACCATATTGCCGATATCGAATATAGTTGAAGCAATAATATCAATATTTTTTTGACGATGAACCTCGCCGGGGCTGGATGCTGGAACAAATCTATTGACAAAATGCTTTATGTATGCATAATACCGCTATGGTTAAATTTGTAAATACTGCCGCTGTTATGGGTTTACTCTCTTTATTTTATCTTACAGGATGCCGCCATATTGATGCAAAAAAAACCGGGAAAACGGCAAACCATGCGGGCAGTCTGATACCTTTTGTAGAATATGATTCAAAAAATGAAAAGCTGTGGGGCTATCTGGATGAGGATACCGGGGAAATTGTGATTAAGGCGCAATATGTTTTTGCATCTCCATTTACCGGCAATTATGCGGTAGTAAGAAACAACCAGCTTGATGAAGAATCAATAATCAACAAGGACGGAGAAGTTATTCCGGTAGGAAGGTTTGACGAGGTATATTTTATTACATCTGAAAATGGAAGGGGTGCCGCGGCGATTTTGGGAAACCAATACACAAGAAATAAACTCCATATTGCGTGGTTATCAGGTTTTAGTATAGGATCTTATCGTCAGGATTATTCAAAATACCGCATGGTTAATCTTGTAACCGGAAAAACGATTGTTCCAAAAAGAAAAAATTCGTTGATATATACCGTTGAAACGGTAGGAGAGTATTTTCTTGTTGGCGGGGATTTATATCAATTTATGGATACCGGTGATATAAAATATATTGCGAAAAATGACCCTGATCTTACTGTCAATATACTGGAAGACTATTTTGAGAGGAGGGGTATTATCGCCCATTTATCAATAATAGGATACGATATAAAGATCGATTATCGCCCCTATATCGAAAAAATATATGCCGATCCTGATTTGTGCGGCGCGCTTACGGATTTAGCCTCCGAATTTGATATGCCCTTTGAAAGAGCTGTTCCATTCTACCGCGATCCAAAAATATATTTAAATGCACCTCTTGAGATATCCAAACGAATCTATTTGGTATATTTTAAGAATAACGAAACAAAAGAACGTGCTGTAGGGTTATACAACGCAACAGAAGCAAAATGGATAATAGATCCGTTTTTCAAAATTCTTTTTACCGCCACAGATACACAGAAAACATATTACACGGTTGATATACTTCAAACAAACAATCCCCGTGTATACCGGGTTTTATTAACGAATGACGAAATCGGCTGGGACAGGCATATTTTAATTTCGGGTGGAATTTACAGTACCGAGAAACAAAATTTTGCAGATAATTTATATTTGTTTGAAGATTTCCCTCCTGGAAAGCTCGTATTAACTCTTATGGGCGGAAGGCGTATATTAAGATTCCCTGATTACGGTGTTTATTATCGTGACTATAGCCGAATTAAGGAATAGAATTATTCAACAGAGTTGTTGGATAACTTCAGGTATCGAACAACTCCAATAATCAGGCGGAAATGATGAAATTTCTTCATACTGCGGATCTGCATTTGGGAAAAAATTTTCATGAGTATTCCCTTATTGAAGATCAGAGTTATATGCTCGGGACGCTTTTGGACATACTCACCGATCTTTCCTACAACGCCCTTGTTATCGCCGGAGACGTATTTGACAGATCCATACCGTCTCCGGAAGCGGTTGGACTTTTTGGCGGATTTCTGGGAAAGCTAAAAACTTCCCGTCCGGATATTCATGTGCTTGTAATTCCGGGGAATCACGACTCGCCGGTACGGCTTGGCTACGGAAGGGAGCTTTTTTCCGGACTCAATATACACATAGCGGAAGAACCGGAACGGTCATTTGATCCTGTAATTGTCAAAGTGGGCGGGGAAAGCTGCGCCTGTTTTCTTTTGCCGTTCCTCTATCCGGGAAGCCCCGGCGCTTCGGACGTGGCCGGGAAGGGCGCGGTTTCCCCGCTGGGGGAAGCCGCGCGCAGGCTTGAAGCGGCGCGGAAAAAAGCCGCGGCTGGCGGCGCCGGGTTGTCGCTGCTTGCTGCCCATCTTTTTTGTTCCGGGGGAAAAAGCTCCGATTCTGAACGGACCTTTCTGGGGCAGGCGGAACCGGTGGACGCGGACATGTTTTCGGGTTTTGATTATGTCGCATTGGGGCATCTGCATCGTCCGCAAAAGGCGGGAAAGAACGCGTGGTATTCGGGAAGCCCAATAGCGTATTCATTTGACGAAGCGGATCACAAAAAATATTTTCTTTCTGTCGAGATTGCCGCCGGTGGGCGGCGGGTAGAACAGATTCCCATTACGCCGCGCCGTCCGCTCAGGCGGCTTTCCGGATCGTTTGGCAGTTTTTTGCGGGACAAGGACGAATCCCTTAAAGAAGCGGAAAACTGTTTTCTGGAAATCACCCTTTCCGGCGGCGTGCTCACTGAAAACGCCCTTCCCATACTCAGGCAGCGGTTTCCTTATCTGCTTTTGGTCAGGCAGGACGAAGCTAGGGCCGCCATAACAGCCGAAGCGCCGGTGCGGAAAACCGGAAGCAGGAATGTGCTTGACGATTTCAGGGAATTTCTTGAGGAAATCCACGGGGAGGCGGATGGCGGGACGCTTGAGCTTTTTGGGGAAATTCTTCAAAGCCTGGAAGAAGAGGCGCAGGAGCAAAGCCTGTGAGACCGAAATATCTGGAACTGTTTAACTTCGGCCCTTTTTTGGGAAACGTCTCTCTCGATTTTTCCGTTCTGGAAGACATTTTTCTTATAACCGGAAAAACGGGTTCGGGAAAAACGACGCTGTTTGACGGAATCTGCTTTGCCCTTTACGGCGTTGTTCCGGGCAGCAGGGCGGGGCACGAAAATACTTTGATAAGCGATTTTGCCGGAGCCGGTTCATTCTGCAATGTCATGCTGGAGTTTTACAGCGGTCCGGTTCTGTGGAAAGTTGAACGGCATCTCCGGCAGGAAACGCAAAAGGACGGAGCTGTCAAGACTGACAAATCGGCTGTTCTTTTCAGAAAGGAAGGCGGTTCCTGGATCAGCGTCTGCGCGAACAGACGGGAAACGGACGAGAAAATAAAAGATCTTATCGGGCTTGAAAGCGGGGAATTTTTTAAGATTGTTCTTCTTCCCCAGGGTGAGTTCGCGGAATTTTTACGGCTTAAAACAAACGACCGGAGAAAAATTCTTGGAAAACTTTTTCCGGTTGAAGTGGTTTCCAGGGTTATGAAGGCTGCTCAGGAAAAAGCCAGGGATGCCGAAACGGCGCTGAAAGAAGCCGAACGCAGTCTTGGTGAAACGCTTAAACATATCAACTTTGAAAATTACCATGTCCTCCGCGCCGAATGCGAAAAAAAACTTGACGACGCAAAAGAAGGGGAACATTCCCTGAAAGCGGCAGTTGAAAAATACGGACAGCTTTGCCGTGTTCTGGACGCGGAAGAATCCGCCCAGCGCCGGCTTTCGGAAATCCAGGAAAAGGCCGGGGAAAACGCGCGGCGCTCGGCCCTCCTTGCCGGTGACGAAAAGCGCCTTGCCCTTTCAAGGAGCATGCGGCCGCTGGAACGATTCGCGGCCGCGGCCCTGGAAAAAAAAGCCGCCCTCGACAAGACGCTTTTGGAGGCGGAAAAAGCAGCCGCCGTACGGACAGAAGCGGAAAACCGCAAAAGGGAATTTGATGACCAGAGGGAAAAGATACTCTCCGTTGAAAACGAACTTGGAGAAATGAAGGAACGGCGGCCTGTTCTTGAAGAAATGCGCGATCAGGCGCTGGTTTTAAAGCGATACCGCGAAGAACTCGACCTGCTTAACGCCCGCGCCGGGGAAAACCGTGCCGCATGTGGCGCGTTGAAAACAAAGCTTTCACTGGCCCAGGGACGCCAGAGGGCGCTTGAAAAAGCCGCCGCCGGCATGACTGAGCGCGAAGCTGAACATGAAAAGGCCCGGACGCTCCTGGACGCGTTCCTTGATCTGAAAAAGCTTGCCGCGCGGGAGGCGGACGTTCAAAAAGAGGCGGAAGAAAAAAAACGGGAAAAAGCGCGGAAAGAAACCGAATTACGGGAACTTGAAAAACATATCGCCGTTTTTGAGGAAGAACGGAAGCAGCTACGCGAACAACAAGAAGCCGTGGATGAAGGAACTATGGCGGCGCGGCTTGCCCTGCGTCTGGAAGACGGAAAACCCTGTCCTGTCTGCGGATCGCTCCATCATCCGTTACCGGCAAAAGTTTCCGGCAGGCGCTTCGGCATTGAGGAACGGCTTTTGTCTGTTAACACGGCAGCCGGGGATTTTGTCGAAAAAAAGAACGCGGCGTATGCCGAAGCGCTGGGCCTTTCCGGGGAAATCGCCTCCATGGAAAAACAGGCCGCCGGGACCGGCGCCGAAGCGCACCGGTTGTGGGAAAAAAGCCCGGAGCTGCGGCAGGCCGTCCGCCGCTGGGCGCCTGACGCAGGCGGGGCCGCCTCCGGCCAGCCTGCCTCAGGCGGGGCCGCCGGAGCGCGGGACGATGCTTTCCCTCCGCCGGCGGACGAACTTGAACGGGCGCACGGAAAAGCGCTCGCCGAGCTGAACGCCCTGGTCGAAGCGCGGGAAGAAGCCCGGCGGGCGAATGTCGGCCTTAAAGATCTGTTCCGCGAAAAAGAAGCGACCTCGTTTTTGCTTTCCCAAAAAGAAAAGGAACTGGCCGCCCTTGAAGAGAAGCGGGGACATATCGCGCGGGATTTCGAAGAGCGCTCGGCTAAGCAGACGGATCTTTTGGATCGCTGGAGGCTTAAAGATCTGGAAACCGCGCTGGAAGAGGCTGAAGACAAAATAGCCGGATACGAAAAACAATCCGCCGTACACCACGCAGGCAGGGAACAGGCTGAGCGGGATGCGGCCGCGGCTGTGGCGGCGGATGCGGCGGCGGAAAAACAAAAACGTGAAGCCCAATCCGCGTTTGCCGCCGCCGCTTCGGAACTGCAAAAAGCCCTGGGCGGATCGGGTCTGTGGAAATCAACCGTTGAAGAAAGCGCCGGCGGCGTCAGGGAAATTCTGCTTGCGCCGGAAGAAGAACAGGCTATTGAAAAGCGAAGCGGGGAACTGCGTGACGAAACGGCCCGGCTTGGTT
Organism: Treponema sp.; assembly: GCA_031268975.1. Taxonomy (GTDB): domain Bacteria; phylum Spirochaetota; class Spirochaetia; order Treponematales; family Breznakiellaceae; genus JAIROH01. The sequence continues at coordinate 26,001 of JAIRWM010000199.1, read as the reverse complement.
CGGCGGCGGAAGAACAGGATCGGCTTTTGGCCTCCCTCCGGGCCGAACGGGACGCGCTGGATAAAAACGGAATTCTTCCCGGCCCGGACGGCGGCGGCCTTCCGGAAACATCCGGGCAGGCGCGGAAACGCCTTGCTGTGCTGGAGGCGGAGCGGGAAGAAACGGCTCTGCTTCGGGAAAAAGCCGCCGGGGAACTTGCGTCGCTGGAAAAAGAAAAGGAACGGCTTGACAACGCCGAGGCCCGGCGGCAAGAACTTGAGGTCGTCTGGAAAAAATACGGCGCCCTGTACGACGACCTTTCGGGAAAAAATCCGAAAAAGAAACCGTTTGATTCCTGGCTGCTGGGACTTTACCTTGCCGAGGTCGCCGCGTACGCGACAAAACGGCTTGAGCGGATGAGCGAAGGCCGCTATTCCCTTCACCTCAACGTATCCGGTGAAAACGCGAAAGCCTTTTCGGGACTGGACCTTTCGGTGTTTGACGCGAATACCGGAAAAATGCGCTCCTGCGCGACCCTGTCCGGCGGCGAGAGTTTTTTGGCCTCGATAAGCCTTGCCCTGGGACTGGCCGACTCGATCCAGGAACGGGCGGGCGGTGTCCGGCTTGACGCCGTTTTTGTTGATGAAGGATTCGGCAGCCTCGACGACGAAACACTGGCAAAGGCCCTGGATATTTTGGACGAGCTTCGGGAAACCAGAATGGTCGCCCTTATCTCCCATGTCGGAGAACTTCGCAGCCGGTTTCCCAGTAAAGTCGAAGTGGTGAAGACTGTTTCGGGATCACGCATAGTTCAATAGTCAACGGTATTTCAAGCGGGCCGTTTCGGAACATCCCTTTTCAATCCTACATTTTTGTAGTATCCTGCCCTTACATGAATTCTGATAATTACATTGAACACAATGATCCGCAAACAGAACGGGCTGAACTGGAGCTTCTTTTTGATATCGTGCGGACTTTTGACAAATATGTGGAGCTTAGAGCTGCGCTGGGGCCGCTGTTGTCGTTATTGGAACTCAGGGCGGGCCTTACCTGGGGCATGGTTACACTGCTTGACCGTTCCACCGGGCTTCTTAAAATTGAAGAAGCGTGCGGCTTGACTGCGGAAGAGAAAGCCCGCGGCCTGTACCGGCTGGGCGAAGGTCTTGTCGGCCGTGTTTTTGAATCGGGCATCCCCGTTACCGTTCCGGATCTTTCCAAGGAGATTCATTTTCTCAACAGGGCAAAAAACCGCACGCGGGATGACATGTCCGCTCTTACGTACTATTGTGTGCCCATTTGTTCCAACGGCGCCGTTATGGGAACCTTGAGTGCGGAACGGCGCATCAGGGAAAACGATCCGGAATCCAGAGACCAGGGTTTTCCTTCGGAGCTTCAAATGATCCGGGACAGGGCGTTCCTTGAAAAAGTTTCCGGGATTATCGCGGATTCGGCGAAGCTGCGGGAACGAATTCTGGAGGAACAGTTCCATTACCGCCAGGATCAGAAAAAAAAACCGGGCCAAGATCCGCCCGGGCGGATCTTGCCTGACGGCGGCATTGTCGGTACTTCGCGGGCAATGCGCGGCCTGTACGAGACGATCATGCAGGTAGCGCCCAGCGGCGCGACAGTGCTGATAACCGGGGAAAGCGGTACCGGCAAGGAACTGGTGGCGGCGGAACTGCACCGGCTGTCGCGGCGCGCGGCGTCTGTGTTGGTAAAGGTTAACTGCGCCGCTCTGCCCGAATCGATTATCGAAAGCGAACTCTTTGGCCACGAAAAAGGCGCTTTTACCGGGGCTTTAAGCCGCAGAAAGGGCCGTTTCGAAATGGCTCAGGGAGGGACGCTTTTCCTTGACGAAATAGCGGAGCTTTCACCGCAGATACAGGTAAAGCTGTTACGGGTGCTTCAGGAACGGGAAGTTGAACGGGTAGGGGGGGACCAGGTGATCAAGGTCGATGTCAGGCTTATCGCCGCCACGAACAGAAACCTTGAGGACGAGATCAGGGCAGGGCGTTTCAGGGAAGATCTTTTTTACCGGCTCAATGTGTTTCCTCTCCGTGTCCCGCCGCTGCGTGAACGGAAAAGTGACATCATGCTCCTTGCGGATTATTTCACCGAAAGGTACGCGGAAAAAAACAACAAACTTATCAAACGCATTTCTTCACCGGCCATTGATCTGCTCGCCAGTTATTCCTGGCCGGGCAATGTCCGGGAACTGGAAAACTGCATTGAACGGGCGGTGATAGTTTCGACAGACACGGTGATTCATTCTTACGATCTGCCGCCGAGCCTTCAATCACCGGGTTCCACCCATACAGAGCCGACCACAACCCTGGACGCGGCGCTTTCCCGCCTCGAAAAAGAGCTGGTTGCGGAGGCTCTTAAAAGTAACGATGGAAACATGACCGCCGCGGCCCGCCAACTTGGAATCACCGAACGCCAGATGGGTTTACGGGTTCACCATTACGGAATCAACTGGAAATCGTTCAGAATAACAAAAATGTAATGTTGTACCGGTTTTCCCCAGAAGACGCGTTATGTTCACTTTAAAATAAATCATTAAAAAAACCATGAGGCAGTTCCCAAATAATTAAATTATAGAAAAAACTTACGATTGTTAGAATCTCAATTGAAATAACCGGCGCTTTTTTATATTTGGTTGCAACCGCGATTATACCTGCGGGAAAACCAATCATCAATAATATAACGCTTAATCTTTTTAATTTTGTGATTAAATAATAAATCTCTCCTGTCTGACCAAGAGCAACAAAAATAAAAAAAGAAAATAATGCCGGAATAATAACATATGGTAAAATTTTTGAATCGAATAATGCTTCCTTTTTCTTTTTTGAATCAATATAGAAAATTATAAAAATTACCAGTCCAAAAAAACCTTTTAAAGAAAATGCCAAAATATGGTAATTATACCCAGCCCGCACAGCCAACATTATTAGAGGAAATAAAATATTGAATAAATATCTTGGTAAAGCAATTCCATCACAAACATGCGCAACAAATAATACGGAAATACTCAACAGGGAATCTATGATTATATATGCAGATCCGGCCTTTTTCATTTATTCGTGATGTTGGTGCGGGCAGACCTTCGGTCTGTCGTGGTAAATTCCCCTTTTGGATGTGTTTCGCCCCACATTCTTTTACACTCCTCCTTACAGCCGATCATCCGCTTTTTACGCGAAAACGGGCCGCGTTATGGATAGACCCCGAGTGTCTAACAAAATACCACGGCTCCTGTCAAATGGCAAGTAAACGGCAGGCGATTATCCCACCGCGGTTAAACCCGTAACGCAGCCGCACTATCTTTTTTTCCCCAATATCGTATGTTTTTGTCTTTGTTAGCCGGTTCTGCATTGAGGTTCGTCGTTCGCGTGAATTATAGTCACATTTCATACATAAATGTACTATATCATAATAAAAGTTACATTATTGTAGATATATGGTAAATCTCATTAAATATATCTCAACCAAGACGGTTTCTGACTTCGTAAACGCTGAATCACTATACACAGAAGGCGGAAAATTTACCATATATGTGCCTCATACCCGAAATTGTCACGGTTTTTTGCTTCATATCCGCTCTTTATCCGCCAACTTCAAGAATATAATCTGCCGGTATTGATGTTTTTGGGCCGATTCGCGGTTATTTTTTTCTTTTTCCGCTCCTGGCACGGTTCCTGCTAAGAAGATGGAAGCATCTTTATAGGAGGACAGAAAAGTGCGAAAGAAATTCATAGTTGCATCTGTACTGCTTTTATGCGCTGGAGGAGTTTCCCTTTTCGCGCAGGAAACCATTGAAAGTCTGGGTTTCTCGCTGGACGTGGTGTGGCTCTTTACCGGCGCCATCCTGGTTTTTATCATGCAGGCCGGGTTCGCCCTGGTAGAGACGGGGCTTACCCGCGCGAAAAACGCAACGAACATCACCATGAAGAACGTTATGGACTTTTGTTTCGGCGCCATTGTGTACTGGATGATCGGCTGGGGGTTCATGTACGGAAAAGACGCGCTCGGGGGTCTTGTCGGAAGCGATCAATTTTTCTTTAGCGGGATGGACGTAAACTGGACAAACGCGGGTATTTACAAGAGTTGGTTTTTCCAGGTGGTGTTTGCCGCTACATCGGCGACGATTGTTTCCGGCGCAATGGCGGAGCGGACTCAGTTCAGGTCGTATCTGATCTACACCTGTTTTATTTCCGCCTTCATCTACCCCATTTCGGGCCATTGGGCGTGGAGCTCCGACGGCTGGCTTGCCAAACTGGGGTTCCACGACTTTGCCGGCTCTACGGTCGTGCATTCTGTGGGCGGCTGGGCGGCATTTATGGGCGCCGCGGTTCTCGGCCCCCGGATAGGGAAATACATTAAAGGCGCGGACGGCAAGGTAACGGTTAAAGCGTTTCCGGGACACAACATTCCCTATGCCGCGCTGGGGGTGCTGCTCCTCTTCTTCGGATGGTTCGGTTTTAACGGGGCGTCGACCCTGACTTCGCTGGGCGACGGTGGTATCTGGAGCGGCGCGAACATTTCACGTGTTTGTGTAACTACAACTCTGGCCGCCTCCGCGGGCGCGATAGCGGCTCTGATTTTTTCCTGGACGTGGTTTAAAAAACCTGACGCGTCGATGACGCTTAACGGTCTTTTGGCGGGCCTTGTGGGGATTACCGCCTCATGCGCGGTTGTCACTCCCGGAGCGGCGGTCGCTATTGGCCTTATCGCCGGTGTGCTGGTGGTGCTTGCCGTTGAGTTCATCGACAAGATAGTCAAGGTTGACGATCCGGTGGGCGCCATTTCGGTACATTGTATCTGTGGCATATTTGGAACCCTGGCCGTAGGCATTTGGGCCAATGCCGCGGAAGACGGCGTAGTCGGTCTGCTTCACGGCGGCGGCGCGGCCCAGCTTGGGAAACAGCTTATCGGCATTGTGTCCGTGGGCGGCTGGGCCGCCGTTACAAGCCTTGTACTTTTCTTTGCCATCAAGCTGGTTGTCGGGCTGCGGGTAAGTGCGCGGGAAGAGCTTGTGGGGCTTGATTTGTCCGAGCACAAAAGTGAAGCCTACAGCGGCTTCCAAATCTTCAGCAACATGTAGGAGGTGTGAAAATGAAGCTGGTAATCGCCTATATACAGCCGCACGCGCTGAATGAAGTAAAGCAGTCCCTCTATGACGCGGAGGTTTACAAAATATCGGTTACAAACGCCATGGGCTGCGGTCAGCAGAAAGGCTACACGGAGCAGTTTCGGGGCGTTGAGATAGAAGTGAATCTTCTCAAGAAGGTCAGGATTGAGATTGCCGTAAACGACAATTTTGTAAAGCCGACCATTGACGCTATCATCAAGGGGGCCAGAACGCCTGATATCGGTGACGGGAAGATTTTCGTTCTTCCCATCGAAGAATGTATACGGATTAGAACCGGCGAAACCGGATCTATCGCCATAGGATAGTTCCCGGATTGCGGGAGACTCGAAAAAGGAGGCGCCGGACGCCCTGTGTGTCCGGCTGCTGTCTGCCGCGGAATACCGGCAGACAGCTTTTCTATTTTGCTGCATAATCAGCGTAAGCATACTTTGGAGGATTTGCATGAGTTTGATTGATTTTACAAAAACCCCGGTAACCGAAATTTACGGGTCCAACAGTTTTTCCAACGCCGTCATGAAAGAACGGCTGCCCAAAAATGTTTTTAGGGAAGTGCTCGCGGTTCAGGAGGGGGAAAAAGAATTAACCCTGGCCATTGCCGAAGTTGTCGCCGCCGTGATGCGGGATTGGGCCATTGAGAAAGGCGCGACCCATTATACCCATCTGTTTCAGCCTTTAACCGGGCTTACCGCCGAGAAGCACGACGCTTTTATCGCCCCGACAGGCGACGGGAAAGTATTGATGGAATTTTCCGGGAAAGAGCTGATCAAGGGTGAGCCGGACGCTTCAAGTTTTCCCTCAGGCGGACTGCGGGCGACGTTCGAGGCGCGCGGTTATACCGCCTGGGATGTAACAAGCCCCGCGTTCCTCAAACAGGATCCGACGGGAACGACTCTCTGTATACCGACCGCTTTTATCAGCTATTACGGACAGGCTCTGGACAAGAAGGTTCCCCTGCTCAAGTCTATCGACGCCCTTTCCAAACAGGCCGTCCGGGTGCTCCGTACGCTGGGGAATGAAACCACAAAACGTGTGGTTACGACCGTCGGGCCCGAACAGGAATATTTTTTGATCGACAGGGAATACTATGACAAGCGGCCCGATCTTATGCTGACCGGCCGCACGATCTTCGGCGCCCTGCCGGCAAAGGGCCAGGAACTGGAAGATCATTATTTTGGGGCCATCAAGGAAAGGGTCGCCGCCTTTATGCGGGAACTCAACACGGAGCTCTGGAAAGTAGGCATCCCCGCCAAAACCCAGCACAACGAAGTGGCTCCCAACCAGTTTGAAATCGCCCCGATTTTCCTTAACGCCACCGCCGCCGTTGACTCAAATCAGCTTGTTATGGAAACATTGCGGAGCGTGGCGCGCCGTCACGGCATGGAATGTCTGCTTCACGAAAAGCCGTTTGCCGGCGTCAACGGTTCGGGCAAACACAACAACTGGTCCATGGCCACCGACGACGGGATCAATCTTTTTGAACCCGGAGAAAATCCCGAATCCAACGCGCGTTTCCTTCTTTTCGCGGCGGCTGTTGTGGAGGCTGTAGACCGCTACGCCCTGCTTATCCGGGGATCTGTGGCCACATCCGGCAACGATCACCGGCTGGGCGCCAACGAAGCGCCTCCCGCCATTGTGTCGATTTTTTTCGGCGGGCCGTTAACCGAAATATTTGACAACATCGCCGAAGGTAAATCCGGCGCAAAAACGGAGTCCGGCGGGACGATCAAAATAGGCGTTTCCAGCCTTCCGTCCCTGCCGAAGGATGTTTCAGACCGGAACAGAACAAGTCCGTTTGCGTTTACGGGGAACAAGTTTGAATTCCGCATGGTCGGTTCTTCCCAGTCCATCGCGACTCCCAATACATACCTTAATACGGCGGTTGCCCAGGTGCTGTCCGAATTTGCCGCCAAGCTGGAAAAGGCATCGAACAAAAACGAAGCCGTTCAGGCGATTATCAGGGAATCTTATGCGAAGCATAAACGGGTTGTGTTTAACGGGAACGGCTACACCGGTGAATGGGTGCTTGAAGCCGAAAGGCGCGGGCTTCCCAATGTAAAGAACGCGGTAGACGCCCTTTCGGTGCTTACCCTGAGCGAGACCATTTCCCTTTTTGAAAACCATAATGTGTTTACAAAGGAAGAGCTTGAAAGCCGGTATCATATTTATCTGGAAAAATATTCCAAACAGATCAACATAGAAGCCGGCGTTACCATAGAGCTTGCCCGCCGGAGAATTTTCCCCGCGGCGATCGCCTATGCGGCCGGCCTCGCGGGAAGCGCCTCCACCCTGGCAGCCATAGGGGCTGTGAGCGCCGCGCCGGAAAAACGTGCCAGGCGCATCGCGGAAATTTGCTCGGAGCTTTACGACGACACTTCAAAACTGGAGACCGTTCTTTCGGAAGCACAGGAAACAGCAGACTCGCTGGCCCAGGCAAAGGCGTATCTTGAAAAGGTACGGCCCGCGATGGAAACCGTGCGCGCGAAAGTAGACGCGCTTGAAAAAATAACCGCGAAAGAAGCCTGGCCGTTCCCCGGTTACGAGGAACTGCTGTTCAAGCTGTAGGCGGCCGGTGCTGTCCAGGAGGGCCGCGCAAAGTCAAAGTGCGCCGCGATTTCCCGGACAGCGCACGGTTTCCCTGGATTCACGGGGAAACCGGGTTTTCCGGTATACGGAAGGACATTATGATTATAAACAGCCAATGATTTCAAAATTTTTTGCACTTATCGCGTTACGTACTCACAATCGTATATCAATACGTCTTACTAAATCTACAATACTTATATAATATTTACACTTTACCCTGTTTTTGCCGCAGCTTTAAGAGATTTTCCAACTGTTCCAATGCGTAATCCTGGAAGTCTGCAGGAAGTTTGTTAAAAATACTGATTACCCTTGCCATCTTTTCATCGGGAGCTTTGTAAAACATCTCCCCTTCACCGGTTTTGAGCCACTGTTCGTTTATTCCGTGGATTACAGAAACGAGTCTGATAAGGCGGTCATTGACCTTTCGGTAGTCATTTTCCACATCGGCAAGATAGGAACCGGATACGCATATTGTCTTTGCAAAATCCTTTTGGGACAGGCTGAGGGTTTTTCTAACCTCTCTGATACGAGTGCTTACCGACATCTGTATTTAAGGTTATCAAAAAAATATACGCATAGCAAGTTGTTTTTTCGCAATATCCCAAGAGTTGTAGCGAATTTATTCGCAAGTAGGTTTAATACCCCGCCCCTCCGGGGCGGTTTTGGCTAGCTAAAATATTGGTTTGTGCGGGTATTAAACCCACATAAAATCCATACCTTGCAGAGCGACGATACCTCGTGGCTCTGCCGCGAGGTATCGTCATTTTAACCCAAAAAAACGTATAAAAAAGTAGACATTAGCGAATAAAAAATAGTCCTTCACCCCCATTTCTATAACATTTTAAGATGAGAAATATTTGAAAATTTGTACAAAAGCGTTGACAATATGTCGCTATGCGTTGTATTATATTGCTATGCGTAATACTAAGATAGGGGATGCCAGGAGGGAAAAGCTTTGCCACGGATTTTCTCTTTTAGACGACAGGGACAAGGAATATATGGCCGGTATTTTACAGGCCCTGCACTTTGCTGCCAGGAAAAGGGAAAGGGTTATAACTGCCGGTACCTTTTCCCCGCAAAATGAAGAAAATCGACAAGGGAGTCGGTAAAAAACTGATTTTGGCGAAAAGCACTACAGCGATGAGGTATAGAGGCGTATGAGTTTCGTGAGAAAAATTGTAAAAGGTATGATGCCCTACGCTATTGTGAGAATATATCAGAACCGCAAGAGGGGGAATATTGTTCCTGTAAAATTAAAAACAAGCGTGTCTGATAATGGTAAATACCCGGATTTTTGTCTTAAAGCAAGCAATGACGTGCTCATTTTCTCAAATTTTCGGCAGAATTCTATTTATCGAGAAATACTGGAACATGTCACGCCTCAATTAGGGCGAGAATATCTTGCCGCAATAAATGACTGTAGGCCAGGATTGCTAAAAGATATTGAAAAAATAAAGGAAAACGATATTTATGGAAACCCCGATCTGGTTGAATATGAATCCACGGGGAAGATATGCCCTTCAACACTGCGTTACACAAAAGTTTTAGCCGATTTATTAAACTTATTTGATTCACTAGATAAATTGAATATTGTTGAAATAGGCGTTGGGTATGGCGGTCAATGCCGAGTGATTAACAGTATTACATCGCCAAAAGAATACACTTTGGTTGATATTAAACCTGCCTTACTTTTGTCGCAATGCTATTTAGACGGTTTTGTATTACCTTCTGTTATGAAATATAAAACTATGAATGAACTTAAAAAAAATCAATATGATTTGGTTATCAGCAATTACGCTTTCACAGAACTTCCAAGAAAAATCCAGGATGTTTATCTGGATAAAATAATATTGAATTCAAATTGCGGGTATATCACATATAATGATATATCGCCTGAGTATTTTCAAAGTTATAAAAAAGACGAATTGTTAAAACTTATTCCTAACTCATTTATTATAAATGAAGTACCGTTGACCAGCGAGAAAAACTGCATTATTACATGGAAAAATAATAGATTTTGATAATTTATTAAATAGAATTGCTCGATAACCTCGAGTTATCGAGCAACTTCCTTGCAGACCGCTAACAGGCTCCCTTACCTCGTTAAAATTCCACGGCGAAAAGTTCTTTTACGTTTTCCCGGGTTTGTTCCTTCAGAGTTTCGATGTCTGTTCCGCGAAGTTCCGAGGCGAGCTTGTAATTTTCCGCCACCATTCCCGGATCGGCGGGTTTTCCCCTGAACGGAACCGGGGCGAGGAACGGGCAGTCGGTTTCCAGAAGCAGCCTGCCGGCGGGAACAAGCGCGCAGGCGTCCCGTATGTTGCCGGCGTTTTTGTATGTAAGATTCCCCGCGAAGGAAATAAAGTAATCCAAATCAAGAAAGGATTTCAGTTCCGGGACGCCGTAGGAAAAGCAATGAATCACCCCGTGGACGTTTGCGTAGGATTTGAGAATTTCCGCCGTTTCCGAAGGGGCATCCCGTGAATGAATGATTACCGGCAGATTAAGACGCCCGGCAAGTTCAAGCTGCATTTCCATCAGCTCCCGTTCGTCCGCCGCACCGGCGATCCTGCCGTCATGGTTTTCGCCGTTCCGGTGGCGATCCAGCCCGAATTCCCCCAGGGCGCATACAAGACCCGGCGGCGCGGCGCGGATGTCTTTTTCCAGCGCGGGAACAAGTTCGTTTCGCCGCCGTATGGATGCATCGTGCGGCCAGAGACCGCTCGCGAAACGCACGCGGGGAAACCGGGAAAACACCTGTATACGGACCGGAAGATCGCCCGGGGCGAGGCTTACATCGATAATTCCCGTCAACAGACGATCCCGGCAATCCACCCCGGTTCCGAACAGTTCCACGAGCCGGGTATTTACGTCAATGCCCTTTTCCGCAAGCATGGCAAGATGAGCGTGAGTGTCAATCATTCTGCCGGGAACGAGATTTGAACTCGTACCCCCTTGCGGGGAGGGGATTTTAAGTCCCCGGTGTCTACCATTCCACCATCCCGGCGTTAGTACATACTACTTGCCCGTCAGGTACTCGTCAATAACCGCTTTAAGACTGTTTTCGTTGATCTTCACGATGTTTTGTTCACGTCTGGAATTTTCCGCGGAGTCGGACGCGTGGGCGGTGTTGACCATCACGTTGCTTCCAAAATCCCTGCGGACTGTTCCTCCCGGCGCTTTGAGCGGATCGGTGGGGCCGAGTACTTCGCGGATTTTGTTGACGGCGTCTTCTCCTTCGTAAAGAAGCAGCATGCATTTAACAGGGCCCGGTTTGTCTTTGTCAACGGACGGCCATGTTTCTTCGGTGATGCCCGACATAAAGGCGATGATCTGGCTGAACTGCTGTTCCGCGTAGGCTGAGCCGAATTGTTCAACAATGGTTCTGCCGGTATCTTTGTTAAGCGTTATGCTAAATTCTTTTTCAAGCAGCTCTTTTGCCCGTTCCCCGGCGCTGGGGGCGAGTTTCTTTTTAAGGGCGTCCTTTACCGAGCCGTAAAACGAAAGTACCTGTGCAAGGGAAAACCGGTGAAGCTTTGTCGCCACGATGCGGAGCCCCGTTCTTGAAAACATATCGATAATTGTCCCCGGTTTGGACGATGCGTAGGTCCAGTTGTCCGGCTTGATAATTACCAGGGTCTGTTCAATTTTCGATGGATCGGGGTAGTCAATGTTGTGAACGACATTTTCTTTTCCGTCAAGAAACCGGGAAAAAAGCGTTAGGTTTGTATCAGCCGACTCCTGGTTTCGGGCGGTAAGAACGGCGGGTTCAAAGTACGTTACCCGGGAAGGGTCGTCGGCTGAATAGATCAGGTCGGCGTATGTGTCACGGATGGTTTCCCCGGTAACCGATTCAATGCCCCTGTTTTCGGAATACAGGGCGCCGCAAATCCGGGAAAGCTTGGCCGTCGGGTCTTCGCCCCGGAAAATAAGAAGCAGGGTACGATGGCCCCTTCCCCCGGAATACAGATTGTTTTCCACATATTCGGAAAGCAGTCTGGCCGCCTTGCCGCCCGGATCGGTGGGCCGCGCCTGTGCGCGAATTTGCCGGGCGTATTCCGCGACGAATGTTTCATCAGGAGCGATCATCTGGGCGCCCGCGAGTTCAAGATCAAGCCGCGATAAAAGCCGGGCGATCACTCCCCCGGTACGGCTTTTGGCGACGGTGTAAGGTGTGACCAGCACATATGATAACGAGTCTTTCATGAAAGCCCATTGTAATACTCCTTTACTACCTGTTACAATACCCGCATGGCCGCCTCAAACCAGTCCGTTCTTTCCCTCATCCGCAATATCGGCGTAATGGCCCACATTGACGCCGGGAAAACTACCACTACCGAGCGCATCCTTTTCTACTCGGGCAAGAGCCATAAAATCGGCGAAGTGGACGACGGCGAGGCGATTATGGATTGGATGGAGCAGGAACAGGAACGGGGAATTACCATTCAAAGCGCCGCTACCACAACGTATTGGACGCGGGAAAACAAACAGTTTCAGATCAACATTATTGACACCCCCGGTCATGTGGATTTTACCGCGGAAGTGGAACGATCCCTCAGGGTGCTTGACGGGGCCGTCGCGATATTTGACGCGGTTCATGGGGTTGAGCCGCAGACGGAAACAGTGTGGAGGCAGGCGGAACGGTACCTTGTTCCCTGTGTCGGTTATGTAAATAAAATGGACAGGGTAGGGGCGGATTTTTCACGGGTCTTGGCTGATATAAAGGAGAAATTCGGCATTGAAACCGCCGCCCTGCAAATTCCCATTGGAAAGGAAAGTTCCTTTGAAGGGGTTATTGATCTTTTGACAATGGAAGAGCTCCGCTGGGACGCTTCCACGGACGGCGAGAAAATGGAACGTGCGGCGGTTTCACGGGAACTTCTGGAAGACGCGCGGGCCTGGCGGGACAGGCTTATCGACACCCTTTCGGCTTTTTCCGATGTCATAACGGAAAAGTACCTTTCCGGGGAAACAATAGAAGCGCCCCTTTTGAGGGAAGAACTGCGCAAGGCCTGTATCGGGCGCAAACTGCTGCCTGTTCTGGCCGGAGCTTCCCGGCGCAACCTGGGGGTACAGCCCCTTATTGACGCCGTCGTGGATTTTCTTCCTTCACCCGGAGAGGCGCGGCCGGCGACGGCGCATCATCCTAAAAAAGAAGAAGACGTTGAGGTCCCCTGCGATCCGCGCGGTCAGCCGCTGGGTCTGGTGTTCAAGATACAGAACGACAGGGAAGCGGGAAGTCTGTGTTATGTGCGGATGTATTCCGGTTTGTTGAAAAGCGGGCAGGTGGTTTACAATATCGGAAAACGGAAACGGGAACGGGTGAACCGCATACTCCGCATGCATTCCAATAAATCCGAGCCGATGGACTGTCTTTCGGCCGGGGACATAGGCGTCATTATAGGGATGAAGGCCGCCCAAACCGGGGACACAATTGGCAGCGAAGGCTGGCCCGTACTGCTGGACAGAATGCGGTTTCCGGAGCCGGTTATTTCAGTTTCGCTGGAGCCGAAAACCATTTCGGAAGGCGAAAAACTCAAGGAAATCCTTGAGATTCTTTCCAGGGAAGATCCGACATTTACTGCCAGGGAAAATGAAGAGACCGGGCAGCTTATTATTTCCGGCATGGGGGAACTTCACCTTGACGTGCTGGTAACGAAAATTCTTAAAGACTATAATCTTTCGGCCAGGGCGGGGAGCCCCCAGGTAACATACCGCGAATCCATCGGGAAAACCGTGGAAAGAACGGAAAATTTTTCGCGGGTCATAGCCGGCAGGGAAAACGCCGCCGAAGTGACCCTGCGCCTTGAGCCGCTTAAACGGGGTTCGGGCAACCGCTATCTCTGCGGCGTAAAAAACAAAAGCCGCATTCCCGACGCGGTGTTCCAGGCGGTACAGCGGGGCGTTAACGGGGCGTTGGCGTCGGGCATAGTCCTTGGCTATCCCTGTATCGATGTCGGGGTAACCCTTTCAGGCATTGAGTATTCCGAGCTTACCGGTACGGAAGCGGCTTACGAAGCCTGCGCGAGCATGGGCTTTGACGAAGCTGCCCGGGAAGCCCAGCCGTTTTTGCTTGAGCCCATTATGGCGGTAGATCTTTTTTCGCCCGGCGAATTTGTGGGAGACGTGATAAGCCTTGTTACCCAGCGGGGCGGCCAGGTGTTGAGCATGGAAACAAAAGCCGGCGGCGACGAGGTAAAGGCCGCCGCCCCGATGGCGAAAATGTTCGGCTTTATGACCTCTCTTCGCAGCGTAAGCCAGGGCAGGGCGACATTCACCATGGAATTTTCCCACTTTGAGAAAAAGTCGCCGTAATCCCCGGCGCGTATAACCGGCTACATTCCAAGCAGCTTAAACGTCAGTTCAAGGCATTTGTCCACTTCGATAGGCTTTGCCAGATGGGCGTTCATTCCGCTTGAAACAGCCTTTTCTATATCTTCCTTGAACGCGTTGGCGGTGAGGGCGACAATGGGAATTGCTTTCGCGTCCGCCCTGTCAAGCGCCCGTATCGCCGCGACAGATTCGTATCCGTCCATAACGGGCATTTGAATGTCCATGTAAATGATATTGTACGTGTTTTCCGGAGACTCGGAAAATTTTTCTAAGGCGTCTTTTCCGTCTTCCGCTTCTTCGATTTTTAGTCCCGTATACGAAAGCAGGTTGGCGACAATCATCCGGTTAATGGCGACATCATCAACCAAAAGCGCCCTTTTTCCGGCAAGCCGGTTCGTGGCGTCTTCGGGAATGTGCTCGTCGTTCCCGGAGACGGCGTCCGTCAGGGTAAGGTAAAAACTGAATTCGCTGCCTTTTCCTTCTTCGCTTTGAACGGCAATGCTGCCGCCGAAAAGCCGGACAATGCTCTGTGAAATCGCGAGCCCCAGTCCCGTACCGCCGTACCGTTTGGCTATGTTTCCCGAGGTCTGCTCAAAAGGCCTAAACAGCATGGGAATAACTTCGCTTTTTATGCCTATGCCCGTGTCTTTTACGGAAAAAAGAATATTGGTTTGACCGTTTTGTTTTTCTTTTTCAACAACGGTATAGGTGATGGTTCCGCACTCCGGGGTAAATTTAACGGCGTTCCCCAGCAGATTGATAAGAACCTGCCTGAGCCTCAGGGGATCTCCCTCAAAAGCCGCGGGAGAGGTAATCTTAAAATTGGTTGTAAAGCCGATGTTTTTTTCTTCACAGCGCGGCCTGATGATGGATTCCACGGTTTTTACAAGCTTTATCAGATCCATCGTTTCCGAGCTTAGTTCTATCTTCCCCGCTTCAATTTTGGAAATGTCCAGTATGTCGTTAAGAAGCCCCAGTAAATGCTGGGAAGAAGCTTCTATTTTTTGCAAATCGGAACGTATGCTGTCGCCGGGAATTCCCGCCTGTCCCGGCGAAAGGGAAGCTCCTCCGGCCGCGGCGATAATTTTCTTTTTGACAATTTCCGTCATGCCGATGATGGCATTCATCGGAGTGCGTATTTCATGGCTCATTCTTGCAAGGAAATCTCCCTTGTGCTGGTTTGCCAGGTTCGCCTCTGAAACCGCGTCTTCAAGCTTTTTCTGCACCCGGATAAGTTCCGTTACATCCATGGAGGCGACAATAATCCCCGTTTTTTCGCCGGAAGCTCCCAGCAGCCAATTGGCGCTTCCCTGCATATAACGATCCTGATCTGGTATGTAAAGCACTTCCGCCTGTCTGCCTTCCTCCAGCGCCCGTATGGGATCCTGCGGCGAACCGGCCGGAAAAAAACTGATGTCGCCGTAGGGTTTTCCCTGGATTTCATCAAGGGAAAACCCTACCCAGTCAAGCCCTTCCTCGTTCATGTAAACAATGTTGTGATCCAGGTTGATGATCGTCAGGGGATTTTTTACCGTAGCGTTAAGGCTGTCTGCCATTTCGTCAAAAGATTTGGCCAGTTCCCCGATTTCATCCCTGCTTTTTGAGTTAAAGCGGAACTGCCGTTCCCCCGCGCGGAAACGGGAAAAGCCGTCTGTAAGCCAGGTAATGTTTCTTGTCAGAACAGACGCCATCCAGACGGCGATAATCACCACAAGAACGATCATAAAAGCGGCGGAAGCCGCCAGGGAAACGGTTGTTTTAAAAAGATTGCGGGAAATGGTTTTTTGTGATTCACGGGCAAAACCGGAAAGTTCGGCATTGGCGTTTGTAGTCAACGCCCTGAGCGCCGCCTCTGTTTCCCTGGCGGGCTTTTGAAAATCTTCGAGCCCCGCTCCTATGGCGACAAAACCGAAACCGCGTTTTGTGTTTCCATAGTGGCCTGTGTAGTAAGGAATGGTCGCGGCGGTGTTTGGTTTCCAGATACCGCTCCATAATATAAGGAACGATCCCGACCCGCCTTCTTTTGTAAGGTCAAACCACCCGATACACTGCGGAGCGTTGTTCAGGTAGCGTCCGTCAAGGCCGACAAGTCCCGCCGCGGTAAGTTCCGCCGCCGGGCTTTTGCTCCTGGATTGATCCTGAAATTCCGGGACATCTTTGATAAAGTCCGTATAGCTTTTGCCGCTTGACTGCCATGAGGCGTAAATGCTTTCTTCAAGCCAGGGAACTTCCGGTTCTCCGGTTTGGGGATTGTATCCCACAATGGAATGATGCCGCGGATGGCAAATGCTCCGGCATTTGTAGTCCCATATAAAAGCATAGTTTCCCTCATAGGCGCTGGGCATTTCCACATACCGTTCTTCCATCGGGGTAATGTGATCGGTAAATTCCATAACATGGTCGTGATCCAGGGCCAGCGTAACGTAGCCTGTTTTTACCCCGTCCCGGTACACTGCGGCGGCCCAGCGTATAATGCCTTTAAACCGTTTTCCGTTAGGGTTTTCCATACCGGCGTACGCTTCGTTTTCCGGCTGCCATTTAAGGCCCCTCTGTTCGACATTTTCCGGGTTATACATGCCGATAAGGCTGCTTCTTACATAGGCGCCTATCACGTCGGAAACGTATATTTCTCCGGGTTTTAACCTGCCCAGCTCGGGCCAGTACGTTTCCGCCCTGACATACGTGCCGCTCCGGGAGCTGATGTTTTTAAGCCGGCTGTCCATGCGGGGAGAGGACGTAACTTTGACGACTTCGTTCCCCGAAAGGTCGATATATGTCATTTCAAGGTACAGGGGCCGCTCTTCTGTTTTAAAAAGATCCGCCGGTCTGTTATGGTACGATGTGTCGTTTTCCGGATTGTTCGACGGACTGTATTTTCCCTGCGGCAGGGGCTCTTTCGGAACCCACCGTGTTTTATCGTCGGAAAGAACCCACTGATCCTGCCGGATCAGCGTACCTGTTTTTGCCTGTATAAAGTGCCGGTAACTGTCCTCCGACGGGGCAAGAGAAGCCGCGTACAAAATATCCCTGTCCCTGTCATAGAGAAAACCGGCCACCTGTCTTGCCAGGTCGGTACTCATCCGTTCCAGTTCGTTTGTGGCGCTGGCGTTAAGGGCGTTAAGCGAATCGTTGATGGCGATTTCCCCGGTTTTTAAGAGGGCGCTGTTCGCTTCTTCGGCCATTTCCCCGCTGTGTTTTTCAAGGGCTTTCCCAAGCCGCACCGCCTGACTCCACGCTATACTGGTAAGCAGCAGAAGGGGAATGACCTTGATAATGACAAAAATGATGATAAGCTTTGCCCGCATTCCAAGGCCGGTTTTGTTAACCAGCATTTCGACAGCTTTTCGGATTGATTCAATATACCTGTTCATGATGTAAAAGCCCTGTGTTCCTTTTTTTATATTTGATGAAAAGCCGCCGGTTTATCCAAACCGCCGCGGTGAAAAAGTTTTTTAAAAAACCGGACAATACAATTCCAGAGACGGCGGAACAGGCCGGGATGTTTCTGCCGGTAGAGCCTTGAGGCGGCCCCGGCCGATTCTTCCGGCGTAAAATCCCGGCGTTGCTCGTTTTCTTCGATTTCAAATTCCAGCGGCGTTATTCCCTCAGGCAGCCTGGCGACGACGGCGTTTATCGTCTGCCATCCAAGGGTCTTTGCCGCTTTAAGCCGCCTCCCGCCTGAAAGCAGTACGTTTTTTTCGGTAATCACAACAGGGCTTATCTGACCGATCCGGCTCATACTGTCCGCGAGGGCCCGCAGATCCCCCATTTCTTTCCGTACCCGTTTTTTTACGATTATTTCAGAAATGGGAATCTGCACCGGCGCCCTTAGTCCAAAAGGGGATTATAGCTGGGCAGTTCAACCCCCATGCCGGGACTGTTTTCTCTCTGGCCTGAATCCGGCAGATCATTCATAAGTTCCAAAGGAAGAGTCGGCATTTGCAGTTCCGAGGTAAGATCATCGCCCAAAAACGCCGCGCTTGTCGAAAAGCCGTCGGTAATTGTATACCGCGGGTTGGCGGCCCCGGCCCCGTGCTGATCGCAGGAGACTGCGGGGACCGTACCGGCAAGGAACGAAAGCGTTACAAGGTTCGGACAATCGGGCGTCGGGAGCAGCCCGGAATCCCTGCACACCGTGGCGTCCACCACACCGGATGGCCGGACAAAGTCCCGGCGGGGAAGGCCCTGGTGGTATTCGTGCATCAGGTCGGCCCAAATGGGGCCACCCAGGGACGCGCCGGTAACGTCGTTTCCCAGCGAATTGCCCGGTTTGTCAAAACCGAACCAGATGGCAATCGTATAATAGGGGGTAATTCCCACAACCCAGGCGTCGGACCAGTTCTGGGTAGAACCGGTTTTGCCGCCCGCCGGCAGGCGGTACATTGTCCCCTTTTCGTCGGGCACGGTGAGCTTTGACCCAAAACCCGACGCTACGGCCAATGTGCCGACATTGATCGTCTGGGACAAAAGCCGCGTCATAATATAGGCGTTTTGCGGGCTTATCACCTGGATGCCGCTTCCCATTTGCTGCTGCCGAAGCCGCACGTCCCGCTCGTAATCAATAACTATCCTGCCGTCGCGGTCTTCCACGGTTTTAATCGCCAAAGGCGTTACGTCCCTGCCCTGATTCGCGAAAATCGCGTACGCCCTGGCCATTTGAAGGGGAGATACGGAACTAATCCCCAGGCCAAGCGGATAAACCCTGGGGAAGGTCTTCCGTTTTTCTTCGGGGTCGGTAACCCCCAAAAGGGCCGACGCCCGGTTGATCGCCGCGTCAAAACCAATGCCGTCAAGAATCTTCAGGGCCGGAATGTTAAGGGAAGACGCCAGCGCTTGGTAAAGCAGGACGGGTCCCCGCCAGGTACCCGAATAGTTGTTGGGAATATAGGGAATTCCGTTGCTGCCCGCGAAGACCATCGGCGAGTCGTAAATAAGGGTCGCCATGGTAAACTGGCGGGAGTCTATGGCCGCCGAATAGTACAGCGGTTTGAACGAACTGCCGGGCATTACCTTCGCCTGGGTGGCCCGGATAAGCTGATTGTTTGCGTCGTATTTGGATCCGCCGATAATCGCCTTGATGTAACCGGTGTCATTTTCCAGGACAATCAGGGCGCCTTCGACAATGTTTTCCTCGCTTATGGCTTTCAGCCTTGTGTAGGACGTTTTGGTAAGCGGTTCCAGTTCGGGAAGATCAAAAACCAGCGAAGCCATGTCCACAATCGGATTTATCGTTTTTGTGTATCTGTTTATCGCCCGCCGTTCTTCCTGGCCGCTCCCGGCGGTGTGAATGCCGTCCAGGTTGAACGTCAGGGTCAACAGGTTAACAATGGGGGCAAAGGTACCTTCCGACCGGCTGAGCCGCGAACCGGAAATTCTCCGGTAGATGTCGTTGCCTCTGGCAATTCCGGCGGTCATGCCCGTTTCGGCAAGGCTCTGAAACCGCATGTCCATGGTGGTATACACCGTATAGCCGTCCCGGTAATAGTTCCTTTCACCGTACATAATGTCGTCCAGTTCCCGGCGCACATATTCGCTGAACCAGGGCGCCTTGTCTTCCCGGCTGTAATAGGCCGAGGCGGAAACCTTGGTATAGTCGTAGTTTTCCCAATATTCCTGGAACGAGGAATCCGCTTCCTCCTTCGTGACATACCCGGCGTCTACCATCTTGGTCAGCACGTCGATTTGCCTTCCCCGCGCGACATTCGGATTCAACAGGGGATTGTAGCCTGTCGGACTGGAAAGCAGGACGACGAGCACCGCCGCTTCGGCAAGGGTAACTTCCCGGGCGCTGTGGCCGAAAAAATACTGGCTTGAAGCTTCCACGCCGTAAGTACCCGGCCCCATATTCATGTAGTTAAGGTATATTTCGAGGATTTCATTTTTCGAGAAACGGCGCTCCATCTGGAACGCCCACCAAAGTTCCCGCACCTTCCGGGAAATCGTCTTTTCCATGCGGTTCAGGTACAGGGTTCCCGCCACCTGCTGGGTTATGGTGGAACCCCCGCCGAGATTCCTCCCTATTAACCGCCCCAGCGCCGCCCGCAGGATGCCGCGAAGGCTGAACCCCTTGTGGTTGTAAAAATCCGGGTCTTCCCGGGTGAGCACCGCCAGAATCAGGTGCCGGGGCAGCTCGTTTAGGGCAACCAGCTCCCGTTTTTCTTCCGACACGAACTCGGTTATAACCTCGCCGGAGACATCGAGTATTTTTGTCGGCAGGGCAGGGTTGAAGTCTGTAAAATTTTCCGTATTTTGTATATTGACCGTTTCCGCGAGGGAAAGACCAAGAGCTATTCCTATAGCGCCGACAGCCAGAACGACAAAAACCGCTATAACCCGGACAAGGATAAAGTCTTTCATCATAAAAAGGGTATGATGAGCCGCCTGTTTTGTCAAGTTCTCCGTCCCGACGGGGGAGCGCATTTTCCCACGGCAGCCATAAAGCATGGCTTGTCTCTGTACACAGTAACGGCAATACAGAGAAGGGGTGTTGCGAAAAAAAAGCTCATAGCGGATAACCGCTATGAGCCCTGCCCTTGAGGCATGCCGGAAATATAGTGATTTGGGAGGGGAACTATAAGTCCGACACTTATTTTATCGGTTTTCGGGAATATTTCTTGAGGTTTTTAAAAAACTGCGGCGATTCCGGCGGCCGCCCCCCGGTTCATCTCACTTAAAGAGGAGCTTTCCCGGATCCAGCGCCTGTCCGTTCTTCCTGATTTCAAAGTGAAGGTGGGGACCGGTCGACTGTCCGGTGGAGCCGACGCGGCCGATAACGCTGTCCCTGCCTACCCGGCTGTGGACGACGGTATTTACGGCGGAAAGATGCCCGTAGAGGCTCACCCAGTTATCGTCGTGGGCGACGATGATGTAATTTCCGTATACCGGATCGGTTCCGGTTTCCGCGACCCTGCCGTCCCGGGCGGCGTATACGTTTGTTCCGCTGGGGGCGGCCAGGTCCAGACCCCGGTGGTTCTGTATTCTTCCGGTAAACGGACTTGGCCGCGGTCCGAACGCGCTGGTTATGCGGTATTCCCGCAGCGGGAAACGGAAGCCGGTGTTGAAAAAATACGTCCGTTCGGTAGCGCTGAAATCCTCGCCGGGCAGGAAAATATATCTGTTTTTTCCCTCGATTTCCCCTTCGATGGTAACAATTACCCCGCCCGACCAGTCTCTCGATGAAACGATAAGCTGTTCAAGATCGGTGGAAGGCGTTTCGGGGATAAAAATTCCGGGAACAGAGGGAAGCAGTACGGTCCGTGGCATGGATTCGGGATGGGATATACGGTTGAGCGTCGCTATGCCCGCGTAGGGAATGTTACAGCGCGCGGCGAGGCTGAGAATGTCATCGGCATCCGACAACACATAGGAATAAATACGGAGGTTTTCGGCGAGCTTTTTGGGATCTTCCCGTTTGCCGTAAACTAAACGGCGCGACAGGTCAACCGCTTCCACGTACTGCCTGAATACCGGATCGCGGCTGTCCAGCCGCGTGATAACCGGGAAATCACCGCCCCAGGCGGGAAAAACCGCCCGGAACAGCAGCAATGCCGGAAGCAGGCGTTTCATGATTGAAAACAAATACGGAACACCGGTATCTCCCTCCGGGGAGAGCCTCCCGGTCCGCGATAATTCCCGCACGTTCCGGCGGTTTTTTTCCGCCGCGTCAGCCCGCTGAAATAGCTTCCGCGGGACAGACCGCCGCGCAGGCGCCGCAGTCCTGACACTTGACGGGATCTATCCAACGGGCGTTGTCCTTTTCGGAAATTGCCTCCACCGGACACTCGCTGTCACAGGAACCGCAGTTGACGCAGGTATCATTGATTTTGTATGCCATGTTACCCTCCATGTAGTTGTATCATACATATAATACCGGAAATATCAAAAAATGTCTATCTTGACCGGTACTGAAATCATCGTTATGCGCGGAAGGCGGCCAGCGCTTTTTCCCGGACGGCAATTACCTTGTCGCACCACGTGTCAAATTCCGGGTCATCGGTCTGACATTCGGGGTGGGAAAGAATGTAGTCCAGCGTTTCCCGTACGCCCTGATCAAAACGAATTTTCGACACATAGCCGGGAACAAGGCGTTTGAGTTTAGTATTGTCAAAGACGACGGAATTTGCCTTGTCTCCGATAAGCCCGCCTGAAAAATCAAAGCGGCCGGCGGCGGCCAGAAATTCGCTGGAGACATGTACGGCGTTAAGTTGTTTTCCCAGTGCGGCCGCGATCGCCTCGTAAATCTGGTTCCAGGTAAGCGTTTCGTCGCCGGTAATCTGTACCGCCTCGCCTGAGGCGTGAATGTTTCCCATAAGGGAGGTAAACGCGCGGGCAAAGTCCTTCGCGTGGGTCATGGTCCACAGACTGGTTCCGTCTCCGTGAATAATAACCGGCTTTCCTTCGATGATGCGCTTTATCACCTGCCAACTGCCGTTTTTGCCGTGGACAGCCAGCGGAACCTTGCGCTCGTCGTACGTATGGCTGGGCCTGACAATGGTTACGGGAAACCCTTCGTTTCGGTATACGTTTAAAAGAAATTCTTCGCAGGCGATTTTTTGCCGGGAATAGTCCCAGTACGGATTGGCCAGCGGCGTCGCCTCGCTTACCCGGTAATCGGCAGGCGGTTTCTGATAGGCCGACGCGGAACTGATAAAGATATACTGCGACGTTCTGCCCTGAAAGAGCCTGAAATCCCGTTCAACCTGGGAAGGATTATACGCGATAAAATCCGCCACAACGTCAAAATCAAGCCCCGAAAGTTTTTCCGCCGCGCCGCTTTCACCGGAAATATCGCATTGAATGTGATGAAGCTTTTCCCGCGTCTCAAACGGCTTGCCCGCCCCGGCCTTCGCGCCGCTTTTTTCCGCCCCGTGAGAACGGCCGCCCCGGTTAAGCAGCCACAGCTCCCCGCCCAGTTCCAGTACCCGCTCGCTCGCGGCCGCGCTGATAGTGCCGGTTCCGCCGATAAAAAGTGCTTTCATGGGGGAATTATACCATGCCGGGCTTAAGGAGAAAAGCGGCCGCCGTTTCCGTGGATTTGACCTTCCCTTGTCTTGCTGGTACAATAGCCGCATGTGTGGAGTTCGGCGCGTTCTTGTCCTGTACCTGGCGGTACAACTAAGCGTTCCCCTTTTTGCCCAAAGTGACGGATCGCCGGCCTTTCCGGTGGAGCTTCAACAACCCCGGTACGGCGAAGCCCCCCGCTTTCCGGCGGATTACTGGATAGGCGAACTTGGCCGCGGGGAGGCCGGGGAAGAAGCGTACCAGTTCGCCCGGCGCGCCGCCGGCAGGCTGGCGGACGGAAACGGCGAAGATCTGCCGGAACACGCGAAACAGCTTCTCCAGTCCCTTGCGGACATGGAAATACGGAACGCCCGGATAGGCGGCGGGCGGACAGAGGCAGACGGCAGCGTATCGTTCATGGTACGTTTTCTGGGAAGAGAGGCGGTGGTTACCGGAGAAATGTTTCTCAGAAGATCGAATCAGGTTTCGGGGGAAAATGCCGAAATGTCGGCATGGTATCTCGATGATCTTATTCTGGATCAGAGGCGGCCCTTAAACGAAGGGCGCTTCGGTCCGGGGAGCACGGATATGACTCCCTATGAACGTTTTTTTTAGGACAGCCAATGTCAACGCCGATTAAGCGTATCGAAAAAGACTTCCATCTTAAAGTTCTGTACGATGAGCAGATCCCCATAATGTACCTGAACGAAAGAACCCAATATGTACTGTACATGGACAAACCGGCGAAAAACAGCGTTGTTTTCAGATCGGACAGGCCCATTGCCGGGCTTAAGCCCAGGAAAAAACTGGATTTAATGTTCGATTACAAAGGACAGGTGATCATTTTTTCCATAGAGGTAAGCAGCGTAAAAGACACCGAGATTACCGCGGATACGCCCGAATACCTTTTCAAGAATCTCGATCGATCCTATTCCCGGGTCAGTACGCCGGCGGATTTAAAAGTACAGTTCACATTCCGGGGCGACCGGTTCCAGCTTAACTATCCCAAGGTACAGGAATACGAAAGCGGTGAAATCGGCGACTGGATGAATAACCTGGATCCGAAAAACCTCCAGGGGCTTATCGACCAAATGTCGGCCTGGATTCGGGGTTACGCAAGCGGCTACAAAATGGTGATCTTCAAAGAGACAAAGCCGGTGAACACCGAAGAGCGGATTGTGGCGGAAACCGGAAAAAGCCTTTATCTGCCCTCGACCCTGGCGAATTTCCCCCAGGCGGATCCGTACCCCAAAAAGCGCCTTGTTACCGAAGAAATGTTCCGCCGTTATCTGGAAAGCACCGGGGTCGATCCGCTGTATATAGACGACGCGATAAACCGCTTCATAAAGCAAAAGTTTGACGCCGGTTTTTTTTCCGACGCGTGGATTCCCATTCTTTTCCAGGAATATGTAATCGGCTATATCCATATCTGGATTAACAAGGAAGGAAAGCTGCCCTTTGACTATAACGTTATAGAAACCCTGTACCAGTTCTCCAAGGTTTTGGCCTTTTCCCTCAAAAGTAACGGCTATTTTAATTCCGGGCGCATAAAAAACGAACCCTTTGAGGGAAAAATCGTCGACGTAAGCGCCTCGGGGCTGCTGTTTGCCTATTCCCACGCATCGTCCCTTTCAAGCGCCCTGCTCCCGGACAGCGAACTGGCGGTGCGCCTTGCCGTACCCCGCCGGAACATAAGCGCGTCGGCCCGCATTGTACGGCGTTACCGGGACAACACCCTGGGTTACTTCGGCTGCCGTTTCCTTGACATGGCCCCCGAAGACATGAGGTTTCTGTTCGAGTACCTGTACGGAAAACCGTTTACCGACGCGGACGCGACGTTTGTGGCCGGCAAGGTGTAACGGACTTCCCCGAGGCAAAGTCGATTGCGGACGTTAGTCCGGCGTCAAGCTAATCAGCGTTACCCTAGCGTTTTAAAACAACGCCGCTTTCCACCTGTTCAATGGCGTCGTCCAGACTTGCCGTAATGGGAAAAAAGCTCGTTAATTTGGTAAGTTCTATGACTTTTTTTACCGAACCGCGGACATTCGTTATCGCCAGGCAAAGGTTCATTTTCCGGATTGTAGAGGTGATATAGATCAACGCCCCGATGCCGGAAGAGTCAATGTATTCAACATCATTCAGATTTATAATAAACAGTTCTATTTTTTTTTCGATCATTTTTAACAGCAATTCTTTGATTTTGTAGGAGTTGTAGAGGTCCATTTCACCGGATATATCAATGATATAAATCCTGCCGTTCTTTCGAATCTTTAGTTCCATGTCGTACCTGACAAAAGGTGTATCCCATTGACGGGGTATTGTCAAGCCGTGAAAAGCGTTTGTCCGTTAATCCGCCGGTTTTGAGGATTTCGTAAGGAAATCGAGGTATCGTTTTAACAAGTCGCCCCGGGAAGCCTCATCCACGGGCGAACCGGCAGGTACCGGCGCGGATATTCCCGGGGGAACAATGATCAAAAACCCCGATTCAGAACGGTCTTTTCTTGTCCGTATCCACTTTGACTCTATGTTGACGGTAAAAGATGCCAGCAATGATTCCTTTTCCGGGAATACCTTCGCGGCATATCTTGAATTTGGCGTTATATTCAGGAACTCCGTACTTTCTATACAAAGCCCGCTGGCGCTCAAATTTTTGAGAAGCGCTTCCGTGTCGAGAACTTCAGCGATGTAAATCCGCCCCGATGACTCATATCGAGGATCCGTCCTGGCGCCCATGCGACTAAATATACTCAAAAAAAGCGGTTTTTCCAATTTTTCCGGTACTTTATTCGAAAATCGTACCACCCCACGGCTTGCCCTAAACTTGACCCACAGAAATAATAAAAAGAATTGTAACCACCAAGCCGTCCAGGGACGGCGGGACACAAAGGGCACAAAGGGGGAGAGGAAAGTCAAAGGACGACCCTCCTCTCCCCGTCTTTTAACCGTTTTGTATTGAA
>JAIRWM010000184.1 GCA_031268975.1 Treponema sp. | reverse complement strand
TCCCGTCACGCCGGAGAGCTCTCCGGTCAGGCGGCAGGGTTCTTCGGTCGGGCCGGAGAGCCTGGAAAACAGGCCGGAGGGCAGTGCGCCCGGCGCATCCGGTGCGACGAGCGCGCCGGGTGCGCCGGGCGGGCGCTGTCGGGAGAGCCTTTATCCGCTTGCGGGAACCGCAGAGGTGCCATAGCGGGGAATGTACCCTGTTTCCCCGCTTTGTCAACGCCGCGCCCGTGTATGGATAAACATCGCAAAGGCTGGTAGTATGGAGGCAATGCGAGGATTCATCGTTTGTTCCGTTGTTTTCTGCGTCTGCGCCCTTTCCGGCCTCGGCGCCCAGGAACCGCTTTTCGGCGATCCGGCCGCCGCGGACCGGTATGTCCTGTGGGCGGAAGCGAAGCTTGCGGCGGGGAAACCGGCGGAAGCCCTGGCGGCGCTGGAACGGGGCGCGGACTATGCCCCTGTTTCGGCGGATTTTCTGTACCTTTTGGCCTATGCCCGGAAAATCGGGGGCGTTCCCGCGGCGCTGGTTCTGGAGGCCGGACAGGCGGCGCTGGAAAACGGCCGCTGGGGGCGGTATTCCGCCGCGGCCTGCCGGCTGCTTCTGGCGGAAACCTGTATCCAGCTGCGCCGTTACGGCAGGGCGCTGGCGCTGCTTGAATCTTCCGATGAAATCCGCTCCCCGGTTCCGTCTTCTTCCGCCGGGCCGGGCGGCCGGGGCGTACCGGAAACATATCCGGGTATTTCGGGGGACGGGGAGTTCCTGTTGCTGCGGCTTCGCTGCAGGCGGGCGCTGGGAGAGGACGGGGAGTTTATCCGGCTTATGGAAGCGGCCCTTTCCCGCTATCCCCGTGACGCTCGGTTTGTGCGGCTGCTCTTTGAAACCCTGGGGGGGAAAAGCGCGGAAGGCGGGTTTGTCGCCCTGCGCGATCTGGCGCTCCGGCGGCTTCCCTTCCTTGTTGAAGATAATCCCGGTCTTGCCTATGCCGCCGTTCCGTTTATGCCGGACGTGCAGGAAGCCGCCCGCTATGTGGCCGCTTCCCGGGCCGCGGAGCAGGCCGGGGCCGCGGGGAACCCCGATCCGGAAAGTATTTCCCCGGCGCTTTTTCTGGGGCTTATTGACGACCGGCAGGCGGTGGCGGAACTGTTCGGGGGCGGGGTATCCGAAGATTCCCGGAAGGTCTCAAGTCTGGACCGGGAACGTATCCTTGACGTGTGGAAGAATATCAGGAGCGAAGAGGGGCGCGCCGGTCTGCGGCGAAACCTTTTTGCCTATTCGGGTGTTATTAGAGAAGACGCCGATACGGACGGTTTTTTTGAGATATCCGTGCGGTATCAGAACGGCCTGCTTTCGGCCTACCGGTACGACGCGGATCAGGACGGGACGCCTGAATGGGAAATACGGTTCGGCGCGGGGGCGCCGCTTGAAGCCGATGTTTCAATAGGGGATAAAAAAGCCCTCCTTACCTGGGAGCGGTATCCGGCGGTGCTGCATACCGACTATGACCGGGTGCGCTATATTCCCCGTCCTGCGGATTTTTTCTTTACCCCGCTGCGTTTTGCGGAGCTTGTTCCTTCCGGGCCCCTGTACCCACAGCGGGACGGGCTTGACGCCGTGCTGACGGAACGGCGCCTTCTTTCGTCTTCGGTGGCACTTGAACGCGAAAGCGCGGAATTTCCCGGTGGCGTGGAGGTAACGCAGTTCCGCGGAGGAATGGCGGCGCGGCAGGCGGTGTACCTTGACGGGAACGTTGTCTCGGAGACGGAATTTTCAGACCAGGGGCGGCCGTTGGTCGAAAGGGTCGATCTGGACCTCGATGGAAGAATGGAAACGGTCCGGCAGTACAGCCGCGTTGAATACGGGCTTGTCATTTCCACGGAGTGTGATTGGGACGGCGACGGCGTATACGAGTATGCCGAAGTGCCGGAGTCTGGCGGTACGGTAAAGCGGTACTGGGATCTGGACGGGGACGGAATACGGGAAACCGAACGATGAATCAGAAAAAGAAAAAAAACGCGGCGGCCCGGGAACGCGGGGTGTTGGAAGCGCGGCCGGTGAAAGCAGGGGCGTTCCCCGTGTTCGCGCTGTGCGCCATTTTTTCGGCGGTTGTTTTTTCCTGCGCGACGGCGGAAGAACGCCTTGCCCCGCCGAAGTCGACAAGCGAATACCGGCTTGAGGATATCGAAAGAAATGTCGGGGCCAGCCCGGAAAAGGCCCTGCACCTTGCCGGAGTGTACCGGGCGATTTACGGGAGGAGTTTCGACGAGGCGGATGAGGCCCGGACAAAGCGGCTGGAAGATTCCGCGGTGGAAAAGCTGCGGGAAAACCAGGCCGCGGCGGTACGGGAAAAACGCTGGGACGACGCGGCGTCCATGGCCCGTTCCCTTTCGGCGCTGGGAATAGCTGTCGAAAACACCGGGATGGAGCCCGACATTATTCTCGCCCAGGCAAAGGACGCCCTTGAAAAAGGCAGCAGCCTTGAAGCGTTCCTCGCCGCGGTCAGATCCCACGAGCTTGATCCGCTTTCGTTTTCCGACATTCTTCCGTTTCTCGAAAAGGCCGTTGCCCAGAAACAGCGCCGGACCGCGGCGTTCTTTTTTGACGCGGCCGTGCAGGCGGTAAGCGCCGGGCGTCTTGGCGGCGTGGAAAACGCGGCGCTGCCGGAAGAACTGCGTACATACGCCGGGGGCCGGGATACGGTAACGGACATGATAAAGGGCGTGGCGACCGTTTTTGTGGACCGGGGTTACCGTACGGAACGGGGAAGGGCGTTTCCCGACCGGGTTCTCGGCTCGGCGTTTTTTGTGGATTCATCCGGGCTGCTTATTACCAATTACCACGTTATTGTCAGCGAAGTCGATCCGGCGTACGAAGGGTATTCCCGGATGTATATCCGCATGGGAGACGCTTCAAGCGTCCGTATTCCCGCAAAGGTTGTGGGCTGGGACAAGGCGATGGATCTGGCGCTTATCAGGGCGGACGTTACCCCCGAATATGTTTTTCCCGTCGTGGACAGGGTGATACCGAAAGTGGGGGATACGGTCTACGCGATAGGTTCGCCGGGGGGGCTGGAAAAAACCGTAACCCAGGGTATTGTGTCGGCGCTGGGCCGCCGTTTCCTCCAGATTGGGGACGTGATACAGATCGACGCCACGGTAGCCCCCGGCGCTTCCGGCGGCCCGGTGGTCGACATGGACGGAAGGCTTGTCGGCATTGTTTTTGCCGGTATGGGGCAGTCCGGGGGGCTTAATTTTGCCGTACCCGCGGAACGGCTTGCCGCGGCGCTTCCGGCAATGCTCAAGGGCGGCAGGGCGGAACGGCCCTGGCTTGGGCTTTCCCTGAACGAGACCGGCGGCGCCGGGAATCCCGGCGTGGAAATCCTGTACGTGGCCCCGTTTACCCCTTCCTGGGAACAAAAAGTCCGCGAGGGTTCCGTTATCGAAAGTATAAACGGACGCGTAATAACGGCACAGCAGGGTTCCCTTATTCCCGCGCTCCAGGACGTTCTGTTCTCTTCCCGGCCGGGGGAACTTGTCGCCCTTGAAACCTCCGATAAATCCGGGGAACGGCAAACGCTGGTCCTCATGACCGCCGCCCGGCCCGAGCTGCCGCTGGCCGCCGCCGCCGAAAAAGACAGCAAAGAACGGATGGCGGCGCCCCTTTTCGGGCTTGTGCTTTCTCCCGGAGGAAGAACGGGGCTTTCGACATCGTACCTGGTCAAACGGGTTATCCGGGGTTCCGTCGCCGACGAAGCCGGTCTTTCCGAACAGGATCCGGTTTCCATAAAGGCTTTCCGTGTTGAAAAAGACATGGGTGTCGCCTTTCTGGACATTTCCGTAAAAAAGCGCATGAACTATATGGAAACCTCGCTGAGGCTTCCGGCGCTGCTTGATTCACCCGACACCCTATGACGGAGTTAAACACGGAAAGCCCGGCGCTGTACCGCAATTTTTGTATCATCGCCCATATTGATCACGGCAAGTCGACGCTGGCCGACCGGCTTATCCAGAAAGGCCATCTTGTCGACGACCGCGATTTTCAGGATCAGATACTTGACAACATGGACATTGAACGGGAACGGGGCATTACGATTAAAAGCCAGGCGGTAACAATTCCGTACACCGCCGCGGACGGAAACACATATCAGCTTAACCTTGTTGATACCCCCGGTCATGTCGACTTTAACTACGAGGTATCCAGGGCGATTAGTTCCTGCGAAGGGGCGCTCCTGCTTGTGGACGCCGCCCAGGGAGTGCAGGCGCAGACCCTTTCAAACATGTACCTCGCCCTGGAACATAACCTTGAAATCATTCCGGTGATCAACAAAATCGATATGGCCGCGGCCGACATTCCCGGAACAAAAGCCCAAATCAAAAAGGATCTGGGCCTCGATCCCGAACAGGCCCTGCTGGTTTCGGCCCGCCGGGGTACCGGGGTGGACGAGCTTTTTGAGGCGATTGTAAGCCGCATTCCTTCCCCCCGGGGCAGCGCCGACTCTCCCCTCAAGGCGCTTATTTTTGACTGCCACTACGATCCCTACCGGGGGGTTATTGTACACCTGCGGGTATTTGACGGCTGCGTCAAAAAAGGGATGAAGATACGTTTTATGTTTTCAGGCGGCGAATACGAGGTGGAAAGCGCCGGGGTTTTTAAACTGGGGCTTTTTGAAACGGGGGAACTTGCCGCAGGAGGCGTCGGCTATATTGTCGCGGGAATCAAGACGGTCAGCGATGTGCGTGTGGGGGATACGGTTACCGGCGCGGAAGCCCCCTGCACCGCGGCGCTCCCCGGTTTCCGGGAAGTCAAGCCCGTGGTGTTTTCCTCGATATACCCCGTGGATTCAAACGATTACGAAGAGCTTAAAACAAGCCTTGAAAAGCTCAAGCTTAACGACGCGTCGCTTGTCTACGAAAAAGATTCGTCGGCCGCCCTTGGTTTTGGTTTCCGCTGCGGCTTTCTCGGCATGCTCCATCTGGAAGTAATACAGGAACGGCTTGAGCGGGAATTTAACCAGTCGGTTATTTTTACCGCCCCGTCGGTGCGGTACAAAGTACATCTGCGCCACGGCGGGGATATTTTTGTCGACAACCCCGCGGACTATCCCGACGAGGGCCTTGTCGCCGGCGCCCAGGAACCCTATATCCGGGCCGAGATTATCACTCCTTCAGAATACCTTGGAAACATCATGGGCCTTTGTGTGGAAAAACGGGGCGTCCAGACAAACATGAGTTATCTGGATGAAAAGCGGGTCGAGATTGTATACGATATGCCGCTGGCCGAAGTGCTTTTTGATTTTTACGATCACCTTAAAAGCACAAGCCGGGGCTACGCTTCGTTTGATTATGACATTACCGATTACAAAAGCACCGACCTGGTAAAGCTTGACATACTGCTTAACGGCAAACAGGTTGACGCCCTTTCCCAGCTTGTATTCCGCGGCCGTGCCTACGACCGCGCCCGAATGGTCTGCGAGCGGCTTCGGGACGAAATTCCCCGCCAGCAGTTCAAAATACCCATACAGGGTTCCATCGGCAGCCAGATTATCGCCCGGGAAACGGTAAACCCGCTGCGTAAAGACGTGCTGGCAAAATGTTACGGCGGCGACGTTTCCCGAAAACGCAAACTCCTGGAAAAACAAAAAGAAGGGAAAAAGCGCATGCGGATGGTCGGCGACGTGGAACTGCCCCAGAGCGCGTTCCTCGCCGTGTTAAAAACGAAAGACGGATAGGCCGCCGCTTCGGGCCCGCCCCGGCTTCTTCACGGCTAAACTTGACCGGCAACTCAAAGTGTGGTTAGTTCTTTTTAGGAAGAATTCCACCACAGAGAAGGGACTGTCCGAACAAGTTTTTCAAACTTTTCAGGCCGGCCCCCGTTTTCAGGCGGAATGTGTTCAAACGCGCTTTCCCGTCCCGGAAAAGCACGTTTTTGCCGCGCGTATGTAGTTACGGGC
>JAIRWM010000159.1 GCA_031268975.1 Treponema sp. | reverse complement strand
GCGGATACGGCCAAAAAAACAACTAAAACCGCTGCAAGTTTTTTCATCTTTTTTCCTCCACAAAATATATTAGAAACTCCGATTAAAAAATCAGAGATCCTTTCCCATTTCCGCCTCTTTAAGCCAGGCTTCCCGGTACGAGGCCAATTCAGGAAAAGCCGTTTTTTCCATTTCCCGGTACTCTATGTTAAAATCGCCGGCCAACTGGCGCAGTTCCTTTCCGGTCAGCGCCATTTTTGCCGTCATCGCCGCACCCAATGCGGTCGCTTCGGCAATATCGGTAAGAAAGGCCCTGTTGTCCGTGAACGCCGACGACAAAAGCCGGTTATACGCTTCGTCCCGGCGGAAACCGCCTTCGGTATAAATTTCAAAACCTTTTTTTAAACCCGTCCTTTCCAGGGCGGTCATTGTCTGCATGACCAGGGATATCCGCAATACCGCGAACGCCGTTTCATAACCGGTAAAGCAGGGAGGGTCCGCCGGCCCCTGTACCGCGGCGTTTTGTATGTCTTCGAACAGATACGCTTTTCCGTCTTCCACAACCCGCGCCCTGGACGCGGGGAACTGTCCTGAACCCGGCGTCAGCTCGGGAAGCAGGAAAATTCTTTTTTCAGCGAGAATCGTTCTGTACAGTTGTTCATTCCAGCCGGGAAAATCTTTCCGGTTGTGTTTTTTGGAAATCACCTTTGACCATGTTTCAAATTCCTGCCCGCCGAGAAAAATTGCCGTCTTTACCGGTTTTCCAAAGGCGGAAATATTGAAAAATACGATTTTACCAAGCTCGTCGGGGGCAAAGCCGTATTTTTCCACCGGATGCATTATGACGCACCATGTCCCGGTAGAATTGAGTATAAAACCCTGTTCGCCTTTTTTCGCGAAATGGGGAAGCAGGGCGGAGTTGGAATCGTGCAGTCCCATTGTTACAATAGTGTCTTTCGAGAGGCCGGTTTTTTCGGCAAACTCCGGGGTAACGGTTCCCAAAATATCCCACGAATTGGAAAGGGACCCGGCGTTTGACGCGGCCGGGGCGGCGGGTCCCGGAATGAGGGAGTCGATTCCCATGTCACGGGCGACGGACGACAGGGTATGGTCAATCTGGTCCCACAGGTAGGTGTGGTTCCCCATGTACGTGGTTTCTTTTCCCGTTTTCCCGGTAAACCGGAGCCCCCAGTACTGGGGGTAGGGGAGTATGGCGGTAACATTTTTGAAGGCGCCGGGAAATTGTTCCTGGGCAAAAAAGATTCCCTTCGCGGGATTGATCATCGCCCTGAAAGCCGGCGTTCCGGTCCGCAGCTGCAGATCGCCGGGAGTTCCGAAACGGCCGTAGAAGCGGTCGTAGAATTCCGGTCCCGGCTCGTGAGTGTAGTACACGCAGGGGAGGGCGGGCCTGCCGTCCTTCCCCGCGCATACAAACGTGGCTCCGTGGGTGCTGACCGCTACAGCCTTGACCGGGTACATCGATGCGAAATTCTTTAGTTCCCCGATAAACCAGTTTTCCATCCCTTCCAGATCGTGGGTTTCAAGACCATCAAGCAGTATGGGATCGAAATTCCGGTATTTCGCGTCAAGCTGACGAAGGTCGTCGTCGTATACGGCTACCTTTTTGTTTGTCATTCCGATGTCGATAACGGCTATAGCGTATTCCATGGCAGCCCTACTTATACAGGGGTCCAAGCGCGGAGCAGGCGCGGTAATCGGCGCCTTCCGCGTCCATCCCAAAAGCGTTCCAGTAGCTGGGCCGGAAAACCTTTTCTTTCGGTACATTGTGCATACAAACGGGGATGCGCAGAATTGAGCACAGTGAAATAATATCCGCCCCGATATGACCGTAAGAAATCGCCCCGTGGTTTGCGCCCCAGTTGTTCATGACATCGTAGGCCGTTTTAAAGGCGCCTTTTCCGGTTACCCGCGGGGCAAACCAGGTGCACGGCCAGGTATAGTCCGTACGTTTCCACAGTATGTCGGAAACATTGTCGGGCAGATTCACCGTCCAGCCTTCCGCGATCTGAATAACCGGCCCGAGTCCTTTTACCATATTAAGCCGTATCATCGTTACAGGCATTTCCGCCCTGGTAAGGAACCGGGAAGAATAGCCGCCGCCCCGGAAATATCCCATATCCGCGGCGTTCCACGTTGTCGCGTCAAGGCACGCTTTTTGATCCGCCTCTGTAACATTCCAGAAGGGTTTCATGACGCCCTTGCCGTTTGAATCTTTCATCTCTCCCGACGCGTCGATGCACGCGGCCCCGGAATTGATAAGGTGGATAAAACCGCCTGACTCTTTCGCGGCTCCGGTAACGTCGTAGCCCGCGGCGCGTTTTACCGCTTCGGGGCTCCAGTATGTCCGCACGTCGGCGAAGATCTGGGCGCCGCCCGTCAGCAGTTTTCCAAACAGCATGCCGACCCCGTTTAAGGTGTCGTTTTCCGTAGCCAAAACATAGGTTTCGCGGGCGCCTTCCCAGTCGAACGAAGAATTGAGCATGGCTTCGGGGAAATCGCAGTTGGGGTAAAAGTCCGTCCACTGCCGCTGTCCCTGGAAACCGCCGGCGATGGCGTTGTGTCCTACCATTTCCTCTTCAAACCCCTTTGGCAGATTTGAGTTTCCGTTAAACAGATCTTTGATGATGCACATCATCTTGACTACAAATTCCCAGGCGGCTTCTTTTTTCTCCGAAGACGCCTGAAGCTCCGCGGGATTTTTGTCAAAACCTTCCTTGCAGTTTTGTTTTGTCCAGGCAAGCGCTTTTTTAAATTCGCTTTCGTCGTAGATTCCGTTTTCCATACGCCGGATAACTTCAACTTCGTCGACGCTTTCAACCCTCATGCCAAGGTATTCTTCAAAGAATTCCGGATTGATGATTGAACCGGCAATGCCCATGCAGATGGATCCGATTTGCAGATAACTTTTTCCCCGCATGGTCGCCGCGGCTATGGCGGCGCGGCCGAAGCGGAGGAGCTTTTCCTCGACATCCGGAGGAATGTCCGTATCGTCGGCATTCTGCACGTCGCGGCCGTAAATGCCGAACGCGGGCAGACCCTTCTGGGCATGGGAAGCCAATACCGACGCGAGGTACACCGCGCCGGGCCGCTCCGTTCCGTTAAAGCCCCACACCCCCTTTATGGTGGTCTTGTCCATATCCATCGTTTCCGAGCCGTAACACCAGCACGGAGTAACCGTCAGGGTAATGTCGACGCCTTCCCGGCGGAATTTATCCGCGCACGAGGCGGCTTCCGCCACCCTGCCGATGGTCGTGTCGGCAATAACGACTTGTACGGGATCCCCGTTGGAATAGCGCAGGTTCTTTTCAAAAAGCGCCTTTGCCGCCTTTGCCATACTCATGGTCTGATCTTCGAGCGATTCACGCACCTTTAAAGGACCGCGCCTGCCGTCAATGGTTGGTCTGATTCCTATTTTGGGGTACGCGCCCCTGTAACGGTTCTTTGCCATTTTTTCCTCCAAAATATCGTCCTCTTTATCAGGGACGGATTATTGTAACCGGCAGCCTGATAATACGGCGTCCGGCATACGTACGGTTATTTTTTTTTTCGGCGACAAGCTCAAGAATGCGTTTTCCCGCCCGCTTCCCCATACCGACGGTGTCCTGGGCCGCGATATAACGGCAGGCCGGCAAAAAGGGGGTGTAGCCGGATTCGTCAAACCCGGCGATAACCACGCCGGACGCCGTTTCCGAAAGCCGCCGCTCCATGCCCAGGTGAACAAGCAGATTAACCGCGACCGCCGCTTCCGGAACGGAACCGCCCTTCAGAACGTCTTCCATCCGCCTGTAGCCGTCTTCCACATTCATTCCGCCCAGACATACCCAGCCCGGCTCCGGGGTAATTCCCGCTTCGGCCAGGGCCCGCGCGTACCCGGAAAGCCGTTCCCGCGCCGTAGACGCGGTCAAGTCGCCGCCCACAAAGGCTATGCGCCGGAACCCGTCGGAAAGCAGGGCCTTGGTAAGCTTGAACATGCCGCCTTCGTTATCGGAAAGAACGGCGTCAAGTTCGGCGCCTTCCACAATGCGATCCACCAGAACAACGGGCACTCCCCTGTCGGAAAGGGCCTGCAAATGTTCACCCATGGACGCCGAGGGGATAACAACCATCCCGTCGACGGTACGATCTTCCAAAGTAGAAATACGCTTCTTCTCTTCTTCTACCGAATTGAGGGACGCCGCCAAAAGCATGGTATAGCCGTTTTGGTCCAGCTCCCGTTCAATTCCTTCCGCCACTTCCATAAAAAAATCGTTGATTAACTCCGGCACGACTACGGCTATGGTCATGGTCGATTGTCTTTTAAGGCTCCGGGCCGCGTGATTCGCCCGGTAGCCAAGTTGTTCGGCAATTTTGGTTATTTTGACGCGTGTCTTTTCCGTAACCCGTTCACTTCTGTCCCGTGAAAGGGCCCGTGACACGGTCGCCGTCGAAACGCCGGCGGCCACAGCAACATCAAAAATCGTTTTCCCCATATTCTTTACCGTAAAACGGGCACTCATTTACACAATGTAAACGTTTACCATTTCTTATTGAGCGGAACTACCCCCTTTTTCAGAATAAGGTTGCCGTAGGTTCTGGTTTCACCGGTTAAAACGACGGCGAAAGCTTTTTTGCATCGTTCGTAGAAGGCAAACCGCTCAAGTTTTTCAATGGCGGGAGTTCCCGGCCAACGTTTGTCTATGACGGCTCTGAACGAATTTTCCACTTCCGGGTCGGCCTTGTCGCCTTCAACCACCGCCATCATGACAAGTGGGCTGGAAACATGGGAATCCAGGTTGATAAGCGCCAGAATTCCGTCCAAAAGCCTCGGAACCGTGATGCCGTCCGCCCTGATAACCCGCGAATTGAAGCTGTCCGCGGGAAAAAACGCGTCGCCCAGCACAATTTCGTCCCCGTGTCCCATGCGATGCAGCACACCGAGCAATTCGGGGCTGATTACCGGATCGATACCAATAAGCATACACCTCTCCTTACCGGTAACCATAATCAACCCGTTTTCCTGGTTTGTCAAGAAAAAAATGTAAACGATTGCATTTTTTTATGGCAAAAGATGTGTTTTGTCAGTTTTTAGGGGTTTTACCGTGCCAGGACAGCCATATCACGGCAAAAATCAGCCGGTTCGCGTTCAATCCGGCTGGTTAAACAGGGTAGGGGATTTCAGATACAGTTCCGCGTTAAAATCCCGGAGCAGTTTTCCCATGGATTCGTTGCAGACGATGGTTTTTATAACCTTCGCGGAAAGCTCTGCGGAAGGCACTATTTCCAGGTTGGGAATGGAATCCTGCTCTGTCCGGGAACAGGCGACGGTGTCGGTCACGATGATGCGGTTTAACAGCTTTTCGCGGGACAGTTTTCTCAGCCGTTCCGGGGCCGGGGAGGAAAATACCGGATGAACCGCCAGCAGGTTGATTTCGGCCGGTTTCATCGGCGCCAGCGCCCGTATAAGCGTTTCCACGGAGCCCGCGGTATCCACCAGATCGTCGACAATCCACAAGACCTTGCCTTCAACCGGTTCGGCGGAAAGTATGTTTACACATTCCACTGAATTACAGCGGGAATAATCGCGCTGTTTATGGGCGACCACCAGTGAAACCCCAAACGAATTCGAGAAGTTTCTGGCAAGCTTTTCCCCGCCGGCGTCGACCGAGCAAAACGCCCAGTTTTTCCGCACGGTGTTTTCCAGAGTGTCAATGTTTTTGATATAAACGTCGCACAGGCGCTGCTTTAAAAGGGTAAGCGCCGGTATATCATCCATGGTGCTTACCGTGGGATCCAGCATGGATTTTGATTTGTCCGAATGAAGCTGGTAGGTAACAAAATGCCGCGCTCCAAGGCTTGAAAGCACCTTTAAATGAATCCACAATCCGACGGAGCTTCGCCGGGCGGTGCGATCGGAACGGGAACAGGATACAAACGGCTCGAAAACCATAATTTTGGCCGCCTGCGCCCGTTTTAGCGCGTCCACCGCGTGGTACAGTTCTATTTTGGCGTCGTTAACGCCGACCCCGGCTTCGTTTCTCGCGCAACTGGTAAAAAGGATAACGTCTTTGCCCCGGATAGAGCCGGAAACGACTACCTCTTTTTCGCCGTCCGCGAATTGATCGGTTCTTAGAATGTTTGCTCCGTCAAGCGTTTCGGCAAAATCGGTAAAACTGGGATACTTCGACAGGTACCCCACTGTCCTTGAGACATAGGACTGCATGGAACGGGTAGCTGTTACGATAAATTCGTTCATGGACCCCCCGGCAGACAGACAGTACCACATATCCGTTTTTTTTAAAAGGTCCGGCGGTCAGACTCGGGGCAGGCCGGCCGCTTATCGAACAAG
>JAIRWM010000124.1 GCA_031268975.1 Treponema sp. | reverse complement strand
AGGGAATACTTTGTAATCGAGGATAAAAGCGCCGTTGATACCGATCTGCCCCATGATCTTGTTGTCAGGGAAGAAGGGTTTACGGCGCGGTATATAAAGCTCATCGTGGTATCGCTTCCTTATTCACAGACGGCTTGCGTTTCGGCTCTGCGCATATTCGGTCTGGGGCATAGAGAACCGCCGCCTGCCGCCGCCGCTATCAAAACGGTATGGGAAAGCGATATTGACATCAATGTAAGCTGGGAGGGTGGCGCTATGGGCTACAATGTACTCTGGGGGTTCGCTGCGGATAAACTGTATCACAGTTATCAGGTGTTTGATAAAAAAGCGCATATCGGCGGACTGGTCAAAGGACAGCCGGTGTATCTGCGCCTTGACAGTTTTAACGAAAACGGAATAACCGAAGGTGAAACAATAAAAGTATAAGGAGATAACAACGATGGCAAGTGAAGCAATGAATAATCTGCGTGAAATGATTAACACAAAGGGTCTTCATTTTGATGAAAAAATGGACATTCTTGCGTTACGCGCAATGGTGGAACAGATGACGATGAATATGCCCGACGAGCCGGATGTGTCGTTTACATCGTGTACTCTCGGCGGCATTGAGGCGGAATTGTCAACGCCGGATAAACAAACAGACGATGATATTATTCTCTACATCCATGGCGGCGGTCTCTTGAGCGGTAACGCGCGTTCTTCCCGGGGTTACGCCTCAGTACTGGCGGCGGCCTCCGGCTTCCGCGTATACTCGATTAGTTACCGCCTGATACCGGAACACCCTTTTCCCGCCGGGCTGGAGGACTGTCTGGCCGCGTACAAGGCCCTGCTCGAAAAACACCCTCACCACAAAATTGCGTTGGTTGGCGAAAGCGGCGGCGGTAATTTGTCTATCGCCCTCACATTGATGCTGCGGGACAAAGGGATTACCCTTCCGGCATCGGTTACGGCGTACAGTCCTGTTACTGATATGACCGGCTCTATGCCCAGTCATAAAAAGTACGGCGGCAAAACAGATAAAGTCGTGGATGCCAATTTTGAGAACTTACTTAAAACCAAATATGCCCCCGACTATGACGCAAAGTATCCCTACGTCTCTCCTATATTCGCCGACTTAACGGGTTTCCCGCCCCTCAAACTCGTCGCCGATAAAGAAGAAACCCTTGCGGACGATTCGGCGCTTTTTGCCGAGAAAGCAAAAGTCGCCGGTGTGGATGTACGGTTACAAATGTGGGAAGGCACCTTTCACGCCTTTGCCACCACAGGCAAGGGAACGCCGGAAAGCGCACAGGTACTCGCGGAAACGATAGAGTTTATGCGCGAACATTTTAGCAAGTAAGGAGAACAGTGTGATCGAAGCGAAATCGCTGAAAACAGAATATCTGGTTAATCCTCTGGGAATAAGCCTTGCCCATGCGCCCCGGCTCTCATGGATGCCGGAAGGCGCAAAGAAGCAAAACGCATGGCAGGTGAAAGCAAGCAAGAAAAATACCGGGACATTTTTTGACAGCGGAAAGGTCATATCAAACGAAACTTTTTGTATACCGGATATACCCCTTGCCAGCCGCGACCATATTGAATGGTCTGTTACTTTGTGGGACGAGCATGATGTCCAAGGGCCGCCTGTTTCCACCTATTTTGAACTTGGCCTTAACCCTGCCGACTGGCAGGCAAAATGGATAAACCCGGAGTTGGATTCGGCCACAGCCGGAGAGCATAATGCCAGTTATTTACAAAAGAATTTTACCCTAAACGATACCGACAGGGCGCGGCTCTATATTACTTCCCACGGTATCTACCATGTATATATTAACGGAAAAGAAACGGAGGCTTTTCTCTATGCCCCCGGAAACAGCCAGATTCCGGCGCGGCTTCCGGTACAGACCTATGATGTTTCCCATTTGTTGAAACAGGGTGAAAACGAACTTATCGTCATACTGGGAAACGGCTGGTATCGGGCAAACATGGGAAGCAATATGGCGCTGCCAAAACCTTTCGGAACCGATACCGCCCTGCTTTTGCAGTTGGAAATAAGGGGGATACCGGCTGTGATAAGCGACGAAAGCTGGCTTGCAAGTCAGAACGGGCCGCTTGGACTAAACGACCTTATGAGAGGCGAGACGTATGATGCCGCTAAAGAACCAATAAGCGAGTGGCATCCGGTAAGTGTTGCTAATTTTGCTACAAATAACCTGATCGGCACTAACAGTGTACCCGTTACCGCCCATGAACGATTCACCGCCCGGCTGTTTACTACGCCGAAGGGAGAAACGGTGTTGGATTTTACGCAAAACTTTGCCGGG
The DNA here is from genome assembly GCA_031268975.1 of Treponema sp. Classification (GTDB taxonomy): domain Bacteria; phylum Spirochaetota; class Spirochaetia; order Treponematales; family Breznakiellaceae; genus JAIROH01. The sequence goes on along the minus strand of JAIRWM010000124.1, from coordinate 1,403 downwards.
TATGTCCACTTCGCTCTGGAGGCCAAGGCCGGACAGCGGATAACCCTTACCCACGGCGAAACGCTGGACAAGGACGGGAATTTTACGATTACGAATTTTTGCAGCCCTGAACGGCAGGATTGCGCCCAGAAAATAGAATATATCTGCAAAGACGGCTGGAATGAGTATCACGCCTTGGCCTGCTATTTCGGGTTTAGGTATGTAAAGGTAGCAACGGATATTGCGATCACCGGGGATGAGTTTACCGGAGTTGCCGTCTATTCCGACATGGCGCAAACCGGCTTTTTTTCCTGCGGAAACGAAGATGTAAACCAGTTATTTAAAAACGCTGTCTGGAGCATGAAAAGCAATTTTCTGGACGTGCCGACTGACTGCCCGACCAGGGAAAAAAACCCCTATTCCGGTGATTTGCAGATATTCTCCCATACGGCAATGTATCTTATGGATTGCTATCCGGTCTTGAGGAAATGGATTGCCGAGCAGGGAGCCGCCCAGTTTGAAGATGGCTGCGTTAAATCCATTGTACCGAATAATCAGGACCGTTCCCTTGTGGACGGGGGAGCCGGATGGTGCGATTCTTTTGAAATCATCCCCTACCGTATGATGGTGCGGCATAATGATCCCTCGGCAGCCGCCGAAAACTATGATCGCATAAAGCGGTGGATGCTGTTTTGCCTTGACCGTGGAAAAGTAACCCGCGACGAAAACCTTGATATTCCCGAGGAGCTTCGTAATTATTTTGTGGATCAGGGGATGCACTGGGGTGAGTGGTTGGAACCGGGCTCGGATGCCAGAAAAAGTTTGATGGAGATAGGTCAGCATGGAGAACCGGAAATCGCCACCGCGTTTCTTTCCTATGGGTGCCGTCTTATGGCGGAGATGGCAGATCGTTTAGGAGAAAAAGAGGATGTGCAATTCTTTTCCGATGCCTCAGACAAGGCAAAGGAGGCGTACCGATTCCGTTTTGTAAAGGACGGAAAAATCGTATCGGAACGCCAGTGCCGCTATGTCCGCCCTATCGCGTTTAATCTGTTGAGCGAAACGGAAAAATATGAGGCGGCGACCTCCCTCGCGGAACTTATACGGAAAAATAGCGGTAAATTAAACACCGGGTTTTTAAGCACCAGTGAGCTTTGCCGTGTCCTGACGGATTACGGCCAGGAGGAAACGGCATACAAACTCCTCTTACAGGAGGGCAGTCCCGGATGGCTTTATTCTGTAAAAAAAGGCGCGACAACGATTCTGGAACAATGGGATGGTATTGACGATCAGGGGAATGTGGCAGGATCTTTCAACCATTATTCCTATGGCTCAATCGTGGGTTGGTTGTTTGACCGGGTATGCGGTATCCGTGTTGAGAACGGAACTATCACTATTCATCCTTATCCCAATCCAGTATTGGG
>JAIRWM010000052.1 GCA_031268975.1 Treponema sp. | reverse complement strand
TTGCAGTTTTTCGCCTAACGAACCTTCGGTTCGGGGGCTGCAAAACTGCGGTTTTTATAGGGTGCAGTTCCAAAATCTGACATTTTGGAACTGCCTCAACTCTGTTATGATTCTCATACCGCCGCCAGCGCCGCCTCCCTTTCTTTTTCCAGGGCGGCGATTTTTCCGGCGAGGCGTTTTTTTTCTTCTTCCCTGCAGCGGGGGCAGAAAAAATGTTCCCCGGCAAGGTAGCCGTGAACGGGACATACCGAGAATGTGGGGGAAATGGTGAAATAGGGGATGCGGTAGTTATGCGCGATGGTTTTTACCAGATTCCTGCATACCCGCCAGTCTTCAATCGCCTCGCCGAGAAACGCGTGGAAAACGGTTCCGCCGGTATAGGCTGTCTGAAGGCTTTCCTGAAGGTCAAGCGCGTCAAAAATGTCCTCCGTCTGCATAACCGGAAGCTGGGTGGAGTTTGTGTAGTACGGCTCCTCTTTTCCCGCGGTGATTATGCCGGGGTAACGCTGCCGGTCGTGCCGGGCAAGGCGGTAGCTGGTCGATTCCGCGGGGGTCGCTTCCAGGTTAAAAAGTTCGCCCGTTTCTTCCTGGAAATCGGCGAGCCGCTGCCGCATAAACTCAAGTACCGAAAGGGCAAAGGTTCTGCCTTCCGGATCCGCGATGGTCGCGTTCCTGCCCAGAAAATTGGCCACACATTCGTTCATTCCCACAAGCCCAATGGTGTTAAAGTGATTGTCCAGGGTGCGAAGATACCGTCTTGTGTAGGGAAAAAGGCCGGAATCAAGCAGGTTCTTTACCACCTTGCGTTTTGTTTTAAGACTTTCCCTGGCAAGGATCATCAAATGTTCAAGGCGGCGGAAAAAGTCGTCCGTGTTTTTCGCAAGATAGCCGATTCGGGGAAGGTTTATGGTAACGACGCCGATGGATCCGGTAAACTCGTCGGAACCGAAAAGGCCGCCGCCCCGCTTGCGCAGTTCCCGCTTGTCGAGCCGGAGACGGCAGCACATGGAACGCACGTCCTGGGGGTCAAGATCCGAGTTGACAAAGTTCTGGAAATACGGAGTTCCGTAACGGCCTGTCATTTCAAAAAGAAGCCGGGCGTTTTCGCTTTCCCAGTCAAAGTCCGACGTTATGTTGTACGTGGGAATGGGGTACTGGAAACCGCGGCCTTCGGCGTCGCCTTCAAGCATAAGCTCGATAAAACAGCGGTTTACCCTGTCCATTTCTTCCCGGCAGTCGCCGTAGCAAAAATCAACTTCCGCGCCGCCGACAACGGCTTTCCTGTCCTGTAAGTCCGAAGGGCAGTTCCAGTCCAGCGTTATGTTGGTAAACGGCGCCTGGCTTCCCCAGCGGCTTGGGGTATTTACGCCGAAGACAAAACTCTGGAGGCATTGTTTGACTTCCTTGTCGGAAAGGCTGTCGGCCCTGACAAACGGGGCAAGGTAGGTATCGAACGATGAAAACGCCTGGGCGCCCGCCCATTCGTTCTGGAGGCAGCCCAGGAAATTCACCGCCTGCTGCATAAGCGTGGAAAGGTGCTTTGCCGGTTTACTCGTTATTTTATCAGGTACGCCGCCCAGGCCCTCCGCGATAAGCTGGCGCAGCGACCAGCCCGCGCAATAGCCGGAAAACATTGAAAGATCATGAATGTGGAAATCGGCGTTTCTGTGGGCTTCGGCGACTTCCCGCGAATAAATGTTTTTCAGCCAGTAGTTGGCGGTAATGCTGCCGGAATTGTGGAGGATAAGACCGCCCAGGGAATAGTTGACATTGGCGTTTTCGTTGACCCGCCAATCCGACTGTTTCAGGTAGCCGTTCATCGTGGTGTCTATGTCCAGCATGAGCGCTCTGGCGTCCCGCATGGCTTCGTGTTTTGCCCGGTACAGTATGTAGGCCTTTGCGACAGAGGTGTGTTTTTCTTCGATAAGGGCCGTTTCTACCAGATCCTGTATTTCTTCGATTGCCGGGATGGAATTCGGATGACGCTTTTTCATCATTTCCTGTATCAGATCTTCCACCCGGCCGGTGACGGTTTCCACGGCTTCCTGGCAGTCCGGGCCTTCTCCGGCAGCGGCGGCAAAGGCTTTCTCGACGGCGTTCCATATTTTAAGCCGATTGTAGCTTTCGATTTCGCCTGAACGCTTTACCACGCTGTGAATCATGTTCCCCCCAGATTCTTTATTTCATGGACAAATTCATCCAAATTTTCAAAATGCCGGTACACCGACGCAAAGCGTATATACGCGACCTTGTCTATGGCGCCAAGCTTTTCCAGCACCAGATCGCCCAGGGCGGTCGCGCTTATCTCGTGGTTCATTTTTCCCTGCATCGCGGCCTGATCTTCCACGTCGTTAACCAGGCTTTCTATCCGCATCTGCGAAAAAGGCCGTTTTTCAAGCGCCCGCGTTACCCCTTTTTCTATCTTCGCGCGGTCAAAAGGCTCCCGCCTTCCGTCCCGTTTTACCACCATAAACTGCTTGTCTTCGATGCGCTCATAACTGGTAAAACGGAAACCGCAGCCGCCGCATTCCCGCCGCCGCCTGGTAGCTTCGCCGTTGGCTAAAGTCCTGGACTCAACCACCTTGTCGTCTATGCTCCCGCAGTGGGGACAACGCATATTAACCCCGATACACCACTAAAACCGGCTGTCTATAGCACCGTATATGTAGCGTTTTCTTTTGATCTTTCCCATACTACCACGCTATCCCTTGTGTATCAAGTATTTTATCGGCAAATTTTGAAAAAAAGCGGCTTTTGTTTGCTCCGTACCGGAATTCGGCTGTTTTGCAATCCCGGACCAGGGAAGCGCTGCTTTAACAGTGACGCTTCCCGGCCGGTCCCGCTTCGGCTGTCTTAAACGCGGTGTTTTTACGATACGTTCACTTTTGTGGAAAAATCTGTTATAGTACCGCCATGACGGTATGCTTTCTGTTCGGCTACACTGCGCGGCCTTCCGGCAGCGCGGGGGTAAAGGCGTTATGAAGATAGGGATAGACACCTTTGCTTCCGCCGGAGGACGCTCGGGTATCGGCGTTTACCTGATGGAGATTTTACGGCGAATTTCCCCCTCCGGGAACCAATACGAGCTTTTCGGCTGGGATTTTGACCGCTTTGTCTACGCGGAAGCCGCTCCGTACTGTGATTTTCTTTCCCGATGCGCTTTTTCCGGCAGAACGGCCAATACGCTCTGGCACATCGTTAAATACCCCGGATTTGCCCGGGACAGGGGCTACGGGGCCTGTTTTTTCCCCGCCGCCCACAGAAGGATACCCAACCGGTCGCCCTGTCCGTCCATAGGGACGATACACGACATGGCCGCTTACTGGGGAAGCCGGCAGACCAGGGAGTCCCTTGGGGTGATACGGATGCTGCTTCCCAACGCGATCCGCCGCCTGGACAGGGTTATCGCCGTAAGCGAATGGGTTAAACAGGAACTGATGGAGTTGCTGCATGTAAAAGAGGCGAAAATAGAGGTTATTCCGAACGGGGTTGATCACGGGTTATTTTATCCCCGCCCAAGGACGGACGAAAGCGTTGTCCTGATTCAGCCGTTCAGTTTCAGGCGGCCGTACATACTGTACCCGTCGCGGGTGGAACATCCGGTTAAAAACCATATCAAGCTGATAGAAGCGTTCGGCATATTCAAGGACAGAACCCGCTATCCCCACAGGCTTGTGCTGGCCGGCAGGGACGGGAACAGGGCGGATTTGGTAAAAGACGCCGCGGCGGCCTCAAAATACCGTAACGACATTTTTTTTACGGGGCATTTTCCGTCGACAAGCCTTCCAGAACTCTACGCCGGGGCGGATTTTGTGGTGTATCCGTCAATGTACGAAGGTTTCGGCCTGGGTGTGCTGGAAGCAATGGCCGGAGGGGTGCCTGTCGCCTGCGCCAGGGCGGCCTCGCTCCCCGAAGCCGCCGAACACGCCGCCCTGTACTTTGACCCGGCCGACGCGGAAGACATGGCCGACCGCATGGTGACCATTACCTCGAACCGGGACGTCGCCAGGGACTGCCGCGCGAAGGGCATTGAACAGGCGAAAAAATTTTCCTGGGACAACAGCGCCGAAAGGACTTTGACGCTGTTGGAGGAACTGGCGGGGTAGGCTACTGCTGCTGGCGCTGTTGTTGCTGCTGCTTTGACGACTGGGCCTGGCTGAGCCGGATTCTGCCCAGGGCGGCCTTTGCCCGATCCTGTACCGGCCTGATATACGGGCCTTCGGCTATGCGGATAAGCATTTGAACGGCGTTGGGATCCCGCAGCCCCCCCGAAGCGGTTCCGAGTTTTTCAAACGCCTCTACGGCGGACAGCGCCAAAAGGTTATCCGGGTTTGTGTTGTCAAACTTCATCAGTATCCAGGCGATGGTGCTGACCGTTCTGCCGCCGTCGTCGTTTCCGATGTCGGCAAGGGATTTTACCGCTTCCTGAAGCACCATCGGTTCATTATCGTAATAAATGATCTTCAAAAGCGCGTCTTTCGCCTCAACGGTCCCCATCCGGCCAAGATACCTGGCGGCCTCGCGGCGGACGTCGGGGAAGTTGTTGACCAGCCGGCCGTTTTCCCGGCTGCGGTTAAGAACGCCTTCAAGACCCATATACTCAAGCGCCTGCCTGACCTCGTCGCCCGTATTGCCCCGGTCAATGGCGTCGCCGATGTAGGCAAGGGCTATCATTTTCATTTCCCTGGTGTCCGCCCGGCTCTGTTCGCGGATAATCATGTTTTCCACGGATTCCTGGAGGTAGGATTCTTCGACCGACCGTTCGGTCTCCTGCCCCGGGAGCAGGAAAAGGGGGATTGATACAAGCGCCAACATCACAACAATTCGTTTCATATCTCGGTTCTCCTTAATATAACCAGTGGACTTGTTCGATACCTGAAGTTATCGAACAACTCTGGTGTTTCCCTAGTTGATTATCTTCCAATTTTCGTCCGCTTTTTCAAGATCGTACAATCTGAGCCGTTCGCCCCTTTGCGAAACAGTATAGGCTTTTACCCTGTTTGGGGAAACAAATTCAATGTCGTCCACCCGGTCATTCGCGCGGGACGGCACCACCACGTTGTTAAAGTAATCCCTGGCGTTGTACAAAACGATGTTGGCTTTCCGCATCCGGTCGGTTCTGTTAATCCGGTCAAGGTATTCCCTGGAGCTGATAAGCCTGAAATACCCCGAATCCAGGTACGACACCCAGACCGTGTAGTTTTTTGCCTTGATAATGCCGTTCAGCCTCTGGATAAGCTGCTGAACTTCGCTTTTTGTGGTGTTGAATTCTTCCTGGGTAATGCTTGCCGGATCAAAGCTTTCCGGCTCGGGATCCGGCCCGGCAACGTCCGGCGCCCGCACTTCGGGAGAAACGCTTGCCGGGGGAGACTCCGCCTGATCCGGCACCTGCCGGGCCGTCTGCCTGGGCACCTGGGGTTCCGGATCGCTGCCGCAGGAAAGAACGAGGAGCGCCGCCAGAACCGCCGGAAAAAAACGATAACACATTCTCATGCTAAATAATGATACTCCCTTCCCCAATTCCTCGTCAAGGCGACATCCATGTCGATCCAAAACGCGGGGGCGTTTTGGTCATTTACCGGGTGGCCGCCATCCGTGGCGGCCAGGGCGGCGTCCATGCCGTCCATGCCGAGCCGGGTTGACGGCGGGCGGGACATGCTTTAGCCTTACCGCATGACAACCTCGGCCTTGCGCGGCCGAAAAGCCGCGCACCGCGACCGGGCGGGAACGGCGGTCTTATGAAAAAAGCCGCTTTCCCCGGGTCGTTTGATCCCCCCACGCTGGGGCATATAAACATTATACAACGAGCCTCGTTAATTTTCGATGAATTATTGGTGATTGTGGCGGAAAATCGTTCAAAAAAGTACCTGTTTTCGGGATCTGAGCGCATGGATCTCGTTACCTCTCTTATCAAACCCTGGAAAAACGTATCGGCGGCCCTTTGTACCGGGCTTATCGTGGACTTTGTACGGGAACGTGAAATCCCCATCCTGCTGCGCGGCGTCCGGGGCGAGGGGGATTTTTCGTACGAATTTGAACTTTCCATGATGAACAAGGCCCTTAACCCCGGTATTGAGACTGTTTTTATGACCACTGACCCGGAATATTTTGTCCTCCGGTCGTCGTCAATAAAGGAATTGGCCTCGTTTGGCGGGGATGTTTCGGCCATGGTTCCCGAAGCGGTCAGTTCGGCCCTCAAAACAAAATTTTTTGGTTGACAAAAAGGGCGCTTTTTGTTAGATTGGAACCCGTTGTCCGGCCCGAAGGCCGGTTTAAAGAGAGAGAGGTTTTTATGGCAGTACCCAGAGCAAAGACATCGAAAGCACGGACCAGCCGCCGTCAGTCCATCAACATGAAACTGGATGTTTCAGGTTTGGTGACCTGTTCCAGCTGCGGCAACAAGGTCCTGCTGCACAGAGCCTGCCCCAAATGCGGCTTTTACCGGGGCAAACAGGTGATAATACCTGATTCCAAGGTTTAATTTCAGAAGGAGTGAAACGCAATGGACGAATTGTTCGAAAAAATGAAGAAACTGATAGCTGAAAAACTCGAAATTGACGCCGGTAAAATAACCATGGAGGCCACTTTCAGGCAGGATCTGGGCGCCGACAGTCTTGACACCTACGAGCTGGTGTATGCCATCGAGGAAGAAATGGGTATTTCCATTCCCGATGAAAAAGCCAACGAGTTCGAGACCGTCAAGGACGCCTACGAGTATATCAAGTCTCAGCAAAAATAGTTTGTGGCCTTTCTGAAGGAGAAGCCGTTGCCCGCCCCGAAAAAAGAGCGGGCGGCGGCTTCTGTTTTAATGAATTCCGAACGGAAAAAAGTACTACAGGCGTTCCAGAAAGCTTCCGGCCTTAAATTCAAGTCGACAGATCTTCTGAACCTCGCTTTTACCCACCGTTCCAGCTGTAACGAGTCCGGCCGCAGAGACAATAACGAACGGCTTGAGTTTCTCGGTGATTCGGTTTTGGGGGCGGTCGCGTCTTCGCTGCTTTACGAAAGGCTTCCCGAAAAAAGCGAAGGGGAACTGGCCAAGATCAAAAGCGTGGTGGTTTCCGAGGAAATCCTTTCCGGCATTGCCCTGGAAAACGGAATAGACGGCGTTCTGGTGCTGGGAAAAGGCGAAGAGCAGACCGGCGGCCGCACGAAAAAAGCCATCCTGGCCGACGCCCTGGAAGCCCTTATCGGCGCGGTGTACCTTGATTCGGGCTTTAAAGAAGCCTGGAATTTTGTGGCCCGCCGGATTGGCCCGGAAATCAAAAAAGTCCTGGAAAACCGTTCCCCGCAGGATTATAAATCACTGCTCCAGGAATACAGCCAGCGGCTGTACAAAACCTATCCGGCGTACAGCCTGGTTAAAAGATCCGGCCCGGAACACGACAGGCTTTTTTTTATCAAGGTAACGGTTAACGGCGAAAGTTACGGGCCCTGTACCGGACGCAGCAAAAAAGCCGCGGAACAGGAAGCGGCCCGCGCCGCCTGGGAAAAGCTCGCTCCCCCGTAAACCGCGCCGGCGGATCACGGGACGGGCGGGAAAGACCGCGGAAGTACACGGGCAGGCGCCGGGCGCTCCCGGCAATCGTCCGGGGGAACAGACCACGTTCCCCCGAGTTGCCAAAAACAGCTTCGGGTATCATGAACCGTTCCCCGGTTGAAACAAAAAACTCCGGGTATAACGAAAATAACTCCAGTTAAAATGATTATAACGTTCCGGCTGTAGCCCGAGGGGCCTACTGGCTTTCTGATTGCTGCGCAAGCAGCATTCCCAAGCGTAAAGAGACCTGTTATGCGCAGTATGGGCGTACTCAAGTGATTTTATGGACCTTTTATCTCATATCCCGATTCTTTATATTTTGCTTTTAATAAATCCGCTATACCCTCCCATTCTTTTTTATCCTCAATCCATATACCGGTATCAAGATAATTGATCATTACGTATCTATTCATCATTGCGCCGGTAACTTTCCGGTAATTTCTGATATACTCATCCAGTTTCTGCCGGTATACATCGGCACATTCCCTTTTTTCATTGTCGTTTAATAACAAGCGCCGGTTTGTCAGGTAATTCAACATATAGATGGTCAAACTAAAATTACTGTAGCTGTCCTCTTTTTCTTCTTCCCGGGTGTTCCGTAAAAAGCTGTACATCCAGGGGATGGTTTCCTCCCTTTTTTCCATTAACGCTTCCATCTTGTATAACAGAAAAGGCGATAGAGGGCCGCGAGAACCGGCGCGTTTCCGCAGCTCATTCCATATATGCTGTATTTGCGCTTCGGCGTCCAGCCGTTTGAATCCTTCCATCAAATAGTCATCATATCGCAAATCTTCAAAGCCCATGGCGGTATACTTGTTATAGACATAAATTTCCCCGTTCCATCCATCTTCCCCGGTGTATATATGCGCCTCTTTTCCATTTATTGGATATTCCAAACGCTCCATTATTTCATTCATTTCAATCGCGTTATAATTTATGAGTTTGTAAAGATGTAACTGTTCATAGAGTTTCCTCCTGTACAACATCACGTACTCATATTCGGTGATATGGTTTTTGAGAAGACGCGCAAGAAAATAAAAGGCATCGGTTTCGGTAAAATCTATCGCGTCAAGCCTGCTTAAACGGTCAAGCGCTCTTTCTTTGATTTCTTCCGTTTTTTCGCTCCCGTTGATTATTTCGATATATTTCATGGCGATATCAAAATCACTATTCCTGTAGGCCGGGGAAGGCCTGGCACGCCAGGCGGCCGCATCGGCGCAATAGAGATTCAAGGCTGTTTCTATTTGTTCCCCAACAGACAATAATTTAAAATCGTCATAGCCGACGGGCGGTTCCGATTCTATTCCGGGCGCCGCCGATTCTATTTCGGGCGCCGCCGCGAGCCTTGAACCACA
>JAIRWM010000138.1 GCA_031268975.1 Treponema sp. | reverse complement strand
CGGCGCAGGCGGCGGCCCTTTGGCCTTTGCGGGAAGCGTTACCCCTGCTGGGCCTACGCCATGTTACCTCTGCCGGGGAACCCGCGCTCAATGTATCGCGCGCGGTTACTGGGCGGGTGTCACCGGGAAGGACGCGGGCATGCCCGCGCCCTTCCCGGTGACAGGCCCCGCCAGCTTCTCACCTTGTGCGCCTGTCCCAGGCACGGGCGCGGTATCTTCGATGCACGCGGGTTTATACGCCCCCATACATTTAACGCAGGTTTTTTTGTGAAGGCGCCGGGCGGAATCGAACCGTCGCATAAAGGTTTTGCAGACCTCTCCCTTACCGCTTGGGTACGGCGCCGTAAACTGCTTTAGTCTAACAGTAAACGCCCCGGAATGTCCAGCCCGTCCAGGGCGGGCCAAAACCCCGGGGCGTTATGTTTCTTCACAGGCTTCGTAGTCGCAGCGGCAATAGGCGGCGTCGCACTCCGGCAGGGGCATATCCGGCGCTTCTCCTATGGGATATTCCCCCCGGTGTTCCCCGATTTTTTTGCAGTCAAGGCTGCCGCCCATGTTGACGATTTTTACGCGGGTAACGCCCCGGGCACGCAGTTCCATCAGCTTGTACTTTCTGCCGCATCCGAACAGGTTCGTGTAGTAGATAATGGGAATAATCTGGCGGGGATCGTCTTCCCGAAGACCCTTTTCGTTCATGCATTCCGCCATTTCCCGGGAAATTTTAAATTCCGGATCAATGTGCATTGCCGCTTTTTCTTCATCGGTAAGGCAGTCGTTGTACGAAAACGGATCCGTAAAATAACCGCCGATCTTGGGGATAATTTTTTCCAGGTACGGCAGCTTTTCCTGTTTGAAATAGCCTGAGTTTTCAATATCGCGCATCATTCCCGCGAGAATCTCTTTTCTGACGATATCTTTCCGTTCATTGGGGGTTAGTACTTCGTAGTTCGCGGCGGACACCAGGGTCTTGATATCCTCCCCGCTGCGTTTTGTGGCCAACACTTCCCTTATTTTTTTCGCCAATATCAAAAGATCAGCCGCCATATTCCCCCCAAAGAACTCCTTCACCGCCTTTTGCCTTCGGCGCTTTAACGGCGAAAATTCTCATTGTGTACGTGTTGAGTAAATTTCAGGGCAAGTATCACAAATTCCATTAAAAGTGTCAATTCTTTCCGTAAGAAACCGGCGTTTTATGATTTTTTCTTCCTAAAATCGGGTAACAGCTTGATTGTTTTTTCATCTTCCCGTACGCTGGGTCGATCATGAACAAGCAGTCAAGACCCGGCAGACAGGCGAAGCTTGTCCTGGAAGACGGTTCCGAATTTTCCGGATGGGCTTTCGGCAGGGCCCGTTCCCAGGCCGGGGAAGTGGTCTTTACCACCGGAATGACCGGCTACCCCCAGTCTCTCACCGATCCGAGTTTCCGGGGGCAAATTCTTGTCGCAACCTATCCGCTCGTGGGCAATTACGGCGTACCGCTTGCCAAAAACGGCGAACCGGTTTTCGACAGCCTGGGTATCCCGGTTCATTTTGAATCGCCGAAAGTGCAGGTTTCGGGTTTTGTCGTGGCCGAAGTCTGCGAAAATCCCAGCCACTTCGCTTCGGGCGCGACTGTTTCCGCCTGGCTTGAAAAAAACAATGTCCCTGGCATTTGGGGCGTCGACACGCGTGCCCTTACCCAGCGGCTTCGGGAACATGGGGTGATGATGGGAAAAATCCTCGTGGAAGGAAGCAGGGAGGTGACCTTCGATTCGGGCGTCGTCCCGCACCCTGTCGCCGATGTATCGGTTGACGGCATACGCGAGATTGTTCCCGAAGGCATAAGCAAAACCGGGGCGGAAAAGCTTCCCGCCGTCGCGCTTGTGGACTGCGGGGCAAAGGCCAACATTATCCGCTGTCTTCTTGCCAGAAACGTAAAAATAATCCGCACTCCCTGGGACTGCGATCTTTCGCTCCTCGATTTCGACGGAATTTTTCTTTCCAACGGTCCCGGCGATCCGAAAAATTGCAGAAAAACCATCGCCGTCGTACGCAGGGCCTTTGGCGCGGGGAAGCCGATTTTCGGAATATGCCTGGGCAACCAGATTATGGCGCTGGCCGCCGGCGCCGATACCTACAAGCTCCCGTACGGACACCGGGGGCAGAATCAGCCCTGCACGGAGCTTGATCCTTCGGGAGCGCCCGGACGCTGTTACATTACCAGCCAGAACCACGGTTACGCTGTCCGGGCGGAAACGCTGCCTTCCGGCTGGGAGGGCTGGTTTATCAACAATAACGACGGAACCATTGAAGGCATACGTTCGACGCGGGATCCGTTTTCGGCGGTTCAGTTCCACCCCGAAGGATGTCCCGGCCCCCGCGACACCGAATTCCTCATTGACCGGTTCATTGAAGACGTACAAAAATACAGGCGGAAAACATGAAAAAACAGCCGGTAAAAAAAGTCCTTGTCCTCGGTTCCGGCGGGCTTAAAATCGGCCAGGCCGGGGAATTCGATTATTCCGGATCCCAGGCGTTGAAAGCCCTGCGGGAAGAGGGAATAAAAACCGTCCTTATAAACCCGAATATCGCGACAATACAAACAAGCGAAGGCATGGCCGACGCGACGTACTTTCTGCCCCTTACCCCCGAATTTATCAAGGAAGTGATTGAAAAAGAAAAGCCCGACGGCCTTTTTCTTTCCTTTGGCGGGCAGACCGCCCTTAACGCGGGGGTAGCGCTGGACAGGGAAGGGGCGCTTTACAAATACGGGGTAAAAGTACTGGGTACACCCGTTTCCGCCATTGAAGATACCGAAGACCGGGAGCGTTTTGTAAAGCGCCTTGACGAGATCGGGGCAAAGACCCCAAGGAGTGTCGCCGTCAGCGCGGAAGGCGTTGACGGGGCCGCGGCGGCGGCGGAACACATCGGTTACCCGGTAATGGTCAGGGCGGCCTATGCCCTTGGCGGCATGGGTTCCGGCCTGTGCCGCAACGAGGCGGAACTGCGCCGCCGCTGCGACAGGGCGTTCGCCAAATCCGGCGCCCAGGTCCTGGTCGAGGAATGGCTTGGCGGCTGGAAGGAAATTGAATACGAAGTGGTGCGCGACAGGGCCGATAACTGCGTCACGGTCTGCAATATGGAAAACGTCGATCCGCTGGGGATACATACCGGCGAAAGTATCGTTGTCGCCCCGTCGCAGACCCTTACCGATTCCGAATACCACAAACTCCGCCGTGTCGCCATCGACGTAATCCGCCATCTGGGCATTGTGGGGGAATGCAACATCCAGTACGCCCTTGACCCGGAAAGCGAAGATTACCGGATCATCGAGGTAAACGCGAGGCTCTCCCGGTCTTCGGCGCTGGCGTCCAAGGCGACAGGCTATCCGCTCGCTTTTGTCGCGGCGAAACTTGCCCTGGGCTACACGCTGCCGGAGATCGAAAACCGCATCACCAGGGTCACAAAATCCTGCTTTGAACCCGCCCTGGATTACATTGTCGTAAAAGTTCCCCGCTGGGATCTTGCCAAATTCAAAAACGTCGATCTCCGTATCGGGAGCGAAATGAAGAGTGTCGGAGAGGTTATGTCCATAGGGCGGAGTTTTGAGGAAGCCCTGCAAAAAGCCCTGCGGATGACCGGTATCGGCGCTCCGGGCCTTGCCGCCGACGATATCCTGTGCGGGGCCGGCGTTGAAAACATGCGCGACGCCCTGACAAAACCCACAGACCGGAGAATATTTGTCATTTACCGGGCGCTTATGGACGGATGGAGCGTCGACAGAATACACAAGCTTACCAAAATAGACCGCTGGTTCCTCCACAAAATCGCCGGAGCCGGGGAAACTGAAAAAGAACTCCGCGCGTTATGCGGAACCCGGCTTTCCGCGTCCCCGCTTTCTTCCGCCCTGCTTGCCAGGGCAAAACGACTTGGCTTTTCCGACTCGCGCATAGGCGAATGTACCGGAATGACGGAAATGGAAGTCCGCTCGCTGAGGGAAGAATACAGAATACGGCCCAGCGTCAAGCAGATAGACACCCTGGCGGCGGAGTATCCGGCAAAAACAAACTATCTGTACATGAGCTACTGTTCCGGCGGGGAATCCCGCCCCGCGGACGATGCGGCTCCCTCGGGACGCGGAGTAATGGTACTGGGATCCGGCGCGTACCGCATCGGGAGCAGCGTTGAATTTGACTGGTGCTGCGTCAACGCCGTACTCACCGCCCGCAAACTGGGCCGCTATTCGATTATGGTAAACTGCAACCCCGAAACGGTTTCCACCGATTACGACATGTGCGACAGACTGTACTTTGAGGAACTCACGCTGGAACGTATCCTTGATATTTATGAGCGTGAACGGCCCGACGGCATTATCCTTTCCATGGGCGGGCAAATCCCCAACAACCTGGCGACACAGCTGTACGACTGCGGCGCGCTGATATACGGGACTACTCCCCAGTCCATCGACATGGCCGAAGACCGGAACAAATTTTCGGCGCTTCTGGACAAGCTCGGCATAGAACAGCCTCCCTGGCGGGAACTTACCGATCTTGCTTCCGCCAAAGCCTTTGCCTCGGAAGCCGGTTATCCGGTGCTGATCCGCCCAAGTTACGTGCTTTCCGGGGCGGCGATGAACGTGGCCTGGAATGACAACACTCTGGAAAAATTTCTGGGGCTCGCGGCGGACGTTTCACCGGAACACCCCGTGGTTATTTCAAAATTTATAGAAAATTCAAAGGAAATTGAGATTGACGCGGTTGCCCGCCGGGGGGAAATAATTTTCCACGCAATCACCGAACATATCGAAAACGCCGGCATTCATTCGGGGGACGCCACCGTGGTACTGCCGGCCCAGCGGCTGTACATTGAAACCATACGGAAAATACGCCGTATCGCGGAAAAAATCTGCAGGGCGCTTGATATTACCGGGCCGTTCAACATCCAGTTCCTGGCCCAGCGCAACAGGGTACGGGTTATTGAATGCAACCTCCGTTCCAGCAGAAGCTTTCCGTTTTGTTCCAAGGTGAGCCGGGTGAACATGATAGACCTCGCCGTACGGGCAATGCTGGACGAGCCTGTCGAAAAAAACGCCTCCTCGGCCCTTGACCTTGACTGGGTCGGCGTCAAGGCGGCCCAGTTCAGCTTCGCCCGGCTCCACGGCGCGGACCCGGTGAGCGGCGTTGAAATGGCCAGTACCGGTGAGGTAGCCTGCATAGGACGGGACCTCAACGACGCCTTTCTCAAAGCCCTTTTTTCAGTCGGCTACCGCGCGCCTTCGGAATACAGTCCTCACAAACGGGTGCTCCTTTCCACAGGCCCCATGGAAGACAAGCTTGATTTTCTGGATTCGGCAAAAAAGCTTGCGGACATGAACTACCATCTGTTCGCCTCCAGAGGCACGGCAAAGTTCCTTGCCGCCAACGGAATCCCCGTTACCGCCCTCAATTGGCCCCTTGAATCCAAAGAGCCCAACATGGCCGGTTTTATTAAACGCCGGGAAGTGGACATTATCATCAATATTCCGAAAAACAACAGGGACACAGAACTTAAAAACGACTACCTTATACGCCGCCTTGCCGTGGATTTTGACATTCCCCTCTTTACCAACGTCAAAGTTGCCCGTGAATTCATCGACGCCCTCGCTTACCGGCGGGAATACGGCCTTGAGATAAAAGCCTGGGAAGAATACGTATAATTTTGGGTTATAAGATCACCTTGAGACCCGCCCTCTTAAGCCGTTCGGCGATAGAGGCAAGGTCTTCTTTTTTCGACACCGCCGCGTTCTCCATCTCGTAAGGCTTTCCAACAGCTGAATATTTGTTTTTTCCCAATTGATGGAACACCAGCGGCTCCACAGGAAGATTATAGGGCAGCAACATTTTTATTAAAGCGTTGATATTGTCATCATCCATATTGCGGCCGGGAATCATCGGGAGCCGTATAACAATGTTTGCTCCTTCTTTTACCGCCGCGAATAAGTTGTTCAGTATAATTTTGTTATCTTGACCCGTCACGCTCAAGTGCCGTTCTGCATCGGCCATTTTAATATCATAGTAAACAAGATCGCAAAAAGGCAGTATCCGCCCAAGGTTTTTCCAGCGGGCAAAGCCCGATGTCTCTATGGCGCAATGAATACCCAATTGTTTTATCCGGCGCAGCAGAATTTCCGCCGCGGCGGCCTGCGCCAGGACTTCTCCGCCGGAAAGCGTAAGCCCGCCGCCCGACCGGTCAAAAAATTCCTGGTCTTTTAAAACCTGCTCAACAAGCTCGTCTGCCGTATACCACCTGCCTTTTATCTGCAGGGCTGTGGCCGGACAAACCCCGGTACAGAGAAAGCAATGTGTACAGGTGTCGCGCTCGACAACGACGTGTTTATCGGTTACGGAAATACAATGTTCAGGACAGGCTTTTATACATTCACCACAGGCGATACACTTGTTTTTTATGTAGTACAGTTCCTGCCTTGCTTCCAGAGATTCCGGATTCGCGCACCACGGGCAGCGGAGGGGGCAGCCTTTAAGGAAAACAACTGTTCGAACCCCCGGGCCGTCATGGGTGCAAAAACGCTGAATATCGCTAACGAGCAGTTTATTTTCGTTGCTCATACAGCAATAAGCTCAGTACGGGATATTATCTCGTTCTGAATTTCCGCATCAAGTTCAACAAAAAAAGCGCTGTAACCGGCTACGCGTACAACCAGAGAACGATAGGCTTCCGGATGGGCCTGCGCGTTTTTTAAGGTCTCTGGACTAAGAATATTGAACTGTATCTGGAACCCTTTCATTTTAAAGTAAGTCCTGATCAGTTGAGTCAGCCTGACTCTGTTGTCCCTGTCCCTCATAAGGCCTGCAAGGTACTTTTGATTAAAATTTACTCCGTTGACAGCCAGGGAGTGATCGATTTTCGCCACCGATTTGGCGGAGGCGGTAGGCCCGCACACGTCCATTCCGTGTTTGGGAGACAGTCCTCCGTCGCCCAGAGGCGTTTCCGCCAATCTGCCCGAAGGGAGTGCCCCGGTCTGCCGGCCAATGGGCGTGTTGGACGAAAGGCAGTACATTCCCGCCCGGTATGCGCCGCCCCGAAAATCCTTTCCCCGACATATGGTCTTACAGTAGGATTCGGCGACTTTGGCGGCTAGAATGTCGGCTTCGTCAATATCGTTGCCGTATTTGGGCACCCGGTTTATACAGTACTGGCGGAATATTTCCTCGCCCTCGTAGTTCTTCTGCAGAATGTCCCTAAATTCAGCCAGGCTTTTTTTCTTTTCCTCAAATACAATTTGCTTTAAGGCCAAAAGAGAATCGGCTGTGTCAATAATGCCGACCCCCTGGATACCCACATAGTTGTATCTGGCTCCGCCGGCTGCGGAATCAATACCCCGTTCTATACAGTCTTTGGTAATCATGGAACAATAAATATGCGGGGCAAAGCGGGCAATGGAATCCACTATAATATTCATCGCGAGCGTCGCCTTGCGGCAAAAATATTCCAGCTGTTGATAAAAGGCGTTCCAGACATCGTCAAAGGTATCCATCTTCGAAACATCGCCGGTCTTAACGCCCATCTCGTCTCCGCCAAGCATACAGACACCGTTATTCAAGGCCAGCTCCAAGCACTTTGCCACATTAAAGAAGCATGCATTGGTAAGCCCCATGGTGTTGCCCGACGGGGTCGGCTCCACGCAGCCCACAACCGAATAATCCGCCGCGTCATCCGGCGTAACCCCGTCCCGTTCCAGCGCCGAAATTACTGCGTCGTCGTTGAATATTGGGTACTTGCCGCCTTCAAGAGATACCAGGTTAGTCAAAACCTTTTCAATAACGTCATCCGGGGTATTGCCGCTTATCCGTACGCCGATGTTTGGCTCGCTGTTAAAAACGTGCTTGTCCGCGTCCAAAGTAAGGTACGTAAGCTCATTTACAGCGTCATTGCCGTTGCGATCTACCCCGGAAAGAGTCATGTGGATGGTAGTGGCAAATCCGCCGTTGTTCTTTACACTTTCATAAGCGCCGGCTTTGATAATATCCAGATGCTGAACCAGAAGGGCTTCCAGCAATTCCTGGGCCTCTTCTTTTACCAGAAAACCCTTTTCAATATCCGTTTTATAAAAGGGATACATATACTGATCAAAGCGCCCCGCCGAAACAGCCGATCCGTTTTGGAAAATATAATCAATGAGGAGGATAAAATAATAAGACTGGAGAGCCTCGTGAAAATTTTCCGCCGGATAATAGGGAACCCTGGCGCAGACTGAGGCGATAAGCTCAAGCTCCCGTTTTCTTCTGCCGTTGCTTTCTTTTCCCGCCATTTCCGCGGCCAGGGCGGAGTAACGCTCGGCAAAGGTTTTGATTCCTCCGCAAATGATGACCACGCTTTGATAAAAATGCATCTTTTCACTATAGCAGGGATCAAAGTCGGACAATTCTCTCAAAGCCTTTTCTGCCCTCTTTTCAACAGAAACAAAGCCGCCGTTTAACACCAGGGGGAAATCCGGTACATAATGGCCATACCCGCTTCTGGTTCGCGAGATAGGGTTAAAAATCCTGTTTTTCCGGCTTAACTCCTTCTTTAAATCTTCGGGAAAGTAGTGGTTTGTCAGGTCTGCGAGTTTTTTCCCTTCCCAGTAGGGAAAAATTTCCTTTAAAAGGTAATTTTTGTCATCGGAACTAATTTGAAGCGTATCGACTTTTCGCACAGGAAACAGATCCAGCTCTTTTTCGGAAAAAGAGCAAATCTCGGGAAAGATCGGCGCATAGCGCAGTTTTGACGCATGGTGACCGACAATTAGTTCATCCTCAAGAATGTATACACTCATACTGGAAAGAATATGATTCAACGCTTTGGCGCGTTTTATTACCACCGGTTCGCCCGGGGTATTTTTATCCGACTCGGTAACCAGCCTTGCTCGTTCGGTACAAACCCCCGGCCTTTGATCCCGCATTCTGCCGTTAAGTTTTTTGGTTCGGTCTTCTCTTGAAAGCCCCTGTGGCAAATAGTTCTTGTTCATAATTCCACTTCCTCTCTACCCTGCGGGCCGCAGCTACCTGCTGCAATTATACAAAATCGCCCCGCAAAGATCAATTTTACGTCCTTTTCAGGTTCCGGCCCGCGAACCGTCGGCCCACTTTATGCTGGACTGAACGATAACGATGAGCAAGAGCAAAACCCCCATTACAACATTCTGAACCTGGGCGCTCATCGTTCCCTGCATATTTAACAGATTATTCAACACTCCCAGTACCATGGCGCCGAATATGGTATTTACCGCGTTTCCCTTTCCGCCGGAAAGCAAAGCAGCGCCTAAAACTACCGACGAGATCGCGTTCATTTCATAGCCGTTACCGGCCACAGGTTCACCTGAAGACATCCTGGAAGCCATAAGCATACCCGAAAGGCCGGAAAGAAAGCCGCTTATACTGTAAACCAAAATCTTTACCCGCTGTATGGGAAGGCCCATCATTCGGGCGGCATCGCTGTTGCCTCCGACGGCATAGACGGTACGGCCAAAAGTCGTATTTTTCAGGACCCAGGCAGCGGCTATCAAAACCAGGAGCAGAATTATCGCAGGAACCGGAATAAGCCCCATAAGATAACTTCTGCTAATGGATACAAACTGATCGTTTACGATGCGCCTTGTTGTGCCTCCGTTTGTCAGCAGATAACAAATTCCCCGATACCCCATCATGGTCGAAAGAGTAACAATAAACGGCGCTATGTTAAGTTTAGTAACCACCAGCCCGTTAAAAAGCCCCATAAGGGAACAGAGCCCCAGGGTAATAATAAACATCAGGGGCAGCGGCAGGGTTTGTACATAACTGGAAAAAACACTGGCAAAGGCGAAGATAGACCCCACTGAAAGATCAATGCCCCCGGTAATAATGACAAAGGTCATACCAATAGCGATAAGGCCGTTAAAACTTACCTGCCTGACTACGTTAAACATATTCAAAGGGGTTAAAAATTTCGGATAACAGATTGATCCGGTTACAAGAAGAACCGCCAAAATAATAAGGGCGCTGTTATCCTGAAGTTTTTTCCCAATCATTTTCCCGCTTGGGTTCATCATTCCTCCCGTATGTTTTGCAAAAATACCGCAAGAAGAATAACCCCGGTACTAATAACCAGAGACCACTCATAAGGTATATTATTCATATTGATTGTTGTTGTTATAAGCTGCATAATGAAGGCGCCCAGCAGGGTGCCGATTATCCTGGCTTTCCCGCCGGTCATCTTGGTATCACCTATTGCCACCGCCGCGATAGCGGTCATTTCCAGGGAGCGGCCAATGGTATCCGGGTCTGCGGCGCCGGCCCGCGCCACAGTGATAATTCCGGCAAAGGCCGACATAAGCCCGCTTAGGGCATATACCGCCGTAAGGATAGCGGTAACCTGAACTCCGGAAAGGTAGGACGCCTTGTAGTTGTCTCCCAGAGATTCTACATACCGGGCAAAGGTGGTCTTTTTTGCGATAAACAGGTATATCAATACAGATATCAATACATAAAACACCTGCACCGGCACGGTGTTAAACCGGGACAAAGCGAGCGACATAAGCCTGGGCGAATCAAAGCGCAGTATATAGCCATTACTTATCATTTGGGCGGCGCCCCGGCCGGCAATCATCATCCCCAAACTTACAATAATCGGCTGTATGTTAAAAACCGTAATAATAATCCCGGTTAACACCCCCATAACAATCCCTGCCGATACCGCCAAAAACAGGGCCGTTCCCAACCCCAATTGAGGAAGCAGCCTGACCAACAGCATGCCGCTTATGGCCATTACCGATCCTACCGATATGTTGATTCCGCCGGAGGAAATAACAAAGGTCATGGCCAGGGAAACCAGAATAACCGGCGTCGCATGAATAACCAAATTCCAGAAAGTATTGGCCGTAAGAAAATTCGGTGTTTTAATACAGTTAAAAAACAGCAGTAATAAAAGAAAAACCGCGGCGCTGTTCTTGAGCAGTACCTGAACATAATCGTAGCTTTTTCTCATTTCCCGGTCGCCTGGGCAATAATGCCGATTACGTTTTTTTCGGACACTTCATCTCCTTTTAGCTCGCCGGCAAGGATGCCGTCTTTAAGAACTTCTACCCGGGAACAATTATTGATAAGCTCCTCCAGTTCAGAGGAAATCATCAGTACGCTGATCCCCTTTTTTACCAGTTCCTGAATCCGCGATTCGATTTCCGCCCTGGCGCCGACATCAATGCCCCTGGTAGG
>JAIRWM010000137.1 GCA_031268975.1 Treponema sp. | reverse complement strand
AGGTCCAGGCGTTTGAGGAGGATTTCTTTGACAAAGGGTTTGGTGATATAATCCACCGCGCCGAGTTCCAGGCCCCGCAGTTCCGCCGATGTTTCGCTTGCGCCGGTGAGAAACATGACGGGAAGGCCCGCCGTATTGTCGAGGGCGTTTATGTTACGCAGGGTTTCGTAGCCGTCCATGCCGGGCATGGAGACATCAAGGAGGATGAGGTCAGGCGATAAGCCCGCGGCAAGGAGTTCCAGCGCCCCTTGGCCGGAGGCGGCAAGGGTTACGTCGTAGTTTTCGTCGAGAAACGATTCGGTCATTTCGAGAAAATCCTCGTCGTCATCTATGACAAGGATTCGGCCTTTTATTTTTGGCGCGCTGCTGTTTGTCATGGGTTTTTGCATAGTGTTAAGAAGCATAGCGCCGGTTCTTCCTGTGGCTATTGCATAATTCCTTATAATACAAGGAATTGGCGATTTCCCCAGGGAGGATTTGAACCCCCACAAGCAGATCCAGAGTCTGCCGTGCTACCATTACACAACCGGGGAGAGCCGTGGACATGTAAACTGTACAAAACAGGCGAAACATTGTCAAGGCGACATCCATGTCGATCCAAAGACGCTGAGGCGTTTTTGGCCATAGAGCGGCTGATCGCCGTCCCCGGCTGCCCTGGCGTCCATGCCGCTCTTGCTGGCGTAGTTGCCTTTTTTCCGGGGTCATCCTATAGTGTCTCTATGGATGAAACCGGGCACTTTAACCGGCTTGTGTCCGAACTGAGTCTTGAGGAGCGGGCCAAGCTTCTTGAAAAGTTGAGAAGCCAATCGACCCTGCAAAAAAATTCTCTATATGATGAAGTTTCGGATGAATCGACGGAGAATGTGGAGATCCGTTTTGAAAATCTTCCCTGGTACTACAGGCTGTGGTTTTTTATTTTGGGTTTCTTTAACAGCCGTACCCCCCTTAAACTTTTTGAAGATTACCTTATGTCCCGTATATCGAGGTCTGTGGAAGAGACCGCTCCGGGTTTTTACAATTACCAGAAAGATCTTTTGCTTCCCAAATTCCAGGAAATGTTGACATATCTGCGGGATGGTTCCCGGTTTTTTTACAAGGCTCTTGATTCGAGCGTTAACCGGGACAAGGGCGGCCTTATGGTGTTTCTCGGCTCCCTGGAAATGCCGGACATTCACCGGCAGATACAGGACAGCGCCGATCCGGCTGATCTTGCCGCGCGGTTTTCCGGCGCGTCGGACGCGGAACTCAGGCAGAAGGCGCATCGGCTTATGGAAGAGGCCATTTCGGCCATCAGTGATGAACAGAAAAGCGTTATGTACCACAACGCCCGTTCACTGTTTTGCCTTAAACAGCTTTCGTCATTTCTTTTTGACAGGATGATCAACGCGTTTATTGTTGATTCAGCCCATCACGGCGCCATTTGTCCGGCCGCCTCGGTGCGGGATCAGCTTTTGGTACTCAACAATATCCTTAATTCACTGAAAGAGCCGCCGTCAATGCCGCTGCTGGGTTCGCTCTTTGTTTTTGTGCTTTCGGAAATGGAAGACGAGCCCGGTTTTGATATCCAGATAGAGATGCGAAAACTTCTGGCCCAGGCTGAATCTTCCCTGGAAGTGATACGGGATTTTAACAAACAGGTTCCCCTTACCCAGCTTCTGCGCTGCATGTCAAGAAACATGACCATTTCGCCGCAGAGTATTGGCGGGGGAGAAGACTGGTTTGCCGTATACCGGGAACACTGGAAATTTCTTGTCGATCAGAAGTTTTCGGCTTTTATCAAAACAAAACAGCAAAGAGATATGCAAAATTCGCTCAGGTATTTTCTCAAGGGCAACAGCCTTAAGATGCTTGAAAACGCGGGAACCGAGTCAAATTCAAGAGGAGTACCGGTCAGGGGAGCGTTCTGCCTTTCGTTTCTCCAGACTTTTTACGCGGTTGTTTTCATGGGAGAGATCAACAAAATTCTCCGTCCGGTGCTTTTGGACGCCGAATTTATCAAAAAAGAAAACCGTACCGAGTTTACAGAATACTACAACAGCATTATAAAGCTTGATGATCTTATCAAACGGTTTGACCGGGAACTTTCCCGGGACGGTGATTACGGGAAACGGTATTTTCAGGCAAAGGCTGACATGACGTCCCTGCCCATCAAGCGGCGAAAGATACAGATTGTGCTTCAGGAAACGGCTGTTGTCGCCGCCGGGATTATCGGCCAGACCAGGGAAGCCATGCAGGGGATGGTAAAAGTTCTCGGCGGAATAATTAAAAAAAGCGCCGATGAAAACTACGATTCCCTGGCAAACATTACGTCATTCGGCAGGCTTCCTGTTTTTTTTGAAAATCTCCAGTCCTGTATAGATCAGTTTCAGCAGGCCCTGAGGTTA
Organism: Treponema sp.; assembly: GCA_031268975.1. GTDB lineage: Bacteria > Spirochaetota > Spirochaetia > Treponematales > Breznakiellaceae > JAIROH01. Next base: position 12,662 of record JAIRWM010000137.1, on the reverse strand, counting down.
ATGGACGATATTGACGGCATTGAGCATGCGAAATAATGTTTCCCTTTATCCGTTCACCCTGAAATTTGACGGGGAAAACGGCTCCGGTACTCTGGCCCGGTTCCCCTTTATGTTTGAAGGAAAGCCCGTGCGGGAACTGTCCGGCGGCGGCCCCGCGCCCTCATGCGCCATTTCGGCCCGTTCCGCGGGCGACATGAAGTTCGGTCCCGGCCCGGACATTCGCGGTTCGGCGCGGGAACGGTTTTTCCGCTCACTTGGCATACCCGGCGAAAAGGTGTACAGCCTGTTCCAGGTACATTCCCGCGACGTACATGTCATCGGCGGAATGTCCTCCGGCCCGGCCGCATGCCCGCCGCCTTCCGCCTTTGCTCAGGAGGGCGACGGCATGGTGAGCTTTTGCCGCGATGTGTTTCTTTCGGTTACCGTCGCCGACTGTCTGCCGGTATTTCTTCTGGATACGGAAAGCGGAAGCTTTGCGGCCCTTCATTCCGGCTGGAGGGGAACCGGCATCGCGCTGGAGGCTTTTTTCATTATGGCCCGCGCCGGAACCGCGCCGGAGAAGGCCGCCGCCGTCCTTGGCCCCTGCATACAAAGCTGCTGTTACCGGGTTAACGAACAGCGGGCGGCCGTCTTTGAAAGCGAGTTCGGCGGGGAAAATTTTCCGGGACCGGCGGCGGTGTACCGGAACCCGCGGACGGCCTCCGCGCGGAATGTCCCGGCTGCCGGCTGGTATCTTGATATGCGGGCCGCCAATATCCGGCTTTTGTCCAAAGTGGGGATCCGGCATATCGCGTACTGCGAAGACTGTACGTTTACCGATGAACGGCTCGGATCGTTCCGCAGGGAAGGACAGGGCTATACCCGCATGGCGGCCCTGGCAGGTCCGTTCCGGTGACCGGCGGCTCGCTTTACCTGTCCTGACAAATATGCTATTATCGTCATAATGAGCCTCCGCGCGGCAAGCCGCGGGGTATTAAACCAGATTTCGAATAACTGTCCCGGAGGATTGTTATGAATACGGTTATTGAATTGCTGCACGAAGCCGCCCGGCGGCACGGCGACATTCCCTATTTGGGAGGAAAGACCGGGGATCGGTGGGTTAAGACAGGGTTTAAGGAAGCGGACAAAATTTCTGACGCCTTTGCCCTTTCGCTTCTCAAGCTGGGCTTCACCGGGAAAACCGTTTCAATCATGGCGGAAGGCCGCCCGTCCTGGGTGCTGGCCGAATTCGGCATCCTTAAAGCGGGCTGTACTTCGGTTCCGCTTTCGACAAAGCTGCTTCCCGACGAAGTGATCTTCCGGCTGGATCATTCCGAATCCGAAGCCTTTCTTGTTTCGGAAAATTATTTCCGGAAAGGGGCCGATGTCCTTGACCGGGTTCAGAAAAAACCCGTCCTTATCTGCATCAGTCCAAAAACTGAAAAAACAGACGAGCTTGCCGAAGAATTTTCGTTAACGGCGGGCAGGGATCTTTTGTACTACGACGATCTTGTTTTATCGGGCCTTGCCCTGCTGGACGCGTCCTCGAACGGCGCATCTACGGGCAACGCGTCCGGGGACAGCGGGGCCGCGGCGCTCAGGGCAAAACTCGCCGAAATAGAAAAGCGTCTTGACACCGACGACACGGTAACCATTTCATATACGTCAGGCACCACAGGGAATCCCAAGGGGATTATGCTTACCCACCGGAATTACCTTCACAACGCGCTCAACGCGATTCAGGTGGTTCATATCGACCGGGGCTGGAAAACCCTTATCATGCTTCCCCTGGATCATTCGTTCGCCCACACAGTGGGTCTGTATATGATGGCGGAAATCGGGGCGGCCATATACTTTCCCGATTCCCAGGGAGGCCCCCTTGCGGCGATCCGTAATCTGCCGGCCAATCTGGCCGAAACAAATCCCGATTTTCTTTTAACGGTTCCGGCCCTTTCAGGGAATTTTATGAGGAAGATGATTCAGGGCGTCAGGGCAAAGGGGAATTTTATTTACGGCATATTTGACCGCGGGGTAAAAGCGGGAATACGCCGCGCCGGAAACGGCTATAACAAGCCGCCGCTCGGCCGGCGGATTGCTTCCTTCTTTCCCTGGGCCCTCGCCAACGCGCTTGTTTTCCCCAAACTGCGAAAATTTTTTGGGACTGATTTGAAGTTCTGCATCGGCGGCGGCGCCCTGCTTGAAATACGCCAGCAGGAATTTTTTAACGCGATAGGAGCGCCGGTTTACCAGGGTTACGGCCTTACGGAAAACGCCCCCGTAATCTGCACCAACGCTCCCCAAAAACACAAGTTCGGTACGTCGGGAATAATCATCCCGAACCTTGACGTACGGATTATGAAGGATGATGAGCATGAATGCGCGGCGGGGGAAACAGGGCAGATTGTAACCCGTGGCGGATCGGTGATGAAAGGTTACTTCAAAAACCCGGACGCCACCAGAGAAACCCTGCGTGACGCCTGGCTCTGGTCCGGAGACCTTGGATACATCGACAGAGACGGTTTTCTTGTCGTTACCGGACGGGAAAAGGCGCTGCTTATCGCCGCGGACGGGGAAAAGTACAGCCCTGAAACCATTGAAGAAGCGGTGATGAACACTTCGCATCTCATCAACCAAATGATGGCGTATAACGAACAATGCAGGTTTACCAGCGCCGTTATCACCCTTAACGCGGAAGAGTTTAAAGCCGCCGTCTGTGCCGCCGGACTTGACGCCGTTGACGGGACAGACAAAATCATCGACCTGGTCCGGGACGATCTGGGCGCTTTTGCGGCCCATCAAGAGTATTCGGGAATACCCGCGCAGTGGAGGCCCGCGTCGTTTGCCATAATTCCCGGCATGTTCGGCGAGGACAACGGCCTTATCAACTCAACAATGAAGCTGGTTCGTCACAAGGTGCGGAATTTTTACCGGTCCCGGATTGATGAAATATACGCGGAATCGTCAGCAAATCCCCATACCCGGGGAAACAGGGACGCCGTGCGGAAAATTCTGGGTTCCTGACGGCGGCCCTGTTTGTATCGTCCCGCTTAAAAGGCTGATTATGAGTTTGCCGGAAATTGTTATAGTCGCCGCAGGGCTGGCGATGGACGCGTTTGCCGTATCCATTACACTGGGACTGTCTTCAAAAAATCTTCGCGCAAAAGAAATAATAATTCCCGGAATATATTTCGGATCTTTTCAGGCGATAATGCCGGCAATAGGATATTTCGCGGGGACGTATCTTTCTGCGGTAATAAAAGATTTTGATCACTGGATTGCGTTTATTTTACTTGGTCTTATCGGCGGAAAGATGATCAAGGACAGTTTGTCGGAAGAACCTGAAAAAAAAATCTCCGAAAAATCTTTCACCTGCGCGAAAATGCTGGTTTTGGCACTGGCGACAAGCATTGACGCGCTGGCCGTCGGCATAGCGTTCGCTTTTTTTGACGTACATATAATTATCGCCGTAACAATAACCGGTACAATAACGCTGCTTATATCGATGTGCGGCGTAAAAATCGGCAGCATGTTTGGAACAAAATTCAAATCGAAGGCGGAATTTTCAGGCGGCGTGGTTCTTGTCATTATAGGGCTTAAAATAGCGGCAGAGCATCTGCTGTTCAACGGCCCGTAACGCGCGGCCCGCCGCGCCGTCTGCGCAGCGCAAGTCTGCCGCGCGGCGCTTCAGTTCACCACAATGTTAACCAGTTTGTCCTCGACGGTGATCACCTTTACCACGGCTTTTCCCTCAAGCCATTTCCGCACGCCCGGAAGGCCCTGCGCCGTTTTTTCAAGCTCGCTTCCCGCCGTTCCCGCCGGGACGCTGAACTTGTCGCGAATTTTACCGTTGACCTGCGCCACGATGGTAACTTCGCTTTCCACGCAGAGTTTTTCGTCCCAGGACGGCCAGCGGGCTCGGGACACCGATTCGCTGTGCCCCAGTTTTTCCCAAAGTTCTTCTCCGAGGTGGGGGGCGTAAGCGCCAGCCATGATAACAAGCGGTTCCCAAAGGGAAACGGGGATTTCCGCGAGTTTGGCCAGTTCCCCGGAGTAGATCATCATTTGGCTTATGGCTGTGTTAAAGTTCAGCGTTTCCGTATCCCCGCTTACTTTTTTTATGGTCTTGTGGAGGAGCCTGAGCAGTTCCGCAAGGCGCTTGTCTTCCACGGAACTGTTTTCCCCGGCTTCCCCGGAAATCTCTTTTCTGACCGCCGGTTTTTCCCCAATGGCCCAGAGCCGTTCGAGAAAGCGGGAAACGCCGACAAGGCCCGCGGTAAGCCAGGGTTTGGTAACTTCCAGCGGCCCCATAAACATTTCATAGACGCGCATCGAATCGGCGCCGTATTCGTGTATGATGTCGTCGGGGTTAATTACATTGCCCCTGCTCTTGCTCATTTTCTGGTTGTCTTCGCCCAGAATCATTCCCTGGTTTACAAGGCGCTGAAACGGTTCCTTTGTGTTGACAAGGCCCAGGTCGTAAAGCACTTTGTGCCAAAAACGGGCGTAAAGAAGGTGGAGCACGGCATGTTCCACCCCGCCGACATAGAGGTCGACCGGAGCCCAGTATTCAATTTTATCTTTCGCGGCAAAGGCCGTTTTGTTTCGCGGATCAAGATACCGGAGATAATACCAGCAGGAGCCCGCCCACTGGGGCATGGTGTTTGTTTCCCGTTTTGCGGGCCCTCCGCAGCGCGGGCAGCTTGTTTTTACCCAGCCGCCGATGTTCGCCAGCGGCGACTGGCCTGTTCCCGTTGGCGCGTAGGATTCCACTTCCGGGAGTTTCAGGGGAAGTTCGCTTTCCGGTACGGGAACAATGCCTCCGCCGCGTTCCGCCCTGCATTTTTCGCAGTGAACGACGGGAATCGGCTCGCCCCAGTAACGCTGCCGGCTGAATACCCAGTCGCGGAGTTTATAGTTTACCGCCCTGCCGCCGATTTGTTTTTCCACAAGCCAGGCGGTAATCGCCTGTATGGCTTCCCGCGTGGTTTTTCCGGTAAATTCCCCCGAATTAACCGCGTAGCCGCCGCCGGCGGTACACCTGTCCGGCGCGGCGGAATAGTCGTCCCCGGGAGCGGGCTTTTCCGGGGAGACCACCTGAATTATTGGCAGATTAAACGCCTTCGCAAAATCCCAGTCCCGCTCGTCATGCGCGGGCACGGCCATAATCGCGCCGGTGCCGTAGGAAACAAGCACATAGTCGGCGATCCAGACAGGGATGTTTTTTCCGTTGACCGGATTAACCGCGTATGCGCCGGAAAACACCCCTGTTTTTTTCTTGGCAAGATCCGTGCGCTCAAGGTCGCTTTTTTTCGCCGCTTCGCCTACATACGCCGCCACGGCTTCTTTCTGTTCCGCCGCGGTAATTTTTTCCACAAGGGGATGTTCCGGCGAAAGCACCATATACGTCGCGCCGAAAAGGGTGTCGGGCCGGGTGGTGTAAATTTCAATGCTGTCGTTCCGGCCGTCTATTTTGAACGTTACGTTTGCCCCTTCGGAACGGCCTATCCAGTTCCGCTGCATCATTTTTACCGGTTCGGGCCAGTCAAGGCCTTCAAGGTCTTCAAGGAGCCGGTCCGCGTAGGCGGTAATTTTCAGTATCCACTGGCGTATGCGCCTGCGGCTTACCTTTGTTCCGCAGCGTTCGCACAGGCCGTCTTTTACTTCTTCGTTCGCGAGCCCTGTCTTGCAGGAAGGGCACCAGTTGATGGGGCTTTCCGCTTCGTACGCAAGTCCTTTCTCAAAAAGCTTGAGAAAAATCCACTGGGTCCACCGGTAATATTCGGGGTCTGAAGTGTCCACTTCGCGGTCCCAGTCGTAGGAAAAACCCAGCGCCTTGATCTGAGTTCGGAATTTGTTAATGTTGGCCGCCGTCGTTACCGCCGGATGCGTTCCTGTTTTGATCGCGTAATTTTCCGCGGGAAGCCCGAACGCGTCAAAGCCCATTGGATGCAGTACGTTGTAACCGTTCATGCGAAGGTAGCGGCAGTAAATATCCGTGGCGGTATAGCCTTCCGGATGTCCTACATGGAGCCCCTGGGCGGAAGGGTACGGGAACATGTCCAGCACATAACGGCGTTTTTCCCGGGAAAAGGCGGGATCTTCACCGCTTGCGAATGTTTTATTTTCTTCCCAAAACCTTTGCCATTTTGGTTCAATGATCTCGAAGGGGTACCTGGCCATCGCGAATAAACTCCTGGGCAAGCGTAGCATGAAATCAGGCGGCATGACAATCGGCTTATGTTTACTCACGGCGTTTTGCGGAGGGCTTTACCGTTTAAAGCGGCGGAGAGCCCTTCCACAAAATCCCAAACGTGGATCAAAACCCCTCAGTCGGGCAACCCGGATTTGAACCGGGGACCCCAAGTCCCCCAGACTTGTACGCTAAACCAACTGCGCTATTGCCCGGCTGAAGGGTCTTGTAATCCGGCAGGATAATACACGGAAAACGGTACCAAAACAATTGGGACTTGTCAATCCCGCTTGTCCAGGGGCACATAGTCCAGCCGTTTCTGGACGCATTTATAGGCGGGCCGGATAATCCTGCCGCCGGAGATAATTTCCTCAAGGCGGTGGGCGCACCATCCCGCCGCCCTGCTTACCGCGAAAAGGGGAGTGTAAAGGTCGACGGGGATTCCCAGCATTTTGTACACAAAGCCTGAATAAAAGTCCACGTTGGCGCAGATCACCTTGTTTGAGTCTTTTACTTTTTTGAAAATTTCCGGGGTAAGCTTTTCGATAAGACAGTACAGGTTAAATTCATCCTCAAGCTTTTTTTCCTTTGCCAAAAGCGCCGCCTTTTCCCGGAGCAGAACGGCGCGGGGATCGCTTTTTGTGTAAACGGCGTGGCCCTGGCCGTAGACAAGACCTGAGCCGTCATTGGCTTCTCCGCGGAGTATCAGTTCAAGGTAATCGGCGACTTCCGCTTCGCTGTCCCAGTGTTTAACCTGCGCTTTGATCTCATCCATCATCCGCATTACCTTGATATTGGCGCCGCCGTGCTTGAAACCCTTGAGCGAAACAATTCCCGCGGAAACGGCGGAAAAGGTATCGGTGTCGGCGGAAGAAACCAGATGTACGGAGAATGTTGAGTTGTTGCCGCCTCCGTGTTCCGCGTGAACTATCAGGGCAAGGTCGAGGATCTCCGCTTCAAGACGAGTGTACTGTTGATCCGGACGGATAAGGGAAAGCAGGGTTTCGGCGCAGGAACAGTCCGAATCGGGCATGTGGATGATAAGGCTTTCGTGATCGTAATAATGTTTTTTCGCCATATAGGAATAGGCCACTATGGTGGGAAAACGGGCGATAAGCTCAAGGCACTGGCGGAGTACGTTTTCCGGGGAACGGTTTTCCGGGTCTTCGTCGTATGAATAGAGGGTTAATACCGAACGGGCGAGCTTGTTCATAACATCCCTGGAAGGGGTTTTCATGATGCAGTCTTCGGCGAAATTTTTCGGCAGTTCCCGTGAATTTCCCATAAGGGCGGAAAAGTCTTCCAGCTGCCCGGAATTGGGGAGATTCCCGAAAAGGAGAAGGTACACCGCTTCTTCAAAGCCAAAACGGTTTTCCCCGGCGGCGTTTTTGACAATGTCTTCAACATCAATGCCCCGGTAATACAGCTTGCCGTCTACCGGGATTTTTTCTCCTTCGTCGATAATGTAACCGTGTACGTCGCCGATACGGGTAAGCCCTACCAGCACGCCGGTGCCGTCGGAATTTCTGAGTCCCCGTTTGACGTTGAACCTGTCGAACAGTTCAAGGTCTATGTTGTTGTTTTTTGTCAAATCGCCGATGTACCTGTTGATGCTGTCCCCCTTAATCCGCGCCGTCCGTTTTTTTGCCGTCATCCGTTTCGCGTATCTCCACCCGGCGGATTTTCCCGCTTATGGTTTTGGGGAGTTCCGTAACGAACTCCACAATGCGCGGATATTTGTACGGCGCGGTGATCCTCTTTACATGGTTTTGCAGCTCTTTTTTCAGCTCTTCCGAAGGCGACCAGCCTTTTGCCAGAACAACCGTAGCCTTGACCGCTTTTCCCCGTTCAGGATCCGGTACGCCGGTAATGGCGCATTCCAGCACGGCCGGATGTTCCACCAGAGCGCTTTCAACCTCGAAAGGCCCGATGCGGTATCCTGAACTTTTTATCACGTCGTCCGACCGGCCTACAAACCAGAGATAGCCGTCTTCATCGCGCCATGCCATGTCTCCGGTATAGTAAATGTCATCATGCCATACGCTTTGGGTAAGCTGTTCGTCCCGGTAATAGCCGCCGAACATTCCCCAGGGAGCACGTTTTCCCGTGCGCACGACAAGCTGGCCTTCTTCGCCCGTGTCGCAGGAAGAGCCGTCTTCGCGGACAAGGTCCAGGTCGTAGCCCGGAGAAGGCTTTCCCATGGAACCGGGTTTCGGCTCAAGCCACGGGTACGTACAGACTACCACGGTAAGTTCTGTCTGGCCATAACATTCCCGGAGTTTTATTCCGGTACCTTCCCTGAAACGTTCGTAAATTTCCGGCTCAAGGGGTTCACCGGCCACAGAACAATGTTTAAGCGCGGAAAAGTCGTATTTTTTCAGGTCCTCTTTTATGAAAAACCGGTATATTGTCGGAGGCGCACAAAACGTCGTTACTTTATGCCGGCAGATTACTTCCAGCATTGCCTGGGGAACAAAGCGGTCGTAGTCGTAAACGAATACGGCGCTTCCGCAGAGCCACTGCCCGTAAATTTTACCCCAGGCGGCCTTTGCCCAGCCCGTGTCCGCTACGGTAATGTGGAGCCCGCCGGGAACAACCTGCTGCCAGTATTTCGCCGTGATAATATGCCCCAGCGGGTACGCAAAGTTATGGCGCACCATTTTCGGCATACCCGTGGTTCCCGACGTAAAATAAAGGAGCATGATGTCGTCGTTGGAAGGAAGCCGCTCCGGTTTCGCAAAATCCGCGGAGGCTTTTTCCATAAGCGGCTTAAAATCGATCCACGCTCCGGCGCCGGCGGGCGGGGAAACCGAATGAACCGATCTGACAAACGCCTTGCAGCGGAGCATGGTTTTTCCGTCCGCCCTGAACTTTTCTTCCGCTTCCGCTACCGAGGTCATGATCTTTTCTTCGTCAACGCAGATAATCCCCACAATGTCCGCGGCCGCACACCGGTACGCGATATCCTTCGCAGTAAGCAGGTGCGTGGCCGGAATGGCAATTGCCCCGATTTTGTGGAGGGCAAGCAGTATGGGCCAGTATTCCCAGTGCCGTTTCAGGATAAGCATGACCGGGTCGCCTTTTTTTATTCCCGTCCCGGTAAGGACGTTAGCCGCCTGGTTGGAAAGTTTTTTAATGTCGGCGTATGTAAGAATCTTTTCGGCGCCTTTTTCATCGCACCATTCCAGAGCCCGTTCTGAAGCCTTTGTCCCGGCAAGCCTGTCCATTACATCCCAGGCAAAATTGAAATTTTCAGGCGTCCTCAAAGAGAAGCTGTTGTAAAAATCTTCGTAGGAATCAAATTCCCTTTTTGGTAAAAATTCGTCAAGAAGCTCCAATTGTTCCCCCTACAAAACCATCGCAAGGAACCGCGCCCGCGTTCCGCCGAGGGCCTTCATTCCATGTGGTTCGTTCGAATCGTAATAAATGCAGTCTCCCGGCCCAAGCTCGACCGTGTGGCCGCCTACGGAGACAAAAAGTTTTCCTTCAAGTACATAGTCAAGTTCCTGACCCGGATGGGTATTAAGGCTCAACGGCTTGTTTTCCGTTTCGGGATCCGCTTCTACCAGGAACGGCTCGGCCTTTTTGTTGTGGAACTTGTACGCCAGGTTCCAGTACGTATACATGGGTCTGCGGCTTACCTCCGGGGCGTTTTCCGCCCTGGTAACGCAAAAGCCGGTAAGCCGCGACGGTTTTCCGGTAATAAGCTCGGTAAGGTCAACCTTAAAGCGGGAGGCTATTTCTACAAGAGCCCCGATAGGAAATTCGTTCTCGCCCTTTTCCCAGCTCCGGTAATCGTCGACTTTAAAGCCAAGCTCTTTGGCGAATTCTTCGGGTGGAATTTCCGAAATTTCCCTGAGTACTTTTACCCTGCCGGCTATTTCCCTTGATTCTTCAGTCATAGGTTTTCCTTTTGCTGGTATTCAGCCCTGATATTTGAAGCTGTTCCAAAGTGTCCGATTTTGGAACCGGCTCACTGGTTTACGATTTTTTCAAGTCTTGGTATGAGTTCCATGGGGAAATCCCTGCTTAAAAAAAGCTGATACTGGAGTGTCGCCTGCCGTACAAGCATATCAAAACCGTTCAGTACCTTACAGCCGGCTTTTTCCGCCCGTTTAAGAAAAGCCGTCCTTTCGGGCCGGTAGATTAAATCCATCACTGTTTCCCTGCCGGTGAAACGGTAAAGATCAAACGGATCGGCTTCAATGTCCGGAACGGTTCCCACCGGCGTGGTTTGTACTATAATGTCAGAATATCTGTCCATCATGTCAAGCCCCCGTCCGTCAAGTCCGCCCCACTTGTATTTGTACGGGGCGGCCAGTTCCTTTGCCCTGGCCTGATTACGGTTAAGGATAAGGCACTTTCCCCTGAGCCGTGAGATTTCCGAAACGACCGCCCCCGCCGCCCCTCCCGCTCCAAGCACGGTAATGCCAAGGCCGTGAAAATGTTTTTTCCCAATAAAAGAAAGCAGGGAGCCTGAAAATCCCGCGCTGTCCGTGTTGTACCCGGTCCAGCCGCCGGGCCGGGAATCCCGCGTTCCACGTTCCGGGGCGGGTTCGGCTTTTACAGGAACGATGGTGTTGCACGCCCCTGCGGCTTTTACGCCGGCGGAACTGTCCTTTAAGAGGGAGATGACTTCTTCCTTGTACGGAATGGTGATGGCCGCCCCGGCAAGTCCTATCTCTTCCGCCAAATCAAAAAAACTTTTCAGGCTGTCCGACGGAAAGGGCAGATAAACGGCGTTGATTTTTTCATGGTTGAAGGCGGTGTTGAAAATATGGGGACTGTTGGTAACTTTCAAGGGGAACCCGGCAAGGCCGAAAACGCGGGTTGTTTTTCCGATTCCCCTGAAGCGGTACAGATTAACCAGCTCTTTGGGATCAAGCTGGCCCGGAGCGGCGGCGTGCAGGCCGGTTCTTTCCGAAGCGGAACAATAACAGAGGTACGATCCGATCTTTGCCGCCAATATCCGGGTATTGACGCCCAGATGCCCCATACACAGCAGTATTTTTTCCGTATGCCTTGTTTCCCGCGCCGCCCTGTAGACCTTTACCACGTCTTCCATCGTGTGGGGAGTTACCGCGATCTTCGCGATCTCGTCCCCCACGCGGAGGAGTTTTTTCAGCTTTCCCGGAATATCGTCATTTGTACCTTCAATGTTGTGATACGACCGGATGATCCTCGTCCCGAAAGTACGGACGACCTCTTCAAGGCCCGGTACTTCCAGGTCTTCTTCTATGTCGATATAGGCAAAATTCCGCCGCCTGTCCACTTCGGCAAACGCGATGCCTTTGGACAAAAGCGCAACCCGGGAACCTTCCCCGTCTTCAAAAAAGCCTCCGTCCGCTTTTCTGCGTATGGTAAGAATAACCGGCAGCCCCGCCTTTTCCGGAAAACTCCGTATCAAAAAACGTTCGTCAGGATCAAGACAGTCTACCCGCAGTTCCGCCATGTCGATATATCCGCGGTATTCTTCAAGAATTTCGAGATTCTGTTCAAGGGTTTTGCCGGTAAGACACAGACAGATTTTGGCCATGTGTCCTCCTAAAAGTCCGAACGGTATATGTAAATTGCCGACACCCGATCTGAACTGTCCCAGTTGACCCTGAGCGTAAGCGGCCAGACTCTGCTGGGCAGCGAAAACGTGCTGTAACCTTCAAGGGCCTCTCCCTGTCCAAGGATGCGGACGACTTGATCCTGTGTCTGGCCTTCCGCTATTCCGTAAGCGGCTTTGAGCTTTAGCTGCCAGACCCTGTTCCCGTAAATAAAGAATTCCGCGCTGTCATACACAAAGACAACATCGTCCTGCCAGGGAGCAAGTCCCCGGACGGGGTAAACCGAGTTCGGCGCCCCGTAACCGCCGAGGAGATCGGCGAGGGTCGTTCCGATAAGGGCGGACGGATCCGGCGTTTCGCCCGGAGCGCTTTGGCCGAAAACGGACAGGGAGAGCAGAAACAAGAGCGGCGGAAAAGCTTTTTTTACGTTCATGGCTATTCCTGAAACGAGGCGGCGGGAAATTCTTCGCTCCGCACCGTCTGCCGGTGCAGTTCCCTGTCAAGCATGGTAAGGACGACGACCGAGCCGCCGGGGAGCCGGTAAGGAAGGGTAAATTCCCCTCCGGGATGGTTGACGCTGACAAGCCGCCGTACCGCGCCGCCGGGAAGCATCGCGTCCAGCGTAACCGGCAGCGGATAGGGATTTCTGGGCAGGGTATACCTGAAAAGCCCCGCCGCCTCACCCTCTTTTGGAACAGGGGCGTACAGGGTTACGGTTATCTTGTCTTCGGCGTTCATTTCACTTCCCCCCAGCGGTTTTTGGGCGGCGACGGTTTCCGGCGTATCGCCGTCTCCCGCCGGGATTAATTCAAAAATAAAGTTAACGCGCGTCTGGTTCAGCCGTTCCAGGGCGGCCTGCAGGGGAAGGTCTTCCAGGTTCGGAACGGTAATACGCACATTTTCCTGACCGCGGCTTACAACCAGTTCCAGCGACACCG
>JAIRWM010000126.1 GCA_031268975.1 Treponema sp. | reverse complement strand
TTGCATGAGATATGACGTACATGATATCCTCATCGCTTATACCATGTTTTCTCGCCGAATCAATGATTCTAAGAGCCATATATGAATCATAGTACCGAAGGCACGGTGAACGCAAGGGTGCGTGTCAGTCACCTTTTACGCTTCTTACTGGGGCCGGTCCTTCCGGCCGTTGTCCCGCCGGGAAGGAAGCGGGGTAGCGTGGTTCGTCCGTGTCGTTCGTGAGGTTAGTGGCGATCTTCCTCTTCCCCTTCTTCCCCTTCCGCGGTAAAAATTCTTCAGGTTTTCCAGTATCGGGTACGCGGCCGGTAACCCAAAGATACTTTCACAAGTCCAGTGGACTTGTTCGACAACCCGGTTGGTTGTCTCACAAGTCTTTGCAATTTCTCGCCTTACGGCTGCGAAATTGCGGTATTCTAGCGGAAGTTGTTCGATACCTGAAGTTATCGAACAACTCTAGTAAAGCCCTGAATCCGGCAAAATAACGCTTGCGGAGGGGAGCGTTACCCTGTAGACTATTATGTGATGGCATCCGGAGTATACCTTTTTCAGGGAAATTATCTTGTTGTTCCGGAATCCGCCGGCGGTTTGCCGGACGCCGGGGTAGACAAGGGCCTTGCCGGCGCCGCCTTTGGGCAGCTTGACTACCGCGAGGTTCCGTCCTTTGCCGGGGAACCGGGGATACGCGGGGCGCTGCTGGGGGCGGACGTCGTAATTCCCCCCGGTTGGCGGACGTTTTCGGTGCGGCAGGCGGTCGCCGAATCTTCGGGCGCCGGCCGGGACGGCGTTTGTGCGGGGGTTCCCGCTTCGCCGGTGCTTCGGCTCTACCACGTACTCCAGTGGCGGGAAGAATCCCGGTTTTGCGGGAGCTGCGGAAGTCCGAACGGGGATTCGCCGGAAGAGCTTGCGCGGGTCTGTCCCCGCTGCGGGAGGGTCGAATATCCCCGTATTTCTCCGGCGGTGATTGTGCTGGTTACAAACGACAGGGGCGAAGCCCTACTTGCCCACAACAGAAAATTCAGCAAAAATGTATACAGTCTTGTCGCCGGCTTTAACGAGGCGGGGGAAAACCTCGAAGCGACGGCGGTGCGGGAAATACGGGAAGAGGTCGGGATCGAAATAAAGGACCTGCGTTTTGTAACAAGCCAAAGCTGGCCGTTTCCCAATTCGCTTATGGTTGGTTTTACCGCCCGGTACGCCGGCGGGAAGCTTGAGTGCGACGGTATTGAGATTACCGGCGCGGACTGGTTCAGCGCGGAATCGGTCCGCGATGGAGTGCCGGAACTGCCGGCGCCGGGTTCCGTGTCCCGGTTCATTATAGACGCCTGGCTCGCGGAAGTTCGGCCGGGTGAGAAAACAGACACAATCGGAAGGTAAATTATGAAAAACGGAAAAGGTTTTATCGGGCTTTCCAGCGGCGGATGTAAAGCGCGCCCTGTGGGCGGGTTTTTTGCTCTGGTTCTTTTGGCATCCGGTTTTCTTTTTGCGGGGAATTTTATTTCCTGCAAAAATAAGGATCAGGCGGGACAGCCGAACCCTGAACTGGTTTCGGCGTTTTCGTCGGGGGTAATAGACCGGAACGGGCCTGTCGTGCTGGAATTTACGCGGGAATTTGACACGTCGAAGCCGATTCCCCAAAACGCGTTCCGGCTTGAGCCTTCCGCGAAAGGGACGCTTTCCTGGCGGAACAGCTTTACCCTGGAATTTCTTCCGTCAAAGCCCCTTAAGCCGGGAAAAGTCTACACCGCCACGGTCGATCCTTCCGTTTTTGTACCCCAGGGCGAAGTTGTCCGGGCGGATGCCTTTTCCTTCAGTTTTGAAACCTCCGTGCCGGTTATCGGGGTGTCTCTTGAGCCTGTCCGGATCGATGAAAACGAAAATGTCCTGGTTTCAGGCTATGTGCTGGCCGAAAAGGGCGCGGATCCTTCCCGTGTCGAAAAAACCATACGCGCCCCGGAACTGGGAAAAATTTCCTGGGTTCACGACGGCGACGAACACCGTTTCAGTTTCAGCGGCCTTTCCCGGGAAGCCGAACCCCGGACGCTTGTATTGAGCTGGGACGGGAAACCGCTTGGGGTTGACGACAAAGGATTCCTCTCGGTGCTTGTTCCGGGGCTTCAGGGTTTTGAAGTCGTGGAAATAAAATATGTTGATGGAATGCTGGTCGTTACATTTTCATCCCCCCTTAAATCAAATCAGGATTTGCGCGGGTTTGTAAGCCTTTCCGGAAAAACCGACATCCGTTATTCACTGGACGGAAATATTGTCCGCATTTACGGGGAACGGGAAGGCGGCGGCAGTATTCCCGAAGGCGCGGTGCTTTCAATCCAGGATCTGGCCGACGCAAACGGCAATGTTCTGGCGGAGCCGGTTCAGTTCACCGTTTCCGGCAAATGGGAGCTTCCCGAGGTTCGGTTCGCGGGCAGGGGAACGGTACTGCCTTCAAGCCAGGGCTCTCAAATGGTCGTTGAAACAAGAAACCTTTCCGGGGTTCTGGTGGAAGCGTTCCGGATTTACGGCGACAACATGGTTCAGTTCCTCCAGGTAAATTCCATGGAAAGCTCGGAAGAACTTGACCGGGTAGGGGAGCCGGTTTGGGTAAAGGCGTTTGATCTTCCCTGGAAAGTTTCGGACAAAAACGTCTGGAGGCGTCAAGGGCTGGATCTTTCCGAGCTGGCGCGTAAATACCCGGACGACATGTTTCACATACGGCTAAGCTTCAGGCCCCGGCATGTAAAATACGAAGAAGAAGGCGCCGCCGATTTTTCTTCCATGCGGTTTCCCGACGATTCGTTTCCCCCGTTTGGGAACCGGGGCGAGTCAAGCTATTGGGACTGGGCCGATGATTATGATTATTACACATGGCGGAATAATCACCTGAATCCGTACCATCCGGCGTTTTACCGGGCGTACTACGATCACAACATTACCATCGGTAAAAATGTCCTGATTTCCGACCTGGCTTTAATTGCCAAGCGCGGCCTTGACGGATCCTGGGTTGTCGCGGCCAGCAATGTCAAAACCGCGAAAAGCGAATCCGGCGTCGCCCTGGAAGTGCTGAACTACCAGGGCCGCGTCCTTTACCGGCTGAAAACGGACGGCTCCGGCATGGCCGTTTTCGGCGGCGTTGTTCAGGAAACAGCCGGTGGAATTCCGCCGGGCAACCAGACGCCGGCGTTTATCTACGCTTCCGGCGGCGCGGGGAGAGCGTATCTCAAAATAGCGGACGGGCAGGCGCTGACGGTAAGCCACTTTGACATTTCCGGCGGCCAGCCCGCGGCGGGCCTCAGGGGCCTCCTTTACGGCGAACGGGGAGTGTGGCGTCCGGGCGACGACATGTATCTTACCTTCCTTTTGTCGGATCCGGCGAAAACCCTGCCGGCGAATCATCCTGTTTCTTTTGAACTGGAAGACCCGAGGGGGAGAATAAGAAACGAACGGACATTCACGTCTTCGATGGACGGGTTTTATCCGATCTCCGTTTCCACCCAGCCGGACGCCCCTACCGGGAACTGGACGGCGCGGGTCAAGGTTGGCGGCAGTGTTTTTTCGAGAACGCTCAAAGTAGAAACGGTCATTCCAAACCGTCTGAGGGTGGATTTGGATTTTGGCCCGAAAAATTATATTGAACGGCAGACTCCTGTCAACTTTGAGGCGGCGTGGCTGTACGGGGCAAGCGCTCCGGGGCTTAGGGCGGATATTTCGGTAAGCTTTTCGGAAAGGCAGGGCGGATTCTCCGCCAACAGCGATTATTCGTTTTCCGACCTTTCCCGGAGCGTTTCCGGGGAACGGCAGACTGTCTGGGAAGGTACGCTTGATAACGCGGGGAAGGCGGCGTTTACCATGGATCTCGATCCCGGCGCTTCTGTTCCGGGAAAACTCAACGCCCGGTTTATGACACGGGTCTTTGAGCCTTCAGGGGCATTTTCGAGCGAACAGATAACAAAAGAATTTTCTCCCTACAAGCGCTATGTGGGCCTGCGGCTTCCAAAAGGCGACGCGGCCCGGAATATGCTTTTGACCGATGTGGATCACCGGGCGGATATACTGGTTCTCGACGCCGACGGAAAGCCGGTAAACGGTTCGGTTACCCTTGAGTGCGCGGTGTACAAGCTTAATTGGCGATGGTGGTGGGAGAAAGGGGAATATGAAGAGGCTGAATTTGCCTCGGTTCAATCCAGGAGTCCCATTACCCGGGGAACCGTTACCGCGCAAAACGGCAAGGCGGCCTGGAATTTCCAGGTAAAGTTCCCCGAATGGGGCCGCTATATGGTGCTCGTCCGGGATACCTCCGGGGGCCATGCCGCGGCAAATGTTGTGTATATCGACTGGCCGGGCTGGGCCGGGCGGGCCACTGAAGGATCAGGACAGGGCGCGGCGGCGATGCTTGTGCTGAGTCCCGACAAACAGCAGTACAGCGCCGGGGAAAAAGTAAGCATCAGCTTCCCTTCAAACAAAAACGCTTCGGCCCTTGTGGTTCTTGAAAAAGGCGGCAAGGTGCTTAAAAAAGAATGGGTGCAGTGCGACGGCGAAGTTACCCGTTATGAGTTTACTTCGGATGTGTCGATGGTTCCCAACGTGTACGCCCATGTAACCCTGCTCCAGCCGCATCTGCAGACACAGAACGATCTCCCGATACGGCTGTACGGCATTACCCCGGTTATGGTAGACGATCCCCGGACAAAGCTTGTCCCGGTGGTTACCGTTTCGGACAACTGGGAGCCGGAGTCGGAAGTAAACTTTACCGTAAGCGAGTCTTCGGGCCGGCCCATGACCTATACTGTCGCGGTTGTGGATGAGGGCCTGCTTGGTCTTACCCGGTATTCGCTTCCCAATCCGCTGGGTATCTTCTACGCGCGGGAAGCTTCGTTCCTCAAGTCATGGGATCTGTACTCCGATTTTATGAGCGCCTATTCGGGGCAGCTTGAGACCCTTCTTGTTGTCGGCGGCAGTGATGACGGAAGCGCGGACGGCGGCAAGGAAACCCAGCGCTTTAAGCCGGTTGTCCGCTACTTTGGGCCGTTTGAGATTAAGGCGGGAGAAAAGAAAACGGAACAATTTACCCTGCCGCCCTACATAGGGGCGCTACGGGTAATGGTCATGGCCGCGTCTTCGACAAGCGAGAACAGGGGCAACCGGGCCTATGGTACGGCCGAAAAGCAGGTTACCGTTTCGTCCGATCTAATGGTGTTTGGGACAATTCCCCGGACTCTTTCGCCGGGAGACGAGGCGGTTATTCCTGTTTCCGTCGCGTCGTACAAAAGCGGCATCCGGAATGTCCAGGTGGAAATGAATGTAACCGGGGCCGCGCTGCAGGGCCAGAAAACGGTGGCTGTGTCGTTTGACAAGACAGGCGAAAAAACAGTGCAGTTCAGAATCAGGGCGCCGAATCTTCCCGGAACAGCGCGGTTTTCGATAAGCGCGTCTTCGGCGGGAGTAAAGACCGCCCGGCAGACAACTGATCTGGAGATTCGCAGCACGGCGGTTCCGGTAACAAATACCATTCTCAAGCTGCTCTCTCCGGGGGAAAGCTGGAACGGTACAATTGCCTATCCGGGCCTGGCCGGATCCAATACCGCCAACGCGGAATTTTCCCGGCTTCCTCCGCTTGATCTGGAAAAGAGGCTCGATTATCTTGTGCGGTACCCGCACGGCTGTATTGAGCAGACAACAAGCGCCGCTTTTCCCCAGCTGTATCTGGACAAGGTTCTCGATCTGAATCCCCAGCGGCTTAACGAAATCCGTGGCAACGTACGGGCCGCCATTGAGCGGCTCGCCGGCTTCCAGGTTCCCGGCGGCGGCTTCTCGTACTGGCCCGGCGGCGAGTCCGCGGATGACTGGGGCAGCACATACGCGGGACACTTCCTTATTGAGGCGAAACGCGCCGGGTATCTTGTTCCCTCGGATATGCTTTCCGGGTTTATCAGTTTCCAGAAAGGCCGCGCCGCCGGGTGGGCTTCCAGGGAAGGTAACATGGTGGAACAGGCGTACCGGCTTTACACCCTGGCCCTTGCCGGGGAGGCGGACCTCGGTTCCATGAACAGGCTCCGCGAAAGGCAGGGCCTTGACCAGATGACGCGCTGGCGTCTTGCCGCCGCTTACTGGTACGCGGGCCAGCGGGATACTTCCCGGCGGCTTGTGTCGGGCCAGGATACCAGGGTGGCCGATTACCGGGAATACGGCGGGACATTCGGTTCCGCTTTCAGGGACAGAATGGTGCTTCTTGAGACATTGATCCTGCTGGGCGGGGAGACCGCCGACACGAAGGCGCTGTTCGAAGAAGCGGCGGACACCCTTTCGAAGGACGGATGGCTTTCTACCCAGGAGACCGCCGTGGCCCTCAAGGCGGCAATGCTTTTCATGCAGGGGGCGGCGAGTCAGCAGGATCGGGAGATGAACGTGGATCTTGTCATGGCGGGTACAAACAAATCAATAGTGTTTACGTCACAGGTGCAGCAAACGCCGCTGGGCAATCCTTCCGGTACATCCGGCGCGTTTACCGTCAGGAACCGCTCGTCTGTTCCGGTGTACGCCCGCATTTCGGTGCGGGGGCTTCCCGAAGAGGGAAAGGAACAGGCGCTTGCCCGGGGGCTGGCTCTTTCGGTTGAATACCGGGACGTTTCCGGGGCCATAGTGAACCCGGCCGCCGTCAATACCGGGGACGACATTGAAGTTACTGTGCGGGTTTCAAATACCCGCCGTGTCGATCTTGAAAACATCGCCCTGGTTCACCAGCTTCCCGCTTCCTGGGAAATACTCAACGACAGAATAGGCGGAACTTCTTCGTCTTCTTCATCCTCTTTCGCGTACCAGGATATCAGGGACGACAGGATTATGACGTACTTTGATCTGCCCTCCGGAGCCGTGAAAGTAATACGGTTCAAGGTGAACAAAACATACGGCGGATCGTATTTCCGTCCGGCCATTCACGCCTACGCGATGTACGACGAGTCCGTGGCGGCGTTAATACCGGGAACGCGGTAATTTCCCCGCGAAACGGGGTAAAGATTTCGTCAAAGAGGAAGCCCGTTCGATAGGGGATTTAGCGTTTGCGGCATAATTTTTCATTTCAGGGTGGACGGCGGGGACACGGGCCTGACGGTGAAGGTATGCCGCTGTATGGGCGACGGCCCCCGGAGGATTACCGTTTCGCGGTGCGCCACGGTGGGATAACCTTTGTGTTTTTCATATCCGTATTCGGGATAAAACCAGGAATAGCGGATCATCATCCTGTCACGGGCGGTTTTGGCGAGGATTGAGGCGGCCATCACTTCAGGGATTTGGGCATCCGCCTTTACCAGCGCCCGGCAGGGTATGGGGAGTTCCGGGCAGTAAAGGCCGTCCACGACGGCGGAAACCGCGGGCGGGCCGCCGGGCGCCGTACCCTGCGCGGCGAAAAGGCCGCCCGTCACGGCGGGAACCGCGCCGCCCGCCGCCTCATGCCGGGGAAAGGCCTCGGTCAGTGCGTTCCAGGCTCTTGTCATGGCAAGCAGGCTGGCGCGGAGTATGTTAACGCGGTCAATTTCCGAAGCTTCGGCACAGTCAATTCCCCAGACGGCCTTTTCCAGGATCAGCGCCGCCGCTTTATTCCGTTGTGTCCCGTTTAGCTTTTTCGAGTCGGCAAGGACTTCCATGGGGAAATCCGGAGGGAGGATCACGGCGGCGGCGTAGACCGGGCCTGCCAGCGGGCCCCGGCCCGCTTCATCCAGGCCCGCCGTAAGGGACATCAGGGCTGTTCCAGAACGGAAAGGACATCCTTAAGATCCCCGTTCCGTTTGTAATAATGGGTTTCCAGTTCGGAAGGGCTCAGCCCCACAAGTTCGTGGCTCATGTAGTGAATCCAACAGTCCTCGTCATGTACGGACAATTCATGTTTCCGGCACCAGTAATCGGGCTGAACGGGAAGCTGTTCTTCCCTGTCGTAAAAATATTTATAATCATGAACCGCCACTTTAAAATCTTCCCGGGGTATACCCTTTTCCAGGATTATCCTCGACAGGTGGTTGATGGTCCGGCCGGAATCAAAAATATCATCCACAAGGAGTACCTTGTCCCCTATACGCAGATGCTCCGGCGCGTAGGTCCAGCCTTCAACTTTAATTTGGCCGGATTGGCGGACATCCGTATAGGACCGGGCAACAACCGCGGCATAGTACACGGGTCTCCCGTGGTGCTTAATCACCTTGAAATATTCGCTTATCACATTCCCCAGACACGCCCCGCCCCGGAGCGATACATAAATCACATCGGGTATAAAACCATCGTTGAAAATCCGGCGGGCAAGCTTCAGGGCATTGTCGCGGACCGTGTCGTAGGAGATAAATTCCTTTCTCATGCCAAAAGCATAATACACAACCGGGGAAAAAGTAAGGCCAAAACAGCCGCCGGATTGCCTGCGCGGAAAGTTTTCCGAAACGGCCGCCGGGCTGTCGAACAAGTCTATTTTTTGGCGGGACTTCTCGCGGGACGGAAGAAGCCGAAAAGACTGCCGACAAAACCCCCGACAATGTGGGCGAATTCCGAGATGTTGTCGGCGGCGAATGAATTAAAAATTTCCCGGCCCAGGTAAATAATCAGCACCAGAATAAACGTCAGCGGAATTTCACCTTTGTTGAAATTGGTGAACGACGCGAGCAGTATCATCATAAATACAACTCCGCTTGCCCCCAGCAGGGCGGAAGGAAAAAGCATCACATTGAGTATCCCGGTTACAAGGGCTGTCAGGGCGATCATTATCACAAGGGAAACAGATCCGTAATTTTCCTCAAGAATTGGGCCAAGCAAAAGGATGAACGAAAAATTCGAAATGAGGTGATCCCAATCGGCGTGGCCGATTACGTGGGTAAACAGGATTATCCAGGAACGCAGTTGGCCGGGATGAAAGCCGTCCCGGCCGGGAACCATAAACCAGTCTGCCGCAAGACCCTTCATAATCGTACTCGAAAGAAGCAATACCGCCGCGCTGATGATTGTGAATGTCAAAACAACCGGGGAATTGTATTTTATTTTCAATAGATTATCTCCACAGGGCAGTGATCGGAACCTTCCACTTCCGCCCTGATTATTGACGATTTTATTTTGGGCAAAAAAGCCGGATCGACACAGTGATAATCCAGCCGCCATCCGACATTCCGGGCTCTGGCATTCATCCGGTAAGACCACCAGCTGTAATGATTCGGCTCGCCGGGGTGGAAATGCCGGAATGTGTCTACAAAGCCCGCTTTGGTAAACTCGTCCATCCAGGCCCGTTCCTCGGGAAGGTATCCGGCGTTTCCCTCGTTTTCTTTGGGCCGGGCAATATCCAGCGGAGTATGGGCGATGTTGTAATCGCCGCACAGGGTAAAATGCATCCCGCCTTTGACAAGCTTTTTGCAGTGTTTCAGCATTGCCCCGCAGAACGCCAGCTTGTACGGGAGCCGGACGCCGGCATCCTGGGAATTTGGAAAATAGGCGCAGATAACCACAATGTCCCTGTAGACGGCCTGGATAACCCTGCCTTCGTCGTCAAATTCGGCAATACCCAGCGGCTTTATCTCCAGGGGCTTTTTTTTGCTGAATATCGCCGTTCCCGAATAACCGGGTTTTTTGGCGCTCATCCAGTAAGAATGATACGGTTTTCCCTTTTTATCCGGGGGATTCCGCAGTTCCGCCGCAATCTGTTCCGGCCGGGCCTTTGTCTCCTGGACACACACGATGTCGGGAGAATCTTTCCTGAGCCACGCCGAAAAGCCGTTCCTTTCAACCGCCCGTATGCCGTTTACATTCCAGGACACAATACGCATTGTTCACATAGTATA
The DNA here is from genome assembly GCA_031268975.1 of Treponema sp. Lineage (GTDB taxonomy): Bacteria > Spirochaetota > Spirochaetia > Treponematales > Breznakiellaceae > JAIROH01. Next base: position 284 of record JAIRWM010000126.1, on the reverse strand, counting down.
CACGGTGAAGAAAAATTATGAAACACCCCACGCATGAAGGCTGCGCTTGACTTGTAATTTTTTCAGCGAGGTTCAATCCCCGATACAAGCAAGACGCACAGATGTGCCCTACAAGGCGTGTAAGGGGGATGTTCTGTGTATGGCTTCACGCAAAAGTACTTCAAACCGGATACCCTGGCATGCGGCTTTTTTCGAGGCGGTTCTGCTTGAACTTGAACAGTACCAGGATGTTCTCGAATTTCAGGCGGAGTATCCGCTGACGTCCGAGCCGCTTCAAATTGATG
>JAIRWM010000125.1 GCA_031268975.1 Treponema sp. | reverse complement strand
CTGGCCGGCTTGCCCGGGCCGCCGGGGGTATATTCCAGTTAGCCGGGCTTTCGGTACATCCGAAAAAAGACGAGGAGGACTTACATGGGAGCGAGGATACGGCTCAAAAAATTCGGGACCAAGAAACGGCCTTATTACCGGATTGTGGTAATGGACAACAGGGCGCCCCGGGACGGCAAAACCATAGAAGAACTGGGGTATTATCACCCGATTGAGGCGGAAGACAAGCAGGTAGTCTTTAATGCCGAAAAGGTAAAGGCCTGGATTGAAAACGGGGCGACGGTAAGCGACACGGTACGGAGCATCCTTAACAAAAAAAACGTCTCCTTAAAGTAGCTTTGGCGGGGAACCCAGGCCGCGAATTGTGCGCCGCCGGGCTTTGTCCGGCGGGGGTTCCGGGCGCCTGTCCAAAACAGGGGTTTTGTCTTCGGGCGGAAGCCTGAAACGATCTTTTCAGGAGAAATAAAATGGAAAAAGACCTGATAGAATATATTGCCAAGTCACTTGTGGATGATCCCGCATCGGTAAATGTCAGCGTTATCGAAGGTGAAAAGTCCACCATTCTGGAACTGAAGGTGGCCGCCGACGATATCGGCAAGGTAATCGGCAAGCATGGACGAATCGCCAAGGCAATGCGGATGGTATTGCAGGCCGCGACGGCAAAAACCGGAAAGCATACGGTTTTGGAAATCCTGGATTAGCCGGTTTTTCCGCAAGTCCGGGTAACCGCCGTCGGGGGACAGCGGTTTTCTCCGGGCGCGGAAGGTGGCCGCAAAAGTGACCGGGCGTTTTGTTGTGGGCCTTCTGGGCCTTCCCTTCGGGCTTGACGGCCGGGTCAGGGTACGCTCCCTGTCCGGTGAAGAAGACCATCTGCTTAACCTGAAAACAGCCGTTCTCCGCAAAAATGGTGAAGAAAGAGCGTACACTGTTGAAGGGGCGTTTTCCCGGCCCCTGTCGCTGAAATTTGCCGGTATAGACAGCCCCGAGGCGGCGAAAACCGTAAGCGGGGCGGAGATAATCGCGGAAAGAAAAGAAGCCGCTCCGTTACGGGAAGGGGAATTCTACGTAGAAGACCTTAAAGGGCTTAAGGTGTACATCGTTCCGCCTGAAACCGGCCCGGAAACATCCTCCGGCGCCCGCGCGTCCCCTCCGGCGCTCCCCGCGGATTCTCCTTCGGCGTTCCCCGAGGGTGAACTGATAGGGGAAATCGCCGACGTTATCGAAGGAGGGGGCTCTTTTCTGGCGGAAATCGCCCTGGTTTCCGGCGAAAAGCGCCTTGTCCCCTTCCGGAATGAATTTTTCGGCTCCATTAACCTGGATCAGGGAAGGGCGGAATTGCTGGTTCGGTGGATTTTGGAATGAAATATACCGTTCTTACCCTTTTTCCCGAAATAATCGACGTGTATTTTGCAAATTCCATTATGGCAAAAGCCCTGAAACGGGAAATAGTGAAATACCGTTCCGTAAACATCCGTGATTTTGCCGTTGACCGGCATAAAACCTGCGATGACGCGCCCTACGGCGGCGGGCCGGGAATGTTGATGCTGGCTGAACCGCTGGGCCGGGCGCTGGAAGCGGCGGGTGCGCGGAACAGGTTCAGCCCTGGCGGAGAATCTGCGCCGCCGGGAACGGAAGCCGCGCCGGCAGCGGAAGCCGCGCCGCCGGGAACGGAAGCCGTGCCGCCGGCGGAAGCCCGGCCGTATGTGGTTTACCTTTCCCCTTCCGGCCGGCCGTTTACCCAGGCGCGGGCCGCGGAGTTGGCCGCCGTGGATGAACTTATCCTTCTGTGCGGCCGCTACGAAGGCATTGATCAGCGTGTTATCGACACCTATGTGGACGAGGAGCTTTCCGTAGGGGATTACGTGCTTTCGTCGGGGGAAGTCGCCGCGTTGACGGTTATCGACGCCACGTACCGGCTGCTGGATAAGGTTATTACCCCGGAATCCCTGGACGAAGAAAGCTTTTCCGGGGGGCTTTTGGAATATCCCCAGTATACACGCCCCGAAGTTTTTGGTACACTGAAAGTGCCCGAGGTGTTGCTTTCGGGACATCACGAAAACATACGGCGTTGGCGTTTAAAAGAAAGGATACGGAAAACCTGTACTTTCAGGCCGGATTTAATTGACCGGGGGCTTTTACAGGGCCTTTTTGACGCTGAAACCGTTACGCTGATAGAGGAAGGAAAACATGAACGAGATAAGGGCGATTGAAGCCTCCCAAATGAAGGAAAATCTGGATGACTTTAAAGTAGGCGATACGGTCAAAGTTCACTTCAAGATTGTTGAGGGCAAGAACGAGCGTATCCAGGTTTACGAAGGTCTGGTAATCGCCATGAAGAATTCCCGGGTGGGAAAGACATTCATGGTACGGAAAAATTCCTACGGTGTCGGTGTGGAACGGGTGTTTCCCATTCATTCGCCCCGCATTGCCAGGGTAGAGCTGGTACGGCCCGGTAAAGTACGGCGGGCAAAGCTTTACTATATCAGGGACAAAATCGGCAAAGCCGCAAAAATCAAGGAACTTATTGGGAAAAAGGGTGATATGCCCAAAGCCGCGTCTCACGCCGCCGCCAAAGCGGCCGCCCAGCCGGTACTGCCCGCCGCGCCGGAGGGTGTGGCCCCGGCGGAAGCGTAATCCCGGAAAATCGTGAAAATACCCGGTATCCCGGCCGGCCCGGGTACGCCGGAATCTGTCCGTTCAGGTCAGGGGGCGGCCCGGAAAAGCGGGGCCGCGGACACTGCCCGCCGGGAGGCGGGCCGGGGCGTCCCGTCCGTTGACGGGAGTCGGGGTGCTCCGTCCGTTGAAGGGGGCCGGGCCGCCATTGCCGCCAGGCCAGCCGGTTCTGCAAGCGGACAGGCCGCCGGTAAAACCGCCGCCGCCCCGCCTGCCGGCAGCCCTCCCGCCGCCGGCCGCGCCCCGCCTGCCGGTATCCCGGCGGCCCCGAACCACTCCGAACCGGCCCTGTCCGCCAGTCCCCGCGTGGGTACGCCGGAACAGGCCGGGACGGACAGGTTGCACAGCCTGTTATCAGCCCTGAAATTACCGGCCGACAGCCTGTCGGCGAATTTGATTTCATTCTGCCGGTATTTTTCACTCCCTTTGGAAAGCGCTTCGCTTGGCGTTCTGCGCCGGGAAATCCTTGTACAGAAAAAGCGGGAAGCCGCCGCCCTTGGATCGGCAGCCGCGGCCGGCAAGGGCCTGGTACTGGAAAGCCGCGCGCTGGAAGAATATGCCGGGGCAATTGACCCGGCGCAGTGGCAGGAAGAACAGGATGCGGGCCAAAATGGGCAATACACGCCCGGCGAAAACAGCGAAAGGGACAGGGCAAAAAAGGAAGATACGGCGCCGAAACTAAAGGCCGGAGATATCGAAGAAACGGTTACCAAAACCCTGAAAAACAGGCCCCCCTTGGACTTTATCAACCGAATTCCCGGAAAAAACGGCCGCCGCTGGGTGGTTGTGCCCTTTTCTTTTTCCGGCGATGGAATGGACATAAAGGCGTCTTTTCGCATATTGCTGGCGGATCCGTCCGATGAAACGTCCCGGCTCGAGCGATTTGCGGCGGATATAGCGGTTTTCAGGGAAAAAGAGCTGTCCAGGCGCTGGTTTCTTCTGCTGGAAGGGACATCCGGCCGGGTTTCGGCGGAGCTTCCCGGGGCGGGCTTTACCCCCCTCAGGGCGGAATTTTCCGTTTTCCCGCCGCTCCCGGAAGAGGTTTCGCAGGGTGTTCCGGGGAAAGCCGCCGCGGACGTTTCCGGCGGCAAAAGCCTCGCGCGGGAAATCGCAAAAACATTCGCCCTGCCCGTTGACAAAATACAGGCAGGCGGCGGAAATTTCGCGGATTCAAGAAACGATCTCTTGCGAACCGTGGACGAAGAAGTGTAACATGGATAGTAGGGGGAAAAAAGCCGCCGCGGTAGCCTATAATCCTTCTTTTCCGGCGCCGGTTGTTTTGGTTTCCGGGAAGGGTAAAGAGGCCGAGCGGATAATAAACGCCGCAAGAGAAGCAGGAATAACCGTGATGGAAGATCCCGGCCTGTCTCTGTTGCTGGACGCGGTAAGACCGGGAGATTATATCCCTTCCTGGTGCTGGGAAGCGGCGGCGAAGGTCCTTGCGTTTGTGCTTGCGAAGGAAAAGTCATGAAAAAAATAGATGTTAAAACCCTTACTCCCGGTATGATTTTTTCATCTCCGGTCTACATAGAGGGAAACAACCTTCTTGTCCCGGCCGGTATCGCCATTCGTAAAAAAGATATTGAGCATTTGGTTTCCTGGGGTTACAACACCGTTTCTACCGACGGAGATCCGGTTACCAAAAAGCCGGAACAGGACAGCCTTGAGGGCGGGAGCGGAAAGGCCGGAAGATCCGGAGCGGACAATTCCCTTCCGGGCGGCGCGGAAAAAAGCAGGGCGGCGGGGAATGTCCTGTCTCTTTCCGCGGTTCAGGAAAACAAGGGCGCATACCGCGGTTATGTAAGTCTTATCGAAAAGCTGGATACTGTTTTTGCCAACATTGGCGCGGGCGTTTCAGTGGAACCCAGAACGGTGGATAATCTGAGCGGAATGCTTCTTCAGGCAGTGCGGGACGACCGGGATCATATCATCGGATTCATTCTGGGCGGAGAGGTGGCGGGCCACGTACTTGCCAAAAGTTCGGTCAATACCGCGATTCTTGCGGCCTTTATCGCCCAGGAGCTTAAATTCTCGCATCACAAGGTTATGCAGATTGTAACCGGCGCCCTGCTGCACGACGTGGGCATGCTCAGGCTGCCGGAGGAAATAACCAACAAGTCGGGGGGTCTTTCCGGCGAGGAATTACAGCGGATGCAGGCTCATCCCCTGTATACCTATAAAATTATCACCAAAGAGCTTCTTTATCCCGAAGACGTTGGCCTTGTGGCCCTTCAACACCACGAACGCTGGGACGGCGAAGGGTATCCCCGCCGGATTTCCGGGGCCAACATTGACATGGGTGCGAGGATTGTGTCCGTAGCGGACGCGTTTGAGGCCATGGTCAGCGAAAAACCGTACCGCAATTCCATGATGGGCTATCAGGCCATGAAAAACCTTCTTTCCGATAATTCCCGCCGCTTTGATCCTGATGTGCTTAAAGCGTTTATCAAGACAATGGGTATTTATCCCATTGGATCGGTAATAATGCTGAACAACGGATCCATTGCCAGGGTAACCGAAGTACAGGGAGACGCTCCGCTTCGCCCGAAAATCAGGATTCTTATTGACGAATTCGGGAAGTTGTATAAAAATGATGAAGGTGACTTTATTGATCTTTTAACCGAAAAGAGCCTTTTTATCGCACGGGCTTTGGATCCCAAGGAAGTTACCAAAAAACGTGGCTAACCAGCTTGTCAAAAACGGAGCGGGAGGGGGCTCTCTTCCTCCCCGAAAGATCAGCGCCGCGGACAGGGGCCGGGAAGGGGAGCTTGCGGCGGAAAAAGCCCTGCAAAAAGCGGGAATGAGCGTCCTGTCGCGGAATTTCCGTTCAAAAACCGGCGAAGTCGATCTTATTGCCCTTGACGGGGAAGCGCTTGTTTTTGTGGAGGTAAAGAGCTGGCCCTCGGTCGGCCTTGAAAACCTGGATTACGGCATTAGTAAAAAAAAGAAAGAACGGATTATCGAAACAGCTAAGTATTTTCTTTCCATCCATCGAGAATATATTGATAAGCCGGTACGGTTTGATGTTGTCTATTTAAGCCCCAGGGAAGGGGCCTGTGTCCGCTTTGAAGCGGCTTTTATGGAGATCCAATAGCGTATGGAAGATTTTCTCCCCATCCTGGAACAGAACGAAGTATCCTCAGATATGCGAATCCTGGATTTAAGGAAAAAAATAGACGATGAAGATTACCTTTACGGGGCAATTCAGCGCATTGCCCTGGTACTCAGTAACGAAATAACAAGCGTCTCAAGGAGAAAAGCAAATGAGCGGAAGTGACAGCAGGAGCGGCCGTCACCGCCGTCATTATCGGGGGAATTCTTCACAGCGTCAGGACAGGGCCGGGGGACAGGGGAATTCAAAAGATCAGAATAAACCCCGGTATGACAAAAACGGGGTCAGGTATGAACGGCTCCGCTGGGTTCCGCCCAGGCTTAATACAGATCCGTTTCCCGAACCCGAATGCGTTTACTGCGGGAAATCCATAAAGGACCTTGATTCCGCCATCGAAGACAAGGCTTCAGGCGGGCCGGCGCATTTTGACTGTGTTATTTCAAAGCTTGCCGAAAGCGAAAGTCTTGAAAAAGGCGAAACGATAAGCTACATCGGCGCCGGCCGGTTCGGCATTGTCCGGTTTAACGAAACCAGGGGCGAAGTACGGCCGGCAAAGTGGGATGAGTCTTCCCAGGGTATTTCGGGGAGGGTTTTCAGCATCAGAAAAATTCTCGAACTGGAAGATAGAGAAGGCCGGGCGGATTGGCGCCTGTCCATAGCGGATCATTATTCAATAACATGAAAGCACCAGCCGCGCCGGAACAGGATTTTTTGTCCAATCCCGAAATACTAAAAAATTATTCCCTGCTTCGGGAAATTGGCGTTTTCAAACATATCGATCTGCTGAACAAGGAAATAAGGGATTATAAAACCCTTCTTGCGGGCGCCGGCGACATTTTCCAGCGTACAAGCATTGACGAAATTCTCGACGCCGCGGTATGGCAGATTTCCGATCATTTTCTTCCCTCGTTTATTATTTTTCTCTGGAAACCCCACCAAAACAAGGACGATATTGTTGTCCGTTCCTATAAAAATTATAAACAGGTGGATCAAAATGTAGGGATACAGAGTATTTCTTCTTTCGAGCCGTTTTTCAAGCAGTATCCCAAGCCTATCGCGTTTGAAATGTTCGCTTTTCAGGCCAGGGATCAAATCAGTCCGGAAAACCTGGAACCGCTTAATGTGCTTGATCCGGAACTGCTTATTCCCATTTTGGGGCCTTCCGGACTTTATGGCATTGTCGTCGTTGGCCGGAAAATGCTGGAAGAAGAATACTTTTCCAAGGAATTGCTTTTTCTTGAACAGCTTATGTCTTTTGTTTCCCTGGCGATACAAAATCATCTTCATTATGAATATTCGGTGCGGGATGTAAAAACAGGGTTGTTTAATCACGGGTTTTTTATGACCCGCCTCAACGAGGAAATTATCCGTACCCAGCGGACCGGCGAAATCGCGTCCCTTATGGTTATAGACGTGGACAAATTCAAAAACTTCAACGATTCTTACGGGCACCTTGCCGGTGACCGGGTACTGGAAAGTCTGGCGCATACAATCAAGCAAACCGTGCGCGCCGGGGATGTACCTTCGCGTTTCGGCGGCGAGGAATTTACGATACTGCTGCCCAATACCGCCCGCGAAATGGCGTGGATTGTCGCAGAGCGGCTTCGCAACGCCATCGCGGCCATGAAAGTTCCCTGGGAACCGCCGCTTCCGCAGGTTACCATAAGCCTGGGTGTTGTAAGCTTTGAAAAAAGCACCAATGCCGGTGCGGAAGAAATTATTCACCGGGCCGATGAAGCTCTGTATCAGTCAAAAGAAAACGGCCGCAACCGAACCACTGTCTGGGGCGCCGGGCTTTTGTTTAAAATGCAGCGCAATCAGAAAACGGCGTAAAATGTGCCGCCGCCGCGGGCGCCCGGCGGGCAGCGCTGATCAAACTTGACGCTAGTCAGCCTGTTACGAAATGCCGGTACAAAGTTCCGCCCTGAACACGGCTTCCCCGTTCCGGCGGCCCTCTATGGCAAAAGCCGGGGAAAGCGGATCGGGGTAATATTTACGGGCTTCGGCGTATGTTACCGGTCCTAAAAAAAGTTCAACGGTTTCACCGGATTTGACTTCCGAAAGATAGTTAATGTCAATCCGCATGCTGCGGGCGTTTTCAAGAATTGCCGGAGGATCAAACAGATCCTGTATCCATTGAATGTAACGGGTATTGTTCACGTGGCCGTTATAATCAATGTCGGAATAACGCGCTGTGCGTGTTGTATGAAAAACATGCGGGGAGTCCGGGGTATATTCGGCAAATGCCGGGTGAAGTCCCGAAGGCGCCGCGCTGCCGGCGGAGGTTCCAGGCAGGGAATCAAGGCCCTCGTTTGGGGGCAGGGCTTCTACCACCGCCTGGGGCCGCAGGGGACGGCGTTTTTCCATATCCAGAATAAGCCAGCCGCTTCTGCCCCGGATTATGATATTGTCCCCGGCATCGCGTATATCGTAATCGCGGACGGCAAAAATTGTGCTTGTGCCGCGGGGCCAGCTTCGTACCGTTATGGTTTCCCCAAAACGGGGACGGCGTTCCATAAAGACAGACATTCGGGAAAGTATCCAGACCCGGCCGCTTGTTTTCATTACTTCCCGGCCTACGCCGAGAATCTCCGCGTGACTCATCGCGGCCTCCTGAAAAAAATCAAACGCCGAAGCGGCAGTAAGGGTATCGCTTTTGTCTATATCGCCAAAACGTACAGAAAGTTTTTTGGAAAAAATGTCCATGTTTAACCCTTTATATATTTTTCAAGTTTATTCAGAACATCGTCAAAATCAACAGGTTTCCCGATGTGTTCGTTCATTCCCGCGGCAAGGCAGTTTTCTATATCTTCCTTGAATACATTGGCGGTCATGGCGATAATGGGGATGCCCGGCCTGTCCGCCGATCCGGCGGGCGCTTTGCGGTTTTCCCCGGAGTGGTTTCTGTCTGCCTCAAGCTTTCGTATACAGCGGGTTGCTTCATAGCCGTCCATTTCCGGCATCTGAACATCCATAAAGATCATATCGTAGCTGCCGGGAGCATCTTCAAATTTTTTGACCGCTTCCGCGCCGTTTTCCGCGCAGTCTATGATAAGCTCTGTCGATTCCAGCAGGGCTATGACGATTTCCCGGTTTATTTCCATGTCTTCGGCAAGCAGAATGCGGTGTCCGGGAAATTTGATCACTTTTTTTGCGCGTTTGTTTTCTTTCACGGCGGATATAAGATCGACAGAGCCCATACATTCGCTTATTATGTCTGCCACCGTGGACGGGAAAAGGGGCTTTGAGAGAAACCTGTCCACACCGGCTTTTCTTGCCGCGTCTTCAAGAATAGTCAATTCGGCGGAACTGATCATGATAACAACGCTGTTTTTGCCGTTTACGCCGCTTTTGATGCGCCGGGTTAATTCAACGCCGTCCATGCCGGGCATTTTGTAATCCACAAAGTAAATATCATAAGAGCCCCGGCCGGCGATCATGGCAAGGGCCTGTTCCCCGCCGGAAGCGGTATCGCAGGCAAAACCGAAACGGCCGGCGATTTCCGCAAAGTACTCCGTTACCGTACTGTCGTCGTCAACCACCATAACCCGTATGGTACTCCAGTTAATTCCTTTCAGGGCGCTTTGCTTTTTTTCCGAGCCTTTTTTCATAACAACCGTAAAAATAAACCGGGAGCCCCGGCCGTATTCAGACTCTACCCATATTTTGCCGCCCATCATTCCGACAATATTTTTGCTGATGGCAAGCCCAAGGCCCGTTCCGCCGAATTTGCGAGATGTATTGTTGTCCGCCTGTTCAAAAGATTTAAAAAGCCGTTTTTTCTGTTCTTCTGTAATGCCGATGCCGGAATCCTTTACTTCGATTTGCAGGGTGCACAAAGCGTCTTCTTCCTTTACAAGGCTGCTGCCAAGGTATATTTGACCGTTTTCCCCGGTAAATTTGACGGCGTTGGAAAGAAGATTTGTAATTACCTGGGCCAGCCTTTGGTCGTCTCCGATAAGCGTCTGGGGAATGTTCTCGTCCAGATGAACAAGAAAGTTCTGCTTTTTTTCTTCTATTCGGAAGTTGATAACATTGACCACTTTGCGGAGCATTTTTTCAAAGTTAAATTCCCCGGAAGAAAGTTCAAATTTATTGGCTTCTATTTTTGACATATCCAGTATGTCGTTGATTACCCCAAGCAGATGATTTGAAGCGTCTTCAATTTTTCCCAGACAATAATCTTTTTTGCCGATGTCCCCCGCGCTTCGCGCAATACTGGTCATTCCGATAATGGCGTTCATGGGGGTGCGCATTTCATGGCTCATGTTTGCAAGAAATTCGCTTTTTGCCCTGGTACTGGAAAGGGCTGCTTCCCTGGTACTGATGAGGGTTTTTGTCATTTCGTTGCGCTGCATGGCGTTGGCGATAAGAAGGCTCCCTGAACGGAGTATGGCTTCTTCGTCGCCGGAAAATTCCCTTTCCCGGCGGCAGTTGTCAAAGCCTACAAAACCCCAAAAAAAGTCCCGTAAAAACGCCGGTATCATGAGAAAAGAAACAATTCCCTCGCGTTCCAGAATTTCCCGGTCTTTCCCGGAACAATTTTTTGAAAGCCCCCTGAAGCTTTCCTTTCGTGAAAGTTTGTCCCAGCCGGGCATGTCGCTGCAGGGTATGTCAAGATCGATGTTCCGGCTTTTTTCAGGACTGGAGTCCTGAGACCATTCATAAAGAAAACGGGTGCGCAGCTCACCGTCTGTGATATGATTTTTCCAGATATAGACTTTGTCCACTTCTACGGCCATGGCCATCATTCCCATACAGGTCCACAGGTCGTTTTCAAAATGGTCAATGTCGGAGCGGAGCAGTATTTCCGAAATACTGTTTACCGTTCTGAGCAGGGAATCCTGCTTTTCAATCTCGGACATCATTTTTTGATGTTCCCTGAGATCGCGGATAAAGAGCAGCAAAAAATTGCCTTCTTCGGTGTGGACTACTTCCGTTAAAAGTTCCGCGGGAATAACCGTCCCGTCTTCCAGCCGGTAGATCCAGTTAATTGTCTGCCGGCCCTTTTTAAAGGTATCGATAAGCAGATCTTCCCATCTTTTTTTACTGGGAATTCCATCACTCTGGAATTCAGGAGAAAGACTACTGAATTTTTCGAGCGCCTGTTTTTTGCCGGTAAAACCGAAAATACGGATGGTTTCCTGGTTACAGTCAATAATTTCCAGCTCCGAATCCCAAATGGTACAGCCGAGCGGATTTGCCTCCAGCATAATTTTAAGCCTTTCGTCGGACTCTTTTACCGCTTTAAGGGCATCGTCTGATTTTTCTTTTTCCGCCCGGTAAATGGATTCCTGGAATTTTACCACCACACCTATGAAAATACCCGAAACAAGAAGCGCCAAAACCACCTCAAAAACCAAATCACTGTTATTGATGGGTATAACCAGCGTATCATGATATTTTAAGCTGATATAAAAGCTTGAAAACAATATGATCAAATGGATGATCAAATTGATAACAAGGCTCGGCCCGTTTGTAATAAGAAAGATCAGGGTAATGCTCAGGACAAAAAAGATTGGCATGCTGCCGTTTATTCCGCCAAGGAAAAAGAACATCAGGGGGAACAGGATGTCGCACAAAGCTATAATGATAAGCCACACTGCGGCGGTATATAGTTTGAAATGGTTAACCAGTATGGAAAAAATCACGATTGAGCCGGAGATTCCCAGCATGATCAAAATTACGACAAGGCTGTTTCCGTTCAGTATCCTGGCGGTGGTAACGACCAGAGCCGCCATTATCCCGAAAAAGCAAAAAATATTAAGGATACGGACTTGAGAAGGAAGGTTGTTGGAAAAAAAATAACGCTGGATAAATTGCGCCAGTTTATTTCTCATGGACTTTTTCCTTGAAAAACCACAGTTTTTATAAAGTGCGGTTCCAAAATGGCAGATTTTGAAACCGCATCGGATTGCATAACTTCAATTATAGAACATTTTTTGTTTGCTCAACAGCCCGCAAAGCCCGGTACAGGGTTTCGTTTACCGGAGTGGGGATGCCGTACTTTTTCCCGTATTCCATCACTGTCAAGCCAAAAATTTCCACTTCGGTTTTGCGGCCCGCAAGTACATCCTGGGCCATTGATGTGTAGCCGTTGTCACTTAGAGAATCGGCGCTGTCAAGCCATCTGTCGATGTCTTTTTCTTCAAGACAAATACCTTCCGCAGCGGCTACGGCGATTACTTCCCTCATGGCGCTTTCAAGAATTTCTCCCGCTTCCCGGATAGTGTGCGGCGATTTCCGTTTAAAGGCCCCATACGGAAGGCGCAGCAGGGCGGAAGTCTGGTTTACCCCAACATTTACCATAAACTTAAACCACAGGGTTTTTTTCATGTCTGCCGGATGGTACTCAAACGGCAGGGCGGCGCGGGTAAAAAAACCGGCAATGTCCCTGTCCCGGCCTGTTTCCATTCCCTCGGCGCCGCCGAAGTGGACGACTCCACGGCGGGTAAAGCATACCCTGCTGCCCTTCCGCTGCGAATCCGCCCCGAGCATCATCGCCAAAGGCAGCTTGTCCCTTCCAAATACCGCCCCGATTTGTTCTTCACTTTTTATCCCGTTAAGCAGGGAAAGTATAACGGTGTTTTTCCCGATAAACGGCTCAAGGTCGCCGATTACTTCCGGTAAATGGTGGCTTTTACACGCGACAACGACAAGGTCCGGAAAAGACACTTCTCCGCCGGGCCGGAATGTTCCGTCCGTTCCGGCGTCGGCCAGAGAAAAATCCAGCCGGCGGCCGTTGACCCAAAGGCCCTCTTCGCGGTAACGCCGGAGCCGCTCTCCTTTTGCCAGAATGGATACACATTTCCGGTCGTACTTGTAAAAACTTTCCGCCACGGTAAGGCCGACCGCTCCGGCGCCGGCTATCAGTACCGTGTTTATCATGGGCGGATATGCGGGCCGGTCATTTCGCCTGGTTTTTTTCCGAAGGGAAAACCAGGTTAAGGATAATGCCTACCACCGTCGCCAGGGCAACACCGGCGAGCTGGAACTGAACATCTTTAGTGATGTTGAATATAAGCTTTCCGCCGCCTATGCCGATTACAAATATTACCGACGAAATGGTAAGATTTCGCTTGTCTTTGTAATCGACGCCGCTTTCAACAATGGTCCGCAGGCCGCTTGAGGCGATAATCCCGAACAGAAGCATTGAAATGCCTCCCATAACCGGCGTGGGTATTGTCCGTATCAGGGCGCCGAATTTCTGGAAAAGCGACAGCGCCGTAGCCACAACGGCCGCGCCGCCGATAACCCATACCGAGTACACCCTGGTAATCGCCATAACGCCGATATTTTCGCCGTACGTGGTGTTGGGAGGCCCCCCCCAAAACGCCGCCCATGCGGTTGCAAGTCCGTCACCGGCCAGCGTTCTGTGAAGGCCGGGTTTTTTGTAAAAGTCCTGGCCGACAACCTTGCTTGTAACCAGCGTATCTCCCAAATGTTCGCAAATTGTCGCCAGCGAAACGATTACAAAAGTAAGCATCGGAATAAGGGAAAATTTGGGAAGGATAAACGCGGGAAGCCCAAACCAGGGAGCGTCCGTTACAATTTTAAAATCAATAAGATGATACGCCGGAAAGAAAAGTCCCATAACCAGGGTAAACACATAGCCGGAAACAAGGCCGATAAGGATCGGAATGACCGAGAAAAACCCCTTTAAGAGGACGTTTGACGCCACTGTTACGCCCAGCGTAACCGCCGCTATGGAAAACAGGACCAGACTATATTTTCCGTCAAGACCGCCGCCCACATTCATTGCCATAGCCATCGCGGTAGGGGCCAGATTGAGGCCGATAACCACTATCACCGAACCGATAACCACCGGGGGCAGCGCCTTGTCCAGCCACTTCGTTCCCGCCAGACGGATAATAAGGCCGACGATAATGTAAAAACAGCCGGATGCCACCGCGCCTCCCAGGGCATACGCCATGTTGGGTCCGCCGACACCACCGGCAATGGCGGTGATGGGAACAATGAAGGCGAAAGAAGACCCAAGAAAAGCGGGAACCTTCGCGCCGGTGATCGCGATATAAATAAGCGTTCCCGTACCGGCGGTAAACAGGGCCGCGGCGGGATTAAGCCCGGTTAAGAGGGGAACAAGGATAGTTGCCCCAAACATCGCGAAAACATGTTGTATGCTTAACGGTATCCATTTACCCAAAGGCGGCCTGTCGGCGGGGCCGTAAATGTCAGACTGTGCCATAAATTCTCCTTTGTGTTATAACACCACAGGGCGGATGGGTTGTCAAGGCGATTTTGTAGCCAAAACGGGATTTTGTCTTTATCATGCAGACAATGATGAACCAAAACCGGGCAGGGCAGGGGGCTGTTTTTTTATGCGCGGTACTGTGGAGTACCGCCGGGCTTTTTATAAAACTTGTCGACTGGAATCCTGTTGTTATCGCGGGAGGACGGAGCCTTATAGCCGCTGTTTTTATGGGGATACTGCGCTTTGCCGTTCCAAAACGGCGGAAAAGCCCGTTTAAACCCGGACAGCTTTGGATGGGCGGAATTGCCTATAGCCTTACCATGCTGCTCTTTGTAACCGCCAATAAAATGACCTCGGCGGCCAACGCCATCCTGCTTCAGTACAGCGCCCCGATTTGGGCGGCCCTGTTCGGCTGGGTTCTCGCCGGGGAAAAACCGCGCAGGGTACACGGGATAAGCCTTGTTATGGTAACGGGGGGCCTTGTCCTTTTTTTCAGGGATTCACTGGAAGGCTTTTCCGTTGCCGGTGATATCCTTGCCCTGGCCGCGGGGATTTTTTTTGGAGCCAATTCGGCCGTTATGCGCGTTCAAAAAGGCGAACCGTCGGATTCCATACTGTTTGCCCATATTATTACCGCGGCAGTCTGCGCTCCTTTTATGTTTTTTTACCCGCCTGAGTTCAACGCGGGCAATGTCCTTTCCGTACTTTTTTTGGGGCTGTTTCAAATAGGGGCCGCGTCGCTTCTTTTTTCCTATGGCATAAAACGGCTCTCCGCGGTAGAGGCAATGCTTACCGCGACAGCGGAGCCGGTTCTTAACCCGGTGTGGGTGTTCCTTGTAATGGGTGAAAAACCGGCGGTTTCCGCACTGCTTGGCGGCGGCGTTATTATCGCGGCGGTATTGCTGTCAATGCTGCGAGGACCCGGAACGAAGGCGGCGGAGACGCCCGACAGCTCCGGTTAACAGAAACTGCCTGTGCGCTGCCAGAAAAAATAGTTGACGAAAATTAATGAACCGGGATAGAATGCCCGGTGAAGGCGTTAATAATGCGAAACAAATATATTTACCTTATCGTAGCCATAACGGTAAGTTTTATATCCTGTACTGAAAACAATAATCCCAATATTATTCCCGGTCTTAAAACCAGAGAATTAGTGGCTATGTTGTCGGAGGATTTTGATTTTACACAAATTAAAAACGATCAGGACATGGTTACCTCATACAGGGGAACACGGGGAACGCTTCTCAATTCCTTTGTTATCGATATTGAGGATGATGGCAATTTAGGAGTAAAAAACATAACCGCATACGCGCTTTTTATTCGCAAGTGGGTTTAATACCCCGCCCCTCCGGGGCGTTTTTGGCTAGCTAAAATATTGGTTTGTGAGGGTATTAAACCCACATAAAATCCATACCTTGCAGAACGACGATAC
>JAIRWM010000047.1 GCA_031268975.1 Treponema sp. | reverse complement strand
CGCTCACTGGTTCGCGCGCGGTTGCTGGGACGGCGGCCCTCTGGCCTTTACCGGGTGTTGTTACGCTTACTGGGCCTACGCCGCGCTGACATTACCGGAAAGCCGCGCTCAATATTTCGCGCGCGGTTGCTGGGCGGGCCCTTTGGCCTTTGCGGGGAAGTGTTACCTTTGCTGGGCCTACGCCGTGTTACCATTGCCGAAAAAACGCGCTCAATATTTCGCGCGCGGTTGCTGGGCGGGGGTGGCGTTGACAACGAGGGCAAAAAATGGCAGTATTATCCCGAAGAATACCTTTCATTCTAAGGAGAAAAAATGAAAAAAGCAATTTTTGTAGTGGTTTGCGCGGCACTGGTTTTCGGTCTGGCGGGGACTGTTTTCGCGAATCCCGGGAAACAAACCGGGAATACCGTGTATGTTTTCGGGCCTACCCCGGATCACGGATGGACCGGCTCCGCCGCCCGGTTCGCGGAGGAAAAAATCGCCCAGTTGAACGCGGCCGGCGGAAAATTCAGGTATGTGTTCAGGGCCGCCGGTTCCCCGGACGATCAGATCAAACAGATTGAGGCGATGATGGCGGAAGGCCAGAAGCCCGCGGGCGTGGTAATACAGGCCAGCGACAACATGGTACAGGCCGCGGTGGAACAAATCGCCAACGCGGACATTCCGCTTATCCTCTTTGACCGGCTTCTGGACGGCACAAGTCCCCTGATCCGGCAAAAGATGCTTATCGCCATGAGCGCGGATAACTATGCCATCGGCGCGGGCGCCGCCTACTACATGGTGGAAAAGGGCCTTACCCCCGGCGAGGCAATTTGGGAACTTCCCGGCGACAACTCGGCGGTAAGCCAGGAACGCGGCGACGGTTTCCGCGAATTCCTTACCGGCAAACGTCCTTTTAATGATGACCAGGGCGTTGCCCATACCATTGCCGCCAACAGAAGGTGGACGGACGCGCAGATTGCCAGCGCCATCATATCTTCCCAGGTTGCCAACTGGTCCCGGGACAATGCCAAGCAGTACTTTGAATCGTACATAGCGGGCAAAACCTCCCAGACTTTGGCAAAATGGATGTGGACCATGGACGATGAATTTGTCATGGGTATTCTGGAGCTGCTCCAGACCCCGGCCAAGGCCGCCGAAAACGCGGTTTTTGAATCCACCGTCAAGGTTATTACCGGCTGCGGCGGCCTTACCGCCCTGTACGATGTCATGGGCCGGACAAAGGCGACTGCGGGGAATCAGCTGTATCAGCCGGCCGGCGTGGCCATTATGAGCCCCACCTGCCGTCCCGGTTTCTTTGTTGACGCCATCCAGCTTATGGACGACGCCCTTAACGGCAAAAGCATTACCGGCAACTTTACGGACGCGGCCGCAAAGCGCTTCCACGAGCCGCCCCATTTGGTGGATACCGCAAGCTGGGCAGCCAACAGGAACAACCCGAGTTGGCGCGGATTTGACTAGAGAAAGCGAAGTCGTAATCCGTTTAGGGTTTAGGGTTTCGTGTTCGTAACTTGAGGGCATCATGGGATGGTTTTCCCGTGGTGCCCCTGTTTTGTATTGAGAGAATGTATGAGCCTGCTTTCGATGAAAAATATTTCCAAGGCCTTTTTCGGGGTTACCGTTCTGGATCGGGTCAGCCTTGAGGTTGAACAGGGTGAAGTTCACGCACTGCTCGGCGAAAACGGCGCGGGAAAATCCACCTTGATGAATATCCTTGGCGGTGTTTACACAAAAGATCAGGGAACGGTGGAAGTGAACGGGGTGGTTCTTGAAAACGCCTCGGTTACGGAGTCCGAAAAGGCGAAGGTTGCCTTTGTTCATCAGGAACTTAACCTGTTTAACGATTTGCTGGTTTTTGAAAACCTCTTTTTGGGCAGGGAGATTCTGTACAAAACCGGAACCTTAAACAAACGGGCGATGATATCCCGGGCGCGGGAGCTTTTTTCCGACCTTGGGGTAAATATCAATCCGCGGGCGGTGGTAGCGGATTTGGAGACGAGCCAGAAACAGCTTCTGGAAATCGCCAAGGCCCTGGACACCAACGCCCGGCTTATCATCCTTGACGAACCTACCACGGCTCTTAACACTTCCGAAATCCAGCACCTTTTTTCCATCGTGGACGGGCTCAAAAAAAAGGGGATCGGTTTTGTGTTTATTTCCCACAAGATGCCCGAAATCTTTACCATCGCCGGCCGTTATACGGTGCTTCGGAACGGGCAGTTCATAAAAACCGGGAACATAGCCGAAACGAACCCGAAAGAGCTGACCTCCCTTATGGTCGGGCGGGAAGTTTCGGACCGGGAACTGTACGCACAGCGTCCCCTTGGGGATATTATCCTGGAACTGGACAATTGTTCCGGCCCGGGGTTTTACAACATTTCCCTTAAAGTCCGCAGGGGGGAAATTATCGGCCTTACGGGGCTTGCCGGCTCCGGGGCAAGCAATGTCATGCAGGCCATGTTTGGGGTGCTGCCTTTCAGCGAAGGGAATTTTTTTGTCCGGGGCGGCGGAATCCGTAACATTGACATACACAAGGCCATGAAGACGGCCCGAATCGGCATGGTGCCGACAAACCGGAAGGAAAATTCCATACTGCCGGATATGCAGATTCTTGAAAATGAATATATATCAGAGCATACCCTTTCGGGGAGGGTTCAGCATATTTTCAAAAAAAAGGAAATTGCCAAATACAACCGGTACAAGGAAATGCTGAATATCAGGGATAATTCCCATCAGGATCTTATTACCAGTCTGTCCGGCGGTAATCAGCAGAAAATAATTCTGGCAAGGCTTTTGAATACCAACGCGGATATTTTTCTGCTGGATAATCCAACCCAGGGCATAGACGTGGGCGCCAAGGGTGAAATATACAAGCTTATTTTGCGGCTTTCGGAACAGGGAAAAACGATTCTGGTTAACACCCTTGAAATTCCCGAGATTGAGAAGGTTGCCGATCAATGCGTGGTGTTCTACCATGGCAGCGTACACGCGGTGCTGGACAGGAACAGTATCAACGAGACTACGGTCATGCTGCACGCTACCGGCGCGGTGCCTCCCGCCGCCGGCAAGGAGTAAATAATGGGCGATACAAGTACGGTTTCCGCGTCGGGCGGATCTTCCGGCGTTTTCCGTCATGGAAAGCGGGCCGGGAACAGCATCCTTGGCCTTTGGAGCAGGTACAGCTATGTGGTGATCTTTATCGCCATCCTTATCACCTTTGTGGCGGTAAGTAAAAACCTTACCTGGTCCGGGGTTATGCTGATACTGCGGCAGAGCGCGGTAATCGGCATTATCGGCTTCGGCATGGCCCTGGTGATTCTTGTGGGGGATATTGATCTTTCCGTTGGTTCGGGCCTCGTGCTGATATCGGGGCTTACGGTTATGGCGTACAACATAACCGGCAATGTTTTTATCACCCTGCTGGCCAGCCTGGCGCTTGGCGTTACCGCCGGGCTTTTTAACGGGCTTTTGGTCGGCATCGCGAAAATGCCGCCTTTTATTGTTACCCTGGCGACCATGCTCATTTTTCGGTCCCTGGCCCTCTATATAAGCCATTCGCGGCTTTACGAGCTCAATTCCGCCCTGCCCAGCTTTAGCGCCTTTCATTACGGATTCGGCAATTCTCCCCTTTTAACCGTTCCCATTGTGGGGCTTATGTTTCTGCTTGTTGCCGCCCTGATTACCTACATGTGTACGTCCACCAAATTCGGCAAAAAAATATACGCCCTGGGCAGCAATGCCCGCGCCGCCCGGCTTGCGGGTATCAACACGGAATGGCTTAAGGTCTGCCTTTTTGCCATCTGCGGCATCCTGGTTGGTTTCGCCTCGTTTATCAATGTGGCAATGAACCGCAGCGTGTCTCCGGCAAATACCGGGATCAGCTTTGAAATGTACGCCATCGCGGGGATAGTTCTTGGGGGAATCAGCATGTCCGGCGGGAAAGGGCATACTGCGGGAATCATTTTCGGCACCATGTCTTTTACGATGGTCAGCCGGATTATCGACGCCTTTGAGCTCAGTACGGAGATCAACAATACCGTCAAGGGGGTGATACTCCTCCTCGCGATTGCCCTGCAAATGATAAGGAAGCCGTCCAAGGAATAGTCGTCGGGGGCCGGAACAATGTTCCCGCCCCCGAGATGTTTCTGTCAATCCTGGGCCGAATCGGTCTGCCTGCCGCGCGGAGGCTCACTCTACTTTGAAGCGTTCCACTTCCAGTACCAGGCTGTTGATGCTCTCTTTATTTTCGCCGCTTATGCTGTTGACGCGGCTTATCGCGGTGTTTATCTGTTCGGCGCTGACCGCCATCTCGCCCATGCCATCGGCCAATTGATGGGTTACGGTATCCAAATTTTTGCTTTCCTGAATAACCTGGCGGCTTCCGGTGAGCATTTCCACGGCGTTGTTTTTTACTGTCTGGTTTATGCTGTTAAGCTGGGTAATGGCCTCCAGGATCTGTTTACTCCCCGCGTTCTGTTCTTCCATGGCGTTTCGAATATGTCCATCCTGCATCGAGACAGTCTTAACCCCCGATTCTATGGCCTCAAATTTTTGCAGCACCGTGCCTGTCGAACCGCTGATTTTACTCATGGCTTCGGTGATTTTTTTCAGTACCGCCGATATGGTTTTAGACTGCTCCCCCGAAGATTCAGCCAGCTTTCTAATCTCGTCCGCCACCACCGCAAAGCCCTTCCCCGCTTCCCCGGCGTGGGCGGCTTCTATGGCCGCGTTCATCGACAGCAGATTTGTCTGGCTGGCGATGTTCTGCATAACCGAGTTGATTTCCACCAACCCTTCGGATTCATGGGCAATTTCCTGTATATCCGCCGCGATTCCCTGAAGGCTTTCGCGTCCGGCCTCGGATGCCGAGGCAAGGGCGGTAACATTATCGGCGTTTTTGACAAGGGTTTGGGTAACCGACTGGATATTAGCCAATGCTTCTTCAACAGCCGCCGATGACTGGGAAACGCTGGATGATTGTTTTTCTATATGCCCGTTGAGACTGTCGATATTGGCGGTAATCTGTTCCATGGTTGCATTGGTTTCCGTAATGCCCGCGGACTGGTTCATCACCTGCCCTTTAATATTTTGGATATTGGCGGTGATTTGATTAATGGCGGCGGCGCTTTCTGCCATATTGGAAGCCAGTTCATTACCTATGTTTAACAGCGACGTGCTTTGCTGTTTGATAACTACCACCAGCGTTTTAAGCTTGTCAAAGGTATAATTAAAATACTCCGCCATATCCCCAATCTCGTCCCTGCTTTTTATCGCAAGACGCCGGGTAAGATCCCCTTCAGAAATATCTTTGAGCGCTTTTACCACGGTACGGACAGGGCGGACAATAATCCGCCTGAACACCAGGACATTCAGCAATGAGGTAACGACGAGCAAAACCAGGGCGGCGCCGATCATAAGACGTATCTGGTGGTACATCCTCTGGGTAATGGTTTCCCTGATGACGCTTATTTCAATACCGACAAAAAGAATGCCGATTACATCGTTGGAATTTTCGGCAAAAACAGGCTGATACCCCGCCACGTGGGGTTTCCCCAGAATATTTACTTCGCCGATAAAAGAGCTGCCGGAATTTACCGAATTATATGCGGCGCTGGAAGTTCCGAGCATGGTATTAATCGCCCTTTGACCGGAATCGTCCCGGATACTGGTAGTGATCCGTTTATAATCATTGCCTTCCCGCACAAAAATGGTAGCCACAATGCCAAGCTCACCGGATATCCTGTCTATCAGATCGTACCGTACATTAAGGGTTTGATTGCGCTGATCCACCAGGGTTCCGCCGTTCAGGGAAAGGACGCCGTAATCATTTTTTAGCTCATTTTGAAAAGAAGCGATATCCCCCCGGATTTTATTTTCCGCCATAATAAGCGCCGTTTCCAGACTGATGGTCCTCATGCTGGAAATACTGATAACGGCAAGAACCATGATGCCCATAAAAACAAACCCTGATGATATAGCGGCTATTTTTACCAGAATACTGACACTCTGCTTCCCCGGCTTTTTCATAACGCCTCCGTAATTCTTCCCCATACAAGAAATTACAATGATCCAGGGCCGAATCGAACGGCCGACCTGCCGCTTAGGAGGCGGCCGCTCTATCCCCTGAGCTACTGGACCAATGTTCTAATATATACAATTCCTCTGCGGCTCTGTCAATATTCGGCGGAACGTTTTCGGAACGCTATTGTCATTTTCCCGGCCTTTCGTGGATAATACTTTCACGGATAATATGTGATATGTACCTCACGGGCGGAATCGGGCAAAAAGGAGTTTTCGTGGAAAGCCAGAATCAAGTGCGGCAGGTGTATGTTGAAAAGAAACCGGGGTTTGATATAGAAGCCCGGGGGCTCAGGGACGATCTTGCCGCGTTTCTGGGTTCACGGTATCCCGCCCTGGCCGCTCTCGCGGAGCTCCGTATCTTTAACAGCTACCGGCTTGGCGGCGTGCAGCTGTCTGACGAACAGTTTGACAAAGCGGTACGGCTTGTTTTTTCCGAGCCCCGGTGCGACAGGGTTTTTTATGAATTACCGGCGCTCCCGGGGCCGGACGGACAGAAAGGCGCTTTCTGTTTCGGCATTGAATACCTTCCCGGTCAGTACGATCAGAAGGCGGATTCGGCCGGGCAGTGTCTGGAACTGGCGCTGGGGCTGCGGCCAAAAGTGCGGTGCGCGAAGTACTATGTCCTTGTTCCCGGCAGCGGCGGCGAACCGGGCGCGGCGGAACGCGCGGCGGTGAAGGCGTATCTTGTCAATCCGGTGGACTCGCGCGAAACGCCGGAAACCGCCGGAAAAGACGCGCCCCGGCCGGAAGCTTCCCCCTGCGGCACTGTTTCCGTTCCGGAGCAAATTCCCGGAGTGCCGCTTCTTCCGGGAGCCGACCTTTCGGCGGTGGCCCGGGAATACTCGCTGGCCATGTCGCCGGCAGACCTCGCCTTTTGCAGGGACTATTTTGCGTCCCTTGGCCGGGCGCCGACAGTAACCGAGCTCCGGCTTCTGGACACATACTGGTCCGATCATTGCAGGCATACTACATTCACCACGGTTCTTGATCCGGTTGAGGTTGCCGGAGCGGGGGCCGGCGGAACGGCGGCGGCAGGAAAGCTGGAGAGCGCCCTTGAGCTGTACGAAAACGCCCGGCGTGAAGTATACGGGGAAGGATCTTCCCGGCCGCGTACATTGATGGATATGGCGACCATCGGCGCGAAGCTGTTAAAAAAACGGGGGCTGCTTTGCGATCTTGATGAGTCGGAGGAAATTAACGCCTGCACCATAAAAATAAAAGCCCAATTTGAAAACGGGGAAGAGCCCTGGCTGCTTTTTTTCAAAAACGAAACCCACAATCATCCGACTGAAATAGAACCCTTTGGCGGGGCCGCTACCTGTCTCGGCGGCGCGATACGCGATCCGCTTTCCGGAAGGGCCTATGTACATCAGGCGATGCGGGTTTCAGGCGGCGGCGATCCCCGCGCCGCCCTGGAGGAAACCCTGCCGGGAAAGCTCCCCCAGATAAAAATCGCGCGGGAAGCCGCCGCGGGCTATTCATCCTACGGGAACCAGATCGGCCTTGCTACGGGACAGGTGGCGGAGTTTTATCACAGCGGCTATTTGGCAAAACGCCTGGAACTTGGGGCGGTTATCGGCGCCGCTCCCGAATCCCAGGTACGCCGGGCAGATCCCAAAACAGGCGATGTTGTTTTACTTATCGGCGGAAAAACCGGACGTGACGGAATCGGGGGGGCGACCGGTTCCAGCAAAGTCCACACGGAACGGTCTGTGGAAAATGCCGGCGCCGAGGTTCAGAAAGGCAATGCCGTTGAAGAACGGAAACTACAGAGACTGTTTCGCCGGGAGGATATAAGCCGGCTTGTCAAACGGTGTAACGACTTTGGCGCCGGCGGCGTGTCGGTTGCCGTCGGCGAACTTGCTCCGGGACTGGACATCAACCTCGACGCGGTGCCGAAAAAATACGCGGGGCTTGATGGAACCGAGCTTGCCATCTCCGAATCCCAGGAACGCATGGCGGTTGTTGTTTCGCCGGAAGACTCAGACACGCTTATCGGCGCGGCGGCCGCGGAAAACCTTGACGCGGTGATCATCGCCCGGATCACTTCGGATGATTCAAATACGGCGCGTCTGCGGATGAGCTGGCGGGAAAAAATCATTGTTGATCTTTCCCGGAACTTTCTTGACTCAAACGGAGCTTCACGGAAAACTCCCGTAGTGATAAAAAGCCGCGCTCCGGCGAATGTTTCCGGTGCGGCCTCTTCCCGGCGCGATCTCCGGTTTGGGAAACCTTCTTCATCAGAATTGCTTGAACAGCTTGTATCTGAACTTGGATCATTGCGAAGCGGAAGCAGGCGTGGTTTGCAGGAACGCTTTGACGGTTCGGTCGGCGCTTCCTCCGTGCTTTTTCCCTGGGGGGGAAAAACGCAGGGAACGCCCGAATGCGGCATGGCCGCGCTTTTGCCCGCTCTGCCGGGAAAGGAAAGCCTTACCGCGAGCCTCATGACTTTTGGTTTTGACCCGGAGCTTACCGGGGCGGATCCGTATGAGGGAACGAAAGGCGCTGTAAAGGAAGCGCTGGCAAAATTCGCCTGTCTCGGCGGCGACCCTTTTGCCGCCCGGCTTTCCCTGCAGGAATATTTTGAGCGGATGGAAGATCCGGCGGCCTGGGGAAAACCGGCGGCCGCTCTCCTGGGAGCGCTGGAAGCCCAGGTAGCTTTGGGAGTACCGGCGATAGGCGGAAAAGATTCCATGTCCGGCACATACCGGGATCCCGTGCACGGCGTGAATATCGCCGTTCCCCCGACCGTGGTGGTTTTTGCCGCGGGAACAGCTCCGGCCCCGGCGATACGTTCCTGTGCCTTGACCGGAGAGCCCGGCCGGCTGGTGATACTGCTGCACGGCCTCCCGCCCGCCGAATCCGCCGCGGACAAACCGGTAAAAGGCCCGGCAGCCGGATGTTCGGGAACGGCCGCCGGTATTGACGAATGGACGCTCTTTAAGGCCAACATGAACGCTGCCGCGGAATTGACCGGGCGGGGCCTTGTGAAGGCGGCCTGCCCCGTCGGTTCCGGCGGGACGGCCGCTGCGCTGGCGCTTATGGCTTTCGGAAACATGACCGGGCTGGAAGTGTATGCCGATGCCCTGAACGCGGCCGGCCCGGAGAATTATCCCGGCGCCATATTGCTTGAACTATGCGCCGGGGCATCGGAACTGAATCTGCCGGAACAGGCGCGCTGGATTGCGGCGGCGAAAACAGTCGCCGAACCGGTATTCCGTATCGGCGAAGCGGAAAAGCCCCTTGTAGAACTCCGCGCGGTTTTCGAATCGGTGTTGATCAAAGTGTATCCGCAAATTTCACCGGACGGAACAACAGGTCGCGCCGCGGATGTGATGCGTCTTCATCATAAATCCGAAAAACAGAATTTAAAACGAATACATATTAAATCTGCCGGGAAAGGACGGCCTTTGGTTGTGCTTCCCGTTTTTCCGGGGACAAACTGCGAATGGGACATGGAACGGGCGTTTCTCGCTGCCGGCGCCAGGGTTAAACAGGTGGTGTTCAGAAACAGAAGTGCGAAAGACATTTCCGAATCCACAAAAGAGCTGGCGGAAGCTGTGGCGGAAGCCCAGATCGTGGCCCTTTCGGGAGGATTCAGTGCGGGGGACGAGCCGGACGGTTCGGGAAAGTTTATCGCCAATGCCCTTAGGGCGCCTGAGATTTCAGAC
Organism: Treponema sp.; assembly: GCA_031268975.1. Classification (GTDB taxonomy): domain Bacteria; phylum Spirochaetota; class Spirochaetia; order Treponematales; family Breznakiellaceae; genus JAIROH01. The sequence continues at coordinate 744 of JAIRWM010000047.1, read as the reverse complement.
GCGATAACAAGGCTCCTGGAAAAAAGAGACGGCCTTATGCTGGGTATCTGCAACGGCTTCCAGGCCCTTGTCAAACTGGGACTTGTTCCGTATGGCCGCTACATCGAAGCCACAGACACCATGCCGGCCCTTACGTTTAACAGCGTCGGACGCCATGTTTCCCGGATGGTAAGAACAACGGTCATGTCAAACCTGTCTCCCTGGCTGGCACTGGAAGAACCGGGAACAGTCCACATACTGCCGGTAAGCCACGGGGAGGGGCGCTTTGTGATAAGCGAGTGTGAGGGCAAAGCCCTTTTTGATTCGGGGCAGGTTTCATTTTGTTATACCGGCGAAGCGGGCGGGCAGACATTTGCGGAACCGGTTAACCCAAACGGATCGGACTTTGCCATTGAAGGGATTACGAGCCCTGACGGCCGAGTACTTGGAAAAATGGCCCATTCGGAACGCTGCGGCCGTTTTGTTCATGTCAACATTCCGGGCAGCAAACATCAGAAAATATTTGAGGCCGGAATAACGTACTTCGCCTGAATTATTATCGGAGAGATTCACACAAAGGTAGCACTGACTCATTCGAAAGTCTGGTTTAATACCCCGGAGCTCTGCTCTAAACTTGACCGGCAATTCAAACTGTGGTTAGCTCGTTTTAAGAAGAATTCCACCACAGAGAAGGCCGCTTTGCGGCCATCAAGAGTCCAGGGACGGCGGGTCACCAAGGACACGAAGGAAGGAAGAAGGATGATT
>JAIRWM010000036.1 GCA_031268975.1 Treponema sp. | reverse complement strand
GCCCCCAAGGCGGCCACATTGGCGCCAGTTACCGTAAAGGGGATCCCTTTTGGAGTGCAGGGGATCCCCTTTGAGGCGGAGGGGCTCCCCTTTGAAGCGGAGGGGATCCCCTTTGGAGTAAAGGGGCTCCCCTTTGAAGCGGAGGGGCTCCCCTTTGAAGCGGAGGGGATCCCCTTTGGAGTGAAGGGGATCCCTTTTGGGGCGGAGGGGTTCCCCTTTGGAGTGAAGGGGCTCCCCTTTGAGGCGGAGGGGCTCCCCTTTGGAGTGAAGGGGCTCCCCTTTGAGGCGGAGGGGTTCCCCTTTGGAGTGAAGGGGCTCCCCTTTGAGGCGGAGGGGCTCCCCTTTGAAGCGGAGGGGCTCCCTTTTGGAGCGGAGGGGTTCCCCTTTGGAGTGGAGGGGAGCCGGCGCGGAGTAACATGAGCCCCTGTACGGCGGTTTCCCGGCACATGGAGGCGTTTGTTTTTGTTTAGTAGTTGTGTTTAGTAGACAAAGAGGCCGCTTGTTTGTATAATAGCCGTGAGCCGTGAGCCGTGAGCCGTGAGCGGGCGAAGGCTGCGCCTTCGCCTTGGAGTTTCGCTTCGCAAAACTCCGGGAACGGGGGAACGGCGGCTTTGCCGCGGCGGGGCTGTGCCTTTGAGTGGGCGTGTGCTGTCTTACAGTCTGTCGGCGTCAAGAGCATGGGGATATTGTAGCAAGTGCGGGGAATTTGTCAATAGTTTCTCCAAAAGAGCGAAAAAATGGCGCGTTTTGGGGCGGTGGGTGGTCGAACCCTACCGCTGGTACTTTCCTCCGGATAGCACTATACTTCAGTATGGATGTTGTTATTCGAGACAGCGCCTTCAAGCATGGTGTTTCCGTATATGCGATCAATATCTGCCTTCTTCATATTCATGCGGAGATTATTCTGAATGACGATCCCGAAAAACGGCTGTTTGTGGGGTTCGACCACAATGCAAACCCACTGGAGATTGTCGGCGTTATGGAAGGTGATACGCTGGTTGTAATTCACGCAATGAAACTGCGTAGTCAGTTTTATTATTTATTGGAGGAATAACTCTATGAATGATATGAATAAAGAATACGATGTTGATACCGTTGTTCAGGAAGTCGAAGATGCCGTACTTGCGGGAAAATACCGGTTTGCCACAGAGGAAGAAAAGATGCTTGTCCGCATAGGCGCTCTGGAAAATATTGTCCGCTCCTATAAAGAAACAATAACGAATATTGCCGTACAAAAAACTACCGCCGGACTGTAGGCGGGGCAGTAAGCGGCTTTTTGTGTCCGGGAAGTGACCAGCTTTCCGGGCGGCGCCGTCAAGGGGTTTTGGACGTGGAGAAGTCCTGCCAGAGCCGGTCCATTACCGGCGGATCCGCGGTAACCTGGATGAAGTTTCCCGGAACGGACGGATCGGGAAAATAAAGAGCGCGGGCGTGGAGCCGGATGCCGCCGTTTTTTTCGCTCCGCGCCGCTCCGTATTTTAGATCGCCTTTTATATGCAGGCCCACGGCGGCAAGCTGGGCGCGTATCTGGTGATGTCTGCCGGTAACAAGTTCAAGCTCCAGAAATATATAGTTCGTCCCCATTCCCTTTACCCTGTATCTGAGTATGCCTTCTTTGCGGATAGCTGTTTTTTTCTCCCAGGCGCTGCTTTTGTTCTTTTTTGTATTGGTCTGAATCCAGTGAACCAGTTCGCCGGTTTCCGCGATATCCTCAAATTGGACTTCATTTCCCTTTGGTTTTTCCACCACGGCCCAGTAGTATTTTTCCGCGCGGCCCTGCTGATACATGTTTCGTGAAAAAACAGTGTTGAGAAACGCGAGGGCTTTGGGGGTTCTGGCAAAAATGGCGCAGCCGGAAACAGGAATGTCAAGGCGGTGTACCGCGGTGGGGGAAAATTCCCCGGACTCGCCTTTTTTTACCGTTCCATAGCGTTCTGCAAGGAGTTTCGGCAAATCGACAACTCCCCTGCCCGCTCCTTCCATCGCTTCGCCCGGACGTTTGTTAACGACAATAATGTCGTCGTTTATAAAGAGTACGCGCTTTTCTATGTCGTCGTCGTTTGCTTCTTTTTCCATTCCGCCTTTAATAGTAACCTACTCCCGCAATACAAGTCCATACCGCAGTTTTTCCGCCATTATGCGCGATGCCGCCTGCTCTGCCCGTTTTCTGTCCAGCGTTCCCGTCCGCAGCGCCGAAACCAGCGCGCCGTGTATGGCCCGGATATTTCCCGGCCAGGCCATGACCATGTCCACCCCGGCCATAACCGCTTCCAGGGAGCGTTGTTCCACGGGCCCGGGCACGGCGGCCATGGAAAAATCATCGGCGATGATAATGCCGCCGAAGCCCAGATCGCCGCGCAAATATTCGACGGCGCGGGATGAAAGGCTTGCCGGCCTGTTGTCCCAGAGGGCGACTGCCGCGTGGGAAAGCATGACCGCGGCGGGCTCGCTTTCGGCAATGGCTTTCTTAAACGGAAAAATCATTCTGTCAAGTTCCGCCTCGTTTGCCTGAAGGATCACCTTTCCGGCCCGGTGGGGATCCAACGCGGTGTTGCCCGGAAAATGTTTCAGCGTCGAAGCCACTCCCGCCCTTTTCATGCCCAGGACAAACGCGGCGGCCCCCCTGCCGGAAAAATCCCCGTCCGGGCCGTAGGAACGGGTTTTAAGGAACGTCTCGTTTCCGCCGTACAGGGTCTCCGTGACCGGCGCGAGGTTAAGGCTTATCCCCAGCCGCCGCAGTTCCCCGCCGGCCTTTTCCGCGTCCAGGGCAATGTCTTCAAAGAGGCCGGCCCTGTCTCCGCCCCGCTCCCAGTACGACAGCGGCGGCGGCAAAGACGCCGCGCCGCCAAAGCGCTGTATGTCGCCGCCTTCCTGATCTGCCGCGATAAAGGGGTCTATGCCCGACGCTTCCCGCACGGTCTCCCGTATGCGGCCGGCGAGCGCCGCCGCACGGGCGGAACCGGCGTTGACATTGTACCGGAAAAGCATAATGCCGCCGGGGGGTATCTCCATAAGCAGGGCCCTGGTTTTTTCGGGAAGGGTTTCCCTGCCGTCTACCGCGCTGAGAATAAGCTGGGCGGCGAGGCGATCCGTATCCAGCCGGGAGGCAATGGAAGAAGCCCGGAGGAATGCCCCGTCCTGTACCGGCGTTTGCGGGGGCGCTGTCCGGGCGGGCGGCGCTTCTTCTCCGGCGCCCTGTCCTGGCGCAAAGCAGACGGTTCCCGGCAGCAACAGGAGGCAGACGAAAAAAAACCGGCCGGAAAAAGTCACGGGATCATTATACCAATGAACAAAAAAATATGGTATCCTGTTTTATGTCGCTCAACTGGAAAGAAATAAGCTGTATCCTCGAAGAACTGGATCTTCCCGGTTCCCGTATCCAGAAAGTATTCCAGAACGATTTTGACCTGCTGGCGCTGGAAGTCTACGGGAAGTCCTCGCGGGAAAAACGTGTCCTTGTCTGTCTTGCTCCCGGCGCGTGCAGAATCCACGAAACATTCCGTCCGATTCCAAAAAGCGAAAAGCCGCTGCGTTTCGCCCAGTTCCTTAAATCCCGCATTGTCAACGGACGCATTGAAGAAGCTGTCCAGCTTGGAGATAACCGCGTTATACGGCTTTTGATACGGCGCGGTGAAATTCCGTACCGTCTTTATATACGGCTGTGGTCCAACGCGGCAAACGTAATTGTTTCCGGCGAAGACGGAATCATACTTGACGCGATGAAAAGGCTTCCCGGACGCGGGGAAATAACCGGCGGCGTATACCGGCCGGAACATCCGCGGGGGGAAGAAGCTGCGGGCGGGGACGGCGCAGTGCGGGAGGACAAATACCGCATACGGGATCTGGACGGGGACGGTTCCTTTAACGAAAAAATAGACCGGTTTTACGCGGAAAACGGCGGGGCCCTTTCGCTTGAAAAGCTGCGCGAAAAGGCGAAGCGTCTTATCGGCGGCAGCGTAAACCGCCTGGAGGCCGCGCTGGAAAGCCTTGGGGAAAAAGAGGCTGAGTACAGAAACGCCGTCCGGTGGAAGGAATACGGCGACATTATTATGGCAAACGCCGCGCGTATCGATCCGGGGGCCGCATGGCTTGAGGCCGCCGATTTTTTCCGGGCGGGAAACGAAACGATACGCATAGAGCTGGAAAGGGACAAAAGCCCGGTGGAAAACGCCGGGATATGCTACCAAAAATACCGCAGGGGAAAAAACGGGCTTCTTGACGTACAGGAAGAAATACGGGAAGGAGAGGAGGAGCTTGCCCGGCTTGAGGAAACGGAAAAAAGGCTCCTTTGCGAAACAAATCCCCTGGTTCTTAAAGGGCTGCTGAAAAAAATCCGGCCGGGATCCAAACGGCCGGGAATTACGGAAACGCCGGGGGAAAAAACGGCCGGAGGAAAAAAACGGCCGGGTCTTTCCTTCCGGGACGGGGACTGGCTTATTATGGTCGGCAGGGACGCGGGGGAAAACGACGAACTGCTGCGCCGCCATGTTCGGGGAAACGACATCTGGCTTCACGTCAGGGATTATTCAGGTTCCTATGTGTTTATCAAACACCGCTCCGGAAAAACGGCGCCCCTGGATATTCTTCTTGACGGGGGAAACCTTGCGCTGTTTTATTCAAAGGGGCGGAACAATGGTTCAGGCAACTGTTATTACACCCAGGTAAAATATTTGCGGCGGGCGAAAAACGGCCCGAAGGGAAAAGTTATTCCAACCCAGGAAAAAAACCTTTTTGTCACGCTTGATGAAAAACGGCTTAAAAAACTTGAAGATACACGGATCCGCTATTAAACTTAGTAGATATGAAAACCTCGGGGGAACGAATCAGGTCTTCGGTCGTATCGGGATTGTTTTATCCCGATGAACCGGAACAGATACATGCCTTTTTCACGTCCTGCGGGCTTACAAGATCCATTCCGTACGGAAACCGCGAAAAAATGAAAAACGTCCGGGGGATTATCGCCCCGCACGGCGCGTGGAATTTTTCCGGGAAAGCCGCGGCGGAAGCGTTTATCGCGTGCCGCAGCCGCCGGGAGTCAATTTCCCGGGTGGTGATACTCGGCGCCCTCCACGATCCAAAACGGAGCGGACTTTTTCTTTCAAACTCAAATTTTTTCAAGACTCCGCTGGGACTGCTGCCTGTTGACGAGGAAGCGGGCGAAGAACTTGCGTCCTGCAGCACGATTTTTGAAATAAACGACAATCCCCATCTCAGGGAATTTTCAATAGAAGTGCTTCTCCCGTTTGTTAAATACTGTTTCCCGGCCGCCGCTGTAGTGCCCATTCTGATGGGCTTTCATTCTCCGCCGCTTGTAAAAGCCCTGGCCGCCGCGCTCAACATTGTATTCGGCGAAAACCGGGACAAAACGCTTTTTATAATTTCCACCTGCCTTTCAAAAAACAAAAACAGTGGACGGTCTTTTGCGCAGGCGGAGCGCTTTATCTCGTTAATTGACGAAGGAAACGGGGAGGCGATGGGAAACGAATTCCACGACGGAGAACTCAGCGCGTGCGGCGCACCCCTGGCCGCGGCCTGCCTTGAATGCGGCCTTTTGTCAAAAAAGCGGAGCCTTGTCCTTTCAGACATACAGCAGGTACCCGGCAACGGCGGATACATCTGTTACGGCAGCATTGCACTGGGATAGCGGAACGGCGCGGTTACCGGGACAGGGCCGCGACGGCGGCGCCAAAAAGCGAAGCCTGCTCCACGGGGGTAACGATATATGAACGGGGTTTGTCTTTCACCAGCATAATCCTTAAATACGCTTCCAGGGCTTCCCGCATTCCTTTGTAAAGCACATACGTCGTCCCCTCTACCGCTATCCGTACCGGAGAAAACGGATCGTAGCCGGAGCCTGTCCGCTCAACGGCGGCGGCGACGACGGCGGCGGCGAACATGGCCCCCCGCTGGGTAACAATTGACGCAAGGTACGAAAACGATTTTATCGCATCAAGTTCACTTTCTCCGAACAGTTCCCCGACGGGGCCTTCCCGGGAAAGCGGCGAATGCATAAACTCGTTAAGGCTTCTGGTTTGAAGCGTCTGCCAGGAGGAAAATTCATCCGCCCTGGCGAACGACAAAACGCCGTCTTTTACCGCCTGCTTGAGGATATGAAACGTAAGCGGGCCGATGTACGCCCCGGCGGCGGATTTTTCCAGGGTATACACCCCCGGCTTTTTTGTCGTGGCGTCAAATTCCCTGTCCAGCACCCCCAGATACCGGGGAGCGCAGTTTCCGCTTTCGCAAACAACTATCTGGGGTGCGTCTTCCGAGTGAAAACCGATTTTCGGGATGTCGCTTTCCGGATACGCCGTGTTAAAACCGGTCCCCAGGATACAGCCCACAACAGGCCCTCCGGGAACGTTGTATTTTTTCGCGCCTTTTATAAAGCCGCCGTCGGGGGGAATTTCCACAAGGCCGGAAAGCAGCGTAGACACCGTATCGTTGAGCATTACAATGCGTCCGGGGGGCGTAATGCCCCGGCGCAGGAGCGCTTCTCCAAGACCACGGCCTACCGCTTTGCCGATCACATCCGGCGCGTCAACTTCTTTGCTGAAAGCCATCAGAATGCCGTCGCCGTTTTCCTGAACTTCCATCGGGTAGGAAAAACAAAAACCAATCCCTTCCACCGGGCCCGCCTCTATAAGCGGAGCGGCCAGCGCGGCAATTTCATCAAAAAACGCGTCGGCGGATATCCGCCCGTTGGTCCCCGGCATCGGCGCCCGCGCGCTTCCCTCCGTTTCCGGTTTCCCCGATTCCCGGAAGGTAACCCGGGCCGCCCTGAGATTGGTCCCGCCCGCGTCCAGCGCGATAACCGTTTTCCCCAGCGGAAATTCCGTTACCGCCCTTAAGTAGGCGGGGATCATGGCAAGCGGAGAGGTCCGGCCGTTAAGCCCCCGTTCCATATCTATACGAAAATCCCGAACCAGCGTCGCGGGATCGCAGATGTCATAATGAAAACCATACGACCGCGCAAAATCGGCCAGAACTTCGGGGTTAAACACGCTCATGCTTTATTATGGGCGGATAAGTGAAAAATCGCAAGGGCGCGACATCCGTGTCGATCCAAAAACACGAGGCGTTTTTGGTCATTTGCCGGGTGGCCGCCGTCCGTGGCGGCCAAGAGGCGTCCGTGCCGATCCAAAACGCGGGAGCGTTTTGGTCGTTTGCCGGGTGCCCGGCATCCGTGCCGGCCAGGAAGCGGCGTCCGTGCCGATGCCGCGGGCTACGGTTCTACGCGCTTTCTGTCACGGGGGAAGAGGCTTGCTTCTTTGACGTTGGCAAGTCCCAGAATGCGGGCGGTAAGCCGTTCACATCCTATGGCGAAGCCCCCGTGGGGCGGGCAGCCGGATCGGAGCAGGGCGGCGTAGTTTTGCATGTTTTCAAGTTCGAGGCCGAACCGGGGAAGGGTTTCCACAAAGGCTTTATAACTGTGCAGACGCCTGCCGCCGGTGGTTATTTCAAGCCCGCGGAAAAGGGCGTCAAAGCTCATGGTACGGTTGGCGTCCGACGGGAATGTGTAGAATGGTCTGTAACGGCGGGGAAATTCATTCACAAACACAAGCTGGACTCCGTGGCGTTCCATGGACCACTCACAGAGAAAACGCTCCGCTTCCGGGGTGATGTCGAATATCCGGCCGCCGCCCGCTTTAGCCGACATATCCGAGGCAAGCTTTACCGCGTCCTCGTAGCCGATAACCGGGGCCTTCTCCACGGCGTCCGCTTCCGGCACGGAGGCGTTCCACATGGCAAGCTCCGCGGCGTTTTTCCGGGCGACTTCTCCGAAGATATACGCCAAAAGCCCCCGTTCCAGATCGATTAAATCCGTTTCCGATTCAATAAAACCCATTTCCACGTCGAGGGAAACATATTCGTTAAGATGCCGGGGCGTATCGTGCTTTTCCGCCCGGTACGCGGGAGCGACTTCAAAGACCCGCTCCATGCCGGCCGCCACCAGGGCTTCTTTGTAAAACTGGGGCGACTGGGCCAGGCAGACCTTTCTGTCAAAATATTCTACCTCAAAAAGTTCCGTTCCTCCCTCCGTACCCCCCCAGACAAGCTTGCTGGTTTTGATTTCGGTAAAATCTTTCGAACGGAGGTACGCGGAAAAAGCTTCGATGATTACAGCCTGAACGGAAAAGATCGCGCGGATTTTCGGGTTCCTGATGCTGAGAATCCGATTGTCAAGAATCGTCTCAAGGCCCATTTTGGAAACGTCGCCGTTTACCTGAAACGGCAGATCCGGCTCCGCCCGCGAAAGGCAGAGGAGGCTTTCCACCTGAATCTCCGCCCCGCCGGGGGCTTTCGGGTTCAGGGCGGCCTTTCCCTTTACCGTTATTACCGATTCCAGCGTAACCGGCGTCCCCGTTTCGTCCACGGGCTTTTCGTTAAACACAAGCTGAACAAGGCCGGAACGATCCCGAAGCACGACAAAGTTTACTCCGCCCATGTCCCGTATCCGGTGAACCCAGCCGGCGGCTTCGACCTTGCCGGAGTCCGCCGCCGCACGGGCTATATCTTTTGCCAAAACACGCATGGCCGCAAGTGTAGCTTAAAACGGGATAAAAAGCTATAACAGCAGGGTTATCTGCTCCCCGGCTATTTTCGGATCGGCCCGGCCGCCGGTAGCGGCGAGCACTTTCCCCACAAGGTAAGCGGTCAGGGTACGGCGGCGCTTTTCAGTGACGGCGATGGCGCGGAGTTCCGCGATGGCGCGGAGTTCCTCAGCGGCGGCGCTTTCGGCCGCAAGCACCGTTTTTACCACCCCGGCTATTTCTTCCACACCGGCAAGCTGTTCCCAGTTTTTTTCTTTTACGATGATCTCAGGATCCTTGTCTTCGGCGATAACAAGTTCCACGGTCTGTTTCGCGAGCTTCCCGCTCACCCGGCCTGACGCGGCCATTGAAACAAGCCCGGCAAGACGGGCCGGGGTAAGTCTAAACGATGATATATCCCGCAGGGCGATGCCGTCACGGTGGAGTATGTGTTTTATGTCCGAAAGGAACCAGTTGGCGACACGGACGGCGGCGGTTTTTTTATCAAGACCTTTTTTTTCGGCTTCGGCGACGGCGTTCTCAAAATAATCGGCGCCCTGTTTTTCTTCGCAGATAAGATCGGCCTGTTCTTCGGCAAGAGCGTACTCGGAAGCGATCCGTTTAAGCCGCTCCGGGGGAAGCTCTACCAGGGCTTTTTCCACGGAGGAGAGAAAAGCCTTATCGGGGCAGAACACCGGAAGATCCGGTTCCGGAAAATAGCGGTAATCCTGGGCGTTTTCTTTCTGCCGCATGGGAAACGTTTCGTCGCGGTTTTCGTTCCAGAGCCGCGTTTCCTGAACGACGGTCTTTCCCGCGTCCAGCGCCTCGCCCTGACGGCGTATTTCATAATTAAGGCCAAGGCGGACAAAGCGGGAAGAGTTAAGGTTTTTTATCTCGACTTTTCTTCCAAGGCCCCTGCCCGGAAGATTGATCGACACATTCGCGTCTGCCCGAAGCGATCCTTCCTCCATGTTACCGTCGCAGACTCCAAGGTAACGGACCATGCGGCGCAGTTCCTGAATGAAAAATTCCGCTTCTTCTCCCGTTTCCATGTCGGGCTCGGTTACAATTTCAAGGAGCGACACGCCGGCGCGGTTATAGTCAAGCAGCGATACAGTCCCTGTATGAATCATCTTCCCCGCGTCTTCCTCAAGATGACATTCTTTAATCCGCACTTTTCTTTTGATGCCTTTGCCGTCCAACGCGCCCCGCGAATTTCCGCGCCCTTCAAGTTCAAGAAAACCATCCTGCCCCAGCGGGGAGGCGAATTGTGAAATCTGATAATTTTTTGTCATGTCAGGATAAAAATACTGCTTGCGCTCAAACCACGTGCGCTCCGGTATCGTACAATTCAGGGCTTTGGCGACCATGCAGCCCATGCGCATCGCTTCAATGTTGAGCGCCGGCAGCACGCCCGGATACCCCATGCACACCGGGCACACATTTGTATTTGGTTCGTCGCCGAACGCCGAACGGCAGCGGCAGAAAACTTTTGTCTTTGTTAAAAGATGTATGTGAACCTCAAGACCGATAAACGACTGATATTTCATGAAGCTTCTCTTCCTGTTCGATTGTATCGTGCGGCCCGCCGTCCGCGCGGATTCATGATCATCATAAAACCGCTCTCCTTAATTCCAAAACGCCCGGTAGCCCGGCGGATGGGGAAAGGGATGCGCGTTTTCGTAGGCTTCCACAAGATTAAGAAGGATCCCCTCGGAAAAGGCTCTTCCCAAAAGCTGAACCCCCACGGGAAGGCCGCCTTCAACGGACGCGGGAAAAGACACCGCGGGAAGACCGGCAAGGTTCGCGCAGCAGGTATACAGATCGGCGGCCTTTTGGGCAAAGGCTGAAAGGGAACTGGGCCCCCTGCCGAACGCCCTACTGGGAAAGACCGGCAGCAGTATCGCGTCGACACGGCCGCCGCTATTTGCGGTGCCACCGCTCTTTGCGGTGCCACCGCCGGAAACGCCCTCCGGTTCCCCGTAATCCGCTGTGCCAAGCAGCGCCTCAAAGTCGGCTTTAATCCCTTCCCTAATCCGCTGTGCCCGCAGATAGTACCGATCCTGGAAACCGGAACGAAGCACAAAGGTTCCCAGCAAAATGCGGAGTTTTACTTCATCACCAAAACCCGCCTCCCTGACTTTGTCGACAAGGTCGTCGGGATTTTCCGCCCAGCCGGGACGGCGGCCGTAACGAACGCCGTCAAAGCGGGCAAGATTCGCGCTGGCTTCCGCCGTGGCGATGGTATAGTAAGCAGGCACCCCGTATTTAAGACCGGGAACCTCAACGTCCACAAGGGAACAGCCAAGGGCGGCAAAACGTTCTTTGGCAAGCTCAAAGCCTTTTCGTACTTCCGCTTCCAGTTCCGCCGCCTGCGCCGCGATTTCCTGGGGGGAAGCCCCGCCCTCCCGGACTTCGCCGGCCGCGCCGGCTTTCCCGGCCAGGGCGGCGACGGCCCCGGCGACCGCTTCCGGAGACAGCACCCCGATGACCGCCGCGGTTTTTCCCGCGCCGGGTTTTGGATACAAAGCCGGCGCGCCCGCCGGAGGATCCCTGGATGTGTCATCCATCGGGTCCCTGCCCCGGATGGCGGCAAACACAGCGCGGGTCCGCGCGGCGCCGTCGGCAAGTATCCCAATGCCTTCAAGGCTCGAGGCATAGGCGACAAGCCCGTAACGGGAAACCGCCCCGTAGGTCGGCTTGAGCCCCACGACCCCGCAGAACGCCGCGGGCTGGCGCACCGAACCGCCGGTATCGCTCCCCAGCGCGAACGGAACAATGCCGGAGGCGACCGCGGCCGCGGAACCGCCGGAAGAACCGCCTGACACACGGGTTTGATCCCAGGGATTGTTTGTTTTTTGTATGGCGGAATTATCCGTGGAAGAGCCCATGCCGAATTCGTCAAGGTTTGTCTTGCCCACAACAACGGCGCCCCGCTCTTCAAGCTTACGCACCGCCGTGGCCGTGTACGGCGAACGGAGATCCGAAAGAAGCTTTGATCCGCAGCTTAAGGAAAAACCCTTTACGGCAATATTGTCCTTTACCGCGAACGGAAGATCCGCGACACCATCCACGCCGTCCGCGCCGCGGCGAGCGCCGCCGGGACAATCGGGGCGCCGTGCGGATTCCGGCAAGGCCGAAGGCTCCCCGGCAAATTCAATGAAAGCGCCGATTTTTTCTTCCCAGTCCCCGGCATACGACAGGAAACCCTCAGGCGGTTTATAGGACATGCGATCTTTCCTTTACAAAACATTGGGGATAACAATAAAACTGCCGTCCCGCTCGCCGGCGTTGTTCAACAGGTCTTCCCGGCTTACTTCCTGGCCGGCCGGAGCATCACCCCGGAAATGATCGCTTTTTACCAGCATCCGGCCCGCGGCCTGACCGGCCGCCCCGGCGTCCGCCCCCTGCATAACGGCAAAAAATCCGAGCATCTGCTCAAACGCGGGAAGCGCCGCGGCAAGTTCATCCTTGGTAATATTCAGATGCGCCAATTCGGCGGTTTCTTCAAGCACTTTTTGATCCATAGCGGCCTGATTATGACATTATCCGTATATTTATACAATCCGCTTTTTTGGAAAGATCACCCCAGTCCCAGAAGCAGACCCGCGCTATGGACGATAAAGGCGAAAACCCACGCCATAAGGCACTGCCAGACGGCCACACCCGCGGCGGCCAGACCGCTCCTCATTTCACGTTTGACAGCGGCAATTGCCGCAACACAGGGGGTATAGAGCAGGGCGAAGATCAAAAAGCTAAAGGCCGAAAGGGGCGTGAACATACCGGAGAGCACCTGGGGCAGCCCCTCAATGGTGGTTCCCGCCAGGACGGCCAGAGTCGAGATGGTCGCTTCCTTGGCCATAAAGCCGATGATCACGGCTATGGCGGCCTGCCAAAACCCGAAGCCCAGGGGCGCGAAGAGGGGGGCGATAACTTTCGACACCGCGGCCAGGATGCTCTGGCTTTGGTCCTCCACGGGGTAGAAGTATAGGTTAAAATTGCTCAGAAACCAGATGATGACCGTGGCGGTAAAAATAACCGTAAAGGCCCGGGTAAGAAAGTCCTTCGCCTTTTCCCACATGAGCAGCAGCACGGTTTTTAAGTTCGGCAGGCGGTAGTTGGGAAGTTCCATAACGAAGGGGGTGGAATTTCCGCTAAAATACGGTACGCGCCGCAGCAACAGGGCCGCCAGAATTCCAACCATGATGCCTATGATATACATAAGCATCATAACCAGGGCTCCGTTCCGGGGAAACAGGGCCGCGGTAAAGGCGGCGTATATCGGCAGTTTGGCGGAACAACTCATAAAGGGCGTAAGCAGTATGGTTATGCGGCGGTCCCGTTCACTGGCCAGGGTGCGGGTGGACATGACCGCCGGTACGGAACAGCCGAAACCCAGGATCATCGGTACCACGCTGCGCCCGGAAAGTCCCAGCCTGCGCAGCGGTTTGTCCATCAGAAAGGCCACCCGGGCCATGTAGCCGGAATCCTCAAGGAGCGACAGAAAAAAGAACAGCGTTACGATGAGGGGCAGAAATCCTACCACCGTACCAACCCCGGTGAGGATGCCGTCCACCACAAGTCCGCACAATACAGGGTTTACGCCGGCTGCCCCGAGGCCGCTTCCGGCAAGGGCCGTTAGTTTTTCTATACCGGCCCCCAACAGATCGCTGAGGGGCTGGCCGATAAGGCCGAAGGAGAACAGAAACACCAGAAGCATGATGAGCAGAAATACCGGGATCGCGAGGATTCGGTGGGTTAAAAGAGCATCCGCGGCAACACTGCGCCGCCGCTCCAGGCTGCGCTTCCGCTTGACCACCGTTTTGGCGACCACCCCTTCGATAAACTTGTAGCGCATATCCGCCATAGCCGCCTCGCGGTCGGCGCCAAGTTCGGTTTCCATCTCCGCCACAATATGTTCGATGGTGTGCCGCTCGTTCCCGTCCAGGGCCAGTTTTTCCAAAACCGGATCGTTGCCCTCCACCAGTTTTGTCGCGGCAAAACGGCTGGGAATACCCGCGTGTTCCGCGTGATCCTCAATGATGTGGGTAATACTGTGGATGCAGCGGTGTACCGCTCCCTCGCAGAAATCCAGCTTCCGGGGGCCGCTCCGTTCCCGCGCCGCCGCGATGGCGGTATCGACCAGTTCATGGATCCCTTCGTTCCTGTTTGCCACAATGGGAATAACCGGAAGGCCCAGAATGCCGGACAGAAGATCAATATTCACGGTATTCCCGTTCGCCCGCATTTCATCCATAAAGTTCAGCGCCAGGACCATCGGTATGGACAATTCGATAAGCTGCAAGGTGAAATAGAGATTACGTTCAATGTTTGTCGCGTCAACGATATTGATAATCGCGTCGGGCCTGCCGTACAAAAGGAAATCCCGGGTTACCAGTTCTTCGCTTGAATAGGGCGATATGGAATAAATGCCCGGCAGGTCCACGACGGTTACAAACTCGTGCCCCCGGAT
>JAIRWM010000119.1 GCA_031268975.1 Treponema sp. | reverse complement strand
GAAATAGCCGTTCTCGTGTATGCCTTCATGATATAACGGTCCGCGTTTTCAATTATTTGTTTTAATATATATTGAACATCGCCTTCACGGGCAAGAACCGCGTTTCCGTCATAATCCAGGGCCAACACATACATATACGCGTGTAATGAAGTACACCCGGTGAGTACAAAAACGGGTACAAGAAAAATCAGATTTATTATCCTGCCAAGCATTATCTTTTCACATCACTCCAAGGGATAGAAGAATTTACAATGGTTATCCCATCCACGCAGATTATGTCTGCGGTTGAACAACCCGCATTATCACTTTTTTACGGCATTTTGTCAAGCACGCAGGGGCCGTCCGCCGGGCTCGGCGGCAAAGCCGCCATTCGGAGATCCGGCGTTTTTTTCGCGCAGCCTTGTTATTTTGCCACAGATAACGCAGAATGGGGATAATCATGGTAAGTATTAAAGATATAGCGAAACAAGCCGGCATGTCCCCGTCCACCGTTTCCAGAGTGGTTAACGGAAAGAAAAACGTTAATTCTGCCAAACGGAAAGAAATACTTACGCTTATAGAAAAAAACGGATACGTTCCCAACAACGCGGCCAGAAGCATGGTGCTTAAACGAAGCTTTACCGTGGGTATTATACTGGCCGATACCTTTAATATGTTCCAGCGCCAGCTTTTTTCTTTTATAGAACGGCGTCTGGGATCTTTTGGGTATAACACTCATTTCTTTTTTGTAAAGTTCGAAGAAAACAGCGAAGAAGAATGTCTCGCAAAACTTAAGGGGGAAAAACTGGATGGGGTTATCATGATCCACGAGGTTCAAAATCCGTCCTTTTATGAATCCGTAAAAAAACTCCAGCTCCCCCTGATAACTTCTACTTTTAACCGGGCCGGCTTTCCTTCAATCCACGTAAACGAAGAAGATGCCGCTTACGAAGCGGTACGGCATCTTGTAAACCTGGGACACAGAAAACTGAAAATGATAAGCAGTAAAGGCCTTTCCTGCGGCGGTCAGCGGGCGGAAGGTTTTTTCCGGGCGCTGGAAGAAGCCGGGATACGGCGGACTCCCGAAGAACAGACAGTTTTTGTCCATCAGTATACTGCCGAATTCGGCATGTACGGCATGAAGGAACTGCTGCTCCGGGACCGGGATTTTTCCGCCGTTTTTGCCGCCACCGATGAACTTGCCATAGGGGCCATGCGAATTTTAAAAGATGAAGGGCTCAGGATTCCCGAAGATGTTTCGGTAGTCGGCTTTGACGATATCGACATCTCCAGTTATTTTATGCCCCGGCTTACTACAATAAGCCAGCCTCTGCTTGAAATAGGAGAGCGCACCGCTCAGATCCTCCACAAGTACATCAGCGGCGAACAGGAAGACGTAATGGATATCACCCTGCCCCATAAACTTATTATCAGGGAATCAACCTGCGCTCCGCCGCGAAGTATTGAGGATATCCGGAAATCCACCTAAGCCCCTCTCCTGGGCGCATCTCGCATAACGTCCGGTATGCGTCAAAATATCCGGTGTACTCTTCAAGGGCGGTAAGCTCCGGGGACTGGGGGGGGCGGAGGCCCCACTGTGGGTTGCGGGCCAATACTTCTGTCCGGCAGGACAGTGTACCGGCCGGGCAGGAATTTTTCCGGTATTGTTTTTCGTCTCCGGCCTTGACTCGGTCGCCGCCGTACATAAAGCCGTACAAGAGAGATGGCGGCGAATGTTTTTTCGCGCCCCGGGGGATGGCAAACGGTTCCGCCCTGGTAACCGTAAAGCCGCCGGGCAGTCCTCTGTTAACGGCGCCAAGGAACCGTTCGGCTTCGGGGTATGTGTCAAAATCAACACAGGCTATTTCGCCAAGGCAGATTATTCCGACGGCGGCGGGCGAGGCAAAATCAAGTTTTACATGGGGGTTAAAGCCCTGGGTGAATACGGGCCGCAGGCGGCTGCGCATAAGGGCCATGGAGAAAACTTCAATAACGCCCAGATGTGGAACAAAAACGGCGGGGCCGGTTTTTGAGAACGAAAAAAGCATCCGCCATACGGTTCCCGGCGGTGATGCTGTTTTTACGGGGACTGCGGGAGCCTCAGCGGGGCCGCTGCCTGAAACACGGGGGGGGGGCTTCGGGCCGCTTGTTTCGCGGGGTACATTGTTTTTGACAACCACGCGGCTTTGACCGCAGACACCGCACGGCTGCGTACAGTTTTCCGTACATGGTGACGTTAAAACGCGGTTCCTTGATTTTGCTTCTTCATTCCGCAAAAACGAGCGGCTTGTACCGGTTTCGATAACCGACCAGGGAAAACGGCTGTCCGGCTTTTTTTCAGATAATACGGAAGAAACCAGTTCCCGGTTTGTATCAAACAATCCTTTCCAGATGTCTTTCCTGAAATGTTCCGACCAGGGATCGAGTCTGGCGCCGGCGGCAAAGGCTGTCTCGATCAGCTCCCCTACCCTTTCGTCTCCCCGCGCCATGAGCCCTTCAAGCATGGCGGTAAACGGATCGTGAACGCTTACTTTGTGCCCAAGCGGTTTGAGCGACGACATGATGTACGTAAGCCGGCGCCACCCTTCGTTTTCATCAAGCTGGGCCGCGCTTTCATAGGGGGTGTGGGGCTTTGGGACAAATGTCCCGACATTTATGTGAAAATGCCCCCGGCTCCGTTTACCGGCTTCGGCGACAAATTCGACAATGGCTTCTTCTTCCGGGCTGTCTCCCTCGCGCGCGGGCGGCAGGCCGATCATAAAATAGAATTTCGCCCCCCGCCAGCCGCGCCGTTTCGCCTCCGCGAGAATGGAAAGGATTTCCTCAAGCTTTACCGTTTTGTTGATGCCGAGCTGCCACATATCACGGGGTGTTTCCACGGCAAATGTAAGGCCGCTTTTGCGTACTTCGGAAATTTTTTCAAGCAGGGGCAGCGAAAAGCCTGAAACTTTCAGTGACGGAAGCTGAAACGAAACATGCCGGGAACCGTACATAGCATTCAAATGCGCGGCAAGTTCGTTGATATAACAATAATCGCCGCTTGAAAGGGACGAAAGACTTATTTCCCTGTATCCGCCCTCTGTTACAAGCTCTTCAACTTCCCGCACAACGCGGTCCGCCTGCTTTTGACGCATGGGCCGGTACCATATTCCGGCGTGGCAAAAACGGCAGCCGTTTGGACAGCCGCGCATAATTTCCACCGCCCCGTGGTGCTGGACGGTTTTTATGCTGGCGACGGGAAAGACCGCGGCCTTGACCGGCCCTGTCTGTCCAAAGCCGGCGTACACGGCGCGGCGGACTCCGCTTTTTCCGGGAACCCAGACATTGTCATGCGACGCGATAACGGAAAGCAGATCTTCCCGTTCCGCCCCCGACTTTTTTTTCTCAAGAAGGACGCGGCACAGATCATAAAAACCCGCTTCCGCTTCGCCTATCCAGAATCCGTCGATAAAACGGCTGTAAGGCAGCGGATTGGAAACGCAGGGGCCGCCCATGAGTACGACAGGACCTGTTTTGCCGCGATCTTGAAAGCGGATGGGAACGCCGGACGAATGCAGCATGGTTAAAACACCGGTAATGCCCAGTTCATATCCAAAGGTGAAACAGAACAGATCCGTGTCGCACAGGGCGATTCCCGTGTCAAGACCGTACAGGGGAACGCCTTCGTCTTCAAGCAGCTTTTCGAAATCGGGCGCGGGGGCAAAAGCCCGGTCGCAGGAAATGCCGGGAATCCGGTTGAGCGCGTTATAGATTATACGGAACGCCTGATTCGACATGCCTATTTCGTACAGGTCGGGAAACGCGATAACCATGCGGAACGCGGCGTCTTTTTTCGCGATTGATCCGTACTCGCCCCCCGCATACCGGGCCGGCTTTTCTACGGAAAGAAGCTTCGCCCCCAGATCGCAAAACGGATCGACAAAACGGGCCATTGTCTAGCGGTTGAACCTTCTGATGTGAATGCTCAGGGCAATACCTATCCCGGCCATTGCGGAAATAAGCGCCGATCCGCCGTATGACATAAAGTGCAGGGGAATGCCTGTTATCGGCATGACCCCCATTGCCATTCCGACATTGATAAGAAAGTGGAATGAATACATCGCCGTAAGGCCCGCGGCGATGTACGCGCCGAAACTGTCGGAGGTAGTATTTACTATTTTGACAAGCCGCAGACAAATCAGCATAAAAAGGGCGATAACCAGCAGCCCTCCAAGAAGGCCCCATTCTTCGGTAAAAATGGAAAAAATAAAATCCGTACTCTGCTGGGGAAGAAACCGGTAATGGCTCTGCGTTCCGTTAAGAAAACCTTTGCCCATAAAACCACCTGAACCTATGGCGGTCATGGACTGGATGATATGCCAGCCGGAGCCGCGGGGATCCACATTGGGATCAAGGAAAACAATCAGCCGCATAATTTGATAATCTTTGAGTACCTTGTGGGAAACAAACGAGGCCAAAAGGGAAAAAATGCCCATTGCGCCGGTGTAACAAATCCAGTAAAAATAGCGTTTCCCGTAGCGCCTGAAACCAAAAAGCGAAACAAGGCTTATGGCCGACAGGGCAAGAACGCTTATCAGAACAAACCATTTGTTCATTAAAACCATGACACCGGGAATGCTTCCCCTGAGTATGGTTTCCTGCCAAAGAGGCAGCACCATCATAACGCCGGTAAGGATGATGCATCCGCCGAGAAAAACCACAAACCGGAGGGTAATGCCGCCGATAAAGGTCATGGTAAGCAGAATGGGTATGAACACGAGGCTGGTCCCAAAATCCGGCTGAAGCAGGATAAGGGCCATCGGAACAAATACGATAAGGCAGGAAACGACAAACCGGACAATAATGTTCTGTTCCCGTCTTGTGGAATCAAGGTAACGGGCAAAAAACAGTATGGTTGTTATTTTGGCAAACTCCGACGGCTGTATGCCAAAGCTTCCTATTCCTATCCACGCCCGTGCGCCGGAAACCGTATGGCCGAACAGGCAGGTGTAGACGAGGAGGATCAGCGTTCCGAAATAAAGATACATCGACAAATCGTAAATACGCCTGAAATTAACCATGGAAAGCACCAGGGCAAGGATTATTCCCGCCGCGGCCCAGACTATCTGGCGTTTGTATTCGTCCGAGACAACGGCTCCCGTAGACGAAACACCGGAAGAGTAAATAAAAAGAATGCCGAAAACCGTAAGTATTACCGCGGCGAGAAAAAGGGGGAAATCTATATCCAGAAAATCGCGCAGCCTCATTCGCGGCGTCCCTGTATGGGCGCGATATACTGGAGGCCCAGGTTTACAACCGCTTCTTCATAGGTCTGTCCGGCAAAAATTCCCTGAAATATAATGGACGCGGCATAAGGCGCCCACCAGTCCCAGGGATTGGACGCTTCCACAAGCACCGTTACGATAACCTGCTCATCGTGGTTGTTTGTGTTGAACGGCCCATACGCGGTAAACCAGCAGTGCCAGCGGTCGGCAAGCCCGACTTCCGCGGTGCCCGTTTTTCCCGCCACTTCGACAGACCTGATATTGGTGGGATAGCGGGCGGAACCTTCCGTAACGACGGTGCGCATGTTATGCCGTACCGTGGAAAATACCTGAGGGCTTATTTTCCCGCTTATGTCGTGAATGATTTCGGGAGGCGCAGTTTGCTCAATCGCCCCGGAAACAGGGTCCCGTACTTCCTTAAGCACGCGGGGCTTGTACCCTACCCCGTCGTTGATCACCGTGGCGAGCATGTTTGTCATTTGCAGCGGGGTAACCAGGGTAAAGCCCTGGCCGATTGACATGTTCATGGTATCGCCGTCAAGCCACCTTTCATGATCCCGGCGTTCTTTCCA
The DNA here is from genome assembly GCA_031268975.1 of Treponema sp. GTDB lineage: Bacteria > Spirochaetota > Spirochaetia > Treponematales > Breznakiellaceae > JAIROH01. The sequence goes on along the minus strand of JAIRWM010000119.1, from coordinate 22,064 downwards.
CTGCGGGGTGGGAATAAAACCGTTTATTTCGCCGGGAAGATCGATGCCGGTACTTTTTCCGTAGCCGAAATCGTTGGCGTAGCTTACGATGCGATCCACTCCCATGTTGTCCCTGCCGGTTACCCAGAAATATATGTCGCATGAACCGGCAAGGGCCTGCTGCAGATTAACCGCCCCGTGCCCGGAACGGAGCCAGCACCGCCAGTCGCGCCGGCCGTAATTGATAAGCCCGGTACAGAGTATACGCTGTTCGGGGTTGATAAGGTTTTCCGTCAAAAGTCCCGTTGACATGATGATTTTAAACGTGGACGCGGGCGGATACATGGCCTGTATCGCCCGGTTCAGAAACGGTTTATTGGGATCTTCGTTCACCCTTTGATATTCGCCGGCCGCGCTTCCCCGGGAAAAAATATTGGGATCGTACCAGGGATAGGAAACCATCGCCAGTATTTCACCGTTTGGTTTCATTACAATGGCCGTCCCCATCCGCTGTCCCAGGGCTTTTTCCGCGAGAAACTGTATGTCCCGGTCAATGGTCAGTACAAGGTTCTTCCCCATTTCAGGCGGAATGCGCACATTGTCCCCGGAAATACGCCTGCCCCGGACATCGACGGTGCGGGTTTCGCTGCCTTCACTGCCCCGGAGTATGCTGTCGTATTCCCGTTCCACCCCGAGTTTTCCGATGATGTCACCCTGCTGGTATCCCTGATTGTAAAGCTGCGTAAGTTCTTCGCGGGTAATGTTTCCCACATAGCCTATGATATGGGAAAGGCTTCCCATATCCCCGTAATTCCGCACCGGCTTGGACTGCCAGCTTATCCCCGGCAGGGAATCGGCGTTTTCCGAAAGCACCGCGATATTTTCAAACGACACGTTAGACGCTACTTCCAGGGGCTGATAAAGATGGTAATACTGCGGGGGCACCTTTTCTTCCAGCTCCCGGCGCGGCAGGGAAAGCAGCGAGGACAGCCGTGTTATGATTTCCGGCATCCCGCCGTCCGGCACTTCGGCCGGGGTAAGACTTACGGCAAACGAATCATCATTCATTACTATGGGATCGCGGTAATTCCGGTCAAATATTTCCCCCCGCCTCGCGGGAAGCACCGTTGTCCTTCGGGCAATATCGTAAGAGCGGCGGCGGTACTGTTCACCGGAAATAATCTGCATGTTAAACAGCCGCAGGGCGTACAGGACAAAAATCGCGATCAGCAAAAACCGGAAAACCGCGATTCTTCCGTGGGGCCTTTCTTCATTTTCGGACATTGACGACACTTAATTTTCCCCCCTTGCGATAAGAAGAGGCTTAAACTGTTTTAGAAAGCCGAAAAGAAGCGGCGCGGTAAAAGTGTTAAGGCACAGTTCTATCCAGAATACGGGATCGACAAACGAAAACGCCCCCGTGGCGCTGCCGAAAATCAGATTAAGGATAAAAAGCATAAGGGCGCGGATAAAGGTCGCTGCGGCGCAGAGCGCCATGGGAAGCACAACCGCGTCCAGAAAAAATGTTCCCTTGATAAGTCCGGCAAGCGCCCCTACGACCGTTCTGATAAACGTATTAAGCCCAAGCGGAGCGGCGGAAAGAAAATCCAGAAATATTCCGGAAAAAAAACCGGTAATCTGTCCGGTCATGGTTCCGTTCACATAGGAAATATACACAAGAATGCCGAGGGTTAAATCCGGGGTAATATGCCGTTCGGTAAGAAGGGAAAGCAGGGAAGACTGAATAAGGGCCGCGATAATGATAAACACCGTCGCCCAGACAACATTTTTAGCCATTGGGAACTCCCGCGGCGGAGTTGGACGGAGTGTCCGGCGCGGATCGGGCGTCAATAACAAACACGTACTCAAGCCGTGAGAAATCCGCCGTGCTTACCAGCTCTATTTCGATGGACGTATCGTTTTCCTGATGCAGTATCCTGCTTACCCTGCCAAGCCGTATTCCCGGCGGATAAACGCCGCCAAGGCCGCTTGAAACGACAAGCTCGCCTATGCTTACCTCTTCCCGGGAACGGCCCCTGACAAAGCGCATCAACAGGGGCTGTTCGGAATTTCCCTGACCTTCGACAAGGCCCTCCAGCCGGGATTCTACCAGCCGCGAGGAAATGTACGATCCTGAATCGTACAGGGGCATAACAAGGCTTTCAAACTGTGCTGTCTGTACTACTTTACCTACCAGCGTTTCCACGCCGTTTTGATAGGCGATAACGGGCATGTTGTCGGCAACTCCGTGGTTTTTTCCCTTGTTGATCACAAACGCCGAAAAAATATTGTCCGGATCGTAGCCGATGATTTCTGCGGCCACATAATGGTAGGTGATGGTTTTGGCAAATCCCAGCTGCTGGCGGAGCCGGTCGTTTTCCTGCCGGATATCCGCGGCGGTCCGCTCAAGCTGTTCATAGCGGGCGATACGATCGCTTAACTCGCCGTATTCCCTGTTAAGTGTCGCCAGCTCCTGAATGGAATTTGCCGTCCGCGAGACAAACGACGTTGCCCGGTGTATGCTGCCCCGGATGCCGGAATACATGGAAAGACCCATGTCGCGGAAATCGGCAACAAAGCTCCGCACCGAAAAAAGCAGCACCGAAAACGATACAAGGGAAAGGACGGCAAACACATACGCGTCCGCGATAATACGCCGCTGTCTCGTCGGCCCCCCTCTCATCCGCGCCATATACTAACCGTTCAGGTTATCATAAATGCCGCGGGTGTTGTCAAAGCCCTTGGCATATTCGAAATACTTTCCCGCTCCCAGTGCGACGCAGTCCAGCGGACGCTCGGCCAGAATTACCGGTACGCCGGTCTCCTTCGAGATAAGCTTTGGCAGCCCCTTGAGCAGTGATCCGCCGCCGGTCATAACAATACCCCGTTCAACAATGTCGGCGGCCAGTTCCGGCGGCGTCTGGCCCAGCGTAGCCTTTATCTCGTCTATGATCTGGGTTATCGGATCCTTAAGCGCCTCCCGGACTTCCACGGAGTCTATTTCCAGACGCCGGGGCAGCCCGGTTATGGCGTCCGTTCCCTTTATTTCCACTTTTTCGATGGTTTTATCCGGCGAGGCGTTGCCGATCTCAATTTTAAGCCGCTCCGCGGTATGCTCCCCGATGATAAGATTGTGAACGCTCCGTACATGCTTGATAATCGCTTCGTCAAATTCGTCGCCCCCCAGCCGTATGGCGTTTGTCACCACCATGCCTCCAAGGGAAATGACGGAAATCTCGGTGGTGCCCCCGCCGATATCGCAGACCATGTGGCCGGCCGGCTCAAAAATGGGGATATCGGCCCCTATCGCCGCGGCCAGGCTTTCCTCTATAACGGTAACTTCTCTTGCGCCGGCCTTGTAGGCGCTTTCCTCGACGGCCCGCTTTTCAACCTCGGTAATGCAGGACGGAATGCCGATGACCATGCGGGGTTTGATAAAACGGTACCGGGGAAGGATCTTTGTGATGAAATAGAGGATCATTTTTTCGGTAGATTCAAGGTCCGCGATAACGCCGTCCCTCATGGGACGAATGGCGATGATGTTTCCCGGCGTTTTGTACAGCATGTTTTTCGCGTCGGCGCCGACGGCCATTACTTTTTTTGTACCCCGTTCTACCGCGACGACGGAAGGTTCGTTAATAACAATTCCCCTTCCCCGAATATAGATAAGGGTATTGCATGTCCCCAGGTCTATCCCTATATCAGACGATTTTGCCCCGAAAATCATAAAGCCTCCACATTTTTCGGAACGGAAACAGACCGCTGCCCGCGGCCGTACCTTTGTTCCGTTTGTTCTGTTACATGTTCAGCCGGGTACGAGCCGGCCGGTAATTATTATCCGCCCTGTACGACCGCCGCCAGGCGGCCCGTGCCCGGATTGTATCGCCCTGGGCGGCGTATATTTCTCCCAATTCATAAGCCGCTTCGGCGCTCTCTGCGCTTTCAAGCACTTCGGTAAAAACGCTCTCCGCGCCTACGCTGTCGCCGGAATTCCGCAAAACACCGCCCAAAAGCAGCCGCGCCCTAATCCCTTCGCCGCCGTCTTTTGTCTGTTCGACGCAGCGGATCAAATACGCCCTGGCGTTTTCCCAGTCTTCAAGGCCGGTGTAGGAACGGGCAATGGCCATTAACAGCCTGTCCGAATCTTCGCCGGATTCTCCGGGGTCCAGGGCCTGACTGAGAATTTCAACGCTTTTCCGGTATTCCCGGACGGCTTCGTAGGCAAGGCCGAGGTATTCCGGAATGTCTTTTGCCGTGTACCCGGCGCCTCTGGACTCTTCCAGATACCGTATGGAAAGATCGGCGTATTCCGGGCCTTTTGAATAGTACGCCTTGCCAAGAACATAGCGGATTCTGCCGTCTCCATCGGCATTTGTCCTGAGCAGGACTTTTCGGAGCGACCAGATACCGGCATCGAGGTAGGAACGCGTATCGCTTTGGGTAATCTGCGAAACCGCCAACTGGTACGCGACAAAACCGTTTATGGTAAGGAGAAACGGATCAAGCGGCTTTTCCCTGAGGGCCAGGGAGCTTTGCTCAAAAGCTTCGGCATACAGGCCGTTTTCCCAGTTCCGCAGAATGTTTCTTTTGACGCCGGCTTCCCTGTTTTTCCTGGCGATAAAGAACAGTACGATCGCGGCGATCGCCAAAAGCCCAAGGGCGTACAAAATCCCCCGAAACAGTTGATGTTTTAGCGCTTCCGAGCTGATTTTTGATCGATTTCGTAATTTGGCCATCTGTACGAGATTTAATACTTTTTATGACAAAAAGTCAATTGACTTAAATTGAGGTATTTTCACGCCCAGGGGGACAAAAAAGTAAAAAAAGCGATGAATCATAAGCCGGATTCTGTCGATTTTACCCTGCGGCAAAATCGCGCGGCCATCTGTCTTGGTTTTTCGTTGCCGAAACACTCTTTGCAGTCTACCCGCTGTGCCGGACGACGTCAAAGACGCCGTCCCCGGACGGGCCCGTCCGTGAAGGCTGCCCTTCGTCACAGCTGTTTAACTTTGCTCCGGATGAGGCTTGCACTGCCGGCGCCGGTGCCGCCGCCGCGGTGGGCTTTTACCCCGCCTTTTCACCTTTTCCGGCGCGGGCTTTTCGCTGTGCGAAAAACCCGCGCCGGTAGTTTGTTTTCTGCTGCGCTGTCTGTCGCCCAGTCTTTTGTGACTGGACTCCCGGGAATTACCCGGCATCCCGGCCCGCGGAGTCCGGACTTTCCTCCCCCCTGTTAAAACACCCTCCGGCAGTACAACAAAGATGCGGGGCGCGTAACGGCGGGGCGGCCGCCTGATTCATCGCTGATTATTCTTCGTAATCGATATTGGCCTTTTCTTCTTCCTCGTCGTCCTCATCGTAGTCGTCTTCTTCAATATCGTCCAGATCGGAAAGGGTTCCCGAATCTTCGGCATCAAAGAAGCTCTCTTCCCCTTCTTCCGTTTCTTCATAAAAGAGGATGCGGGAACAATAGGGGCAAAAGACAATTTCCCCGCCCTGGTGTACCATGTTGGCAAACTGAACCGGCAGCACCATGTGGCAGCCGGTACAAACGCCGCCTTTTATGGCCACAATGCCTTCCATTTTGCTGCGGATGATGCGCTCGAATTTAAAAAGCACTTCCGGATCCAGACCGGGAACAAGGGCTTTTTCCTCGGCCTCAAGCTCCGTTATCCGCTCCCTTTTCTCGGTAAGCTGCCGTTCCGTGCTTTCCCTGCATTCTTCAAGATCTTTTTCCTGCTGTTCAATAAGAGCCGTGTACTGTTTGATCTGTTCGTCCAGTTCCGCCAGGAACCGTTCTTCTTTCTGAAGATCTTTGCGGTACTGCTGTTCCCATTCGCTGGCGTCCCGTATTTCCTTGTCCAAAGCCTCGTATTCCCGCTGGGTGCTGATCACATCCATGTTTTTTTCCGATTTTTCCCGCATTGACTCGGCTTCGGCAAGATTGTTTTTAAGCCCCGCTTCGATTTCCTGGGACTTTTTTAAATCCAGATTTTTATCGATGAACGTTTTTTTGAGCCGGGAGAGTGTATCTTCCTTGTCGATAAGGGCTTTTGGAATGGTTACCATCGCCTGTTCAAGCTTGATCTTCTGCGAGAGAATCTCCTGCAGCGATCTGAGTTTTTCAATCACGTCTTCCATTGTCACTGTTCCCATAATATTCCCCCATTAGTTTCCTTGTTTTCCCGCGGAAAAGCTTTCAGTGGTCCATATAATCCTTGAGCTTGCGGCTCCGCTTGGGATGCCGCAGCCGGCGCAGGGCTTTCGCTTCTATCTGCCGTATGCGTTCCCTTGTTACATTGAAATAAAGCCCTACCTCTTCCAGGGTAAGGGAATAACCGTCGTCAAGCCCGAAACGCATTTTAAGCACTTCCTGTTCGCGCGGCGGCAGCGTGGAAAGTACGCTGGCAAGCTGCTCCTGGAGCAGCGTAAACGCGGTCTGGTTCGCCGGGTTTTCCACGTCTTTGTCTTCGATAAAGTCGCCGAGCAGGGAATCTTCCTCTTCGCCGATGGGCGTTTCAAGGCTTATCGGTTCCCGCGCGACATTCTTGACCGACTTTACCCGCAGCGCCGTCCAGCCGAGGCGCTCGGCTATTTCTTCGTCTGTCGGTTCGCGCCCCAGAACCTGCATGAGCTGGCGCGATTCCCGGACGACCTTGTTGATCTGCTCTATCATGTGTACCGGCACCCGGATCGTCCGGGCCTGATCCGAAATGGAACGGGTAATGGCCTGCCTGATCCACCAGGTGGCGTATGTGGAAAATTTATAACCCTTGCGGTATTCAAACTTTTCAACAGCTTTTATAAGGCCGATATTTCCTTCCTGGACCAGGTCAAAAAAATGGAGCCCGCGGTTTGTATATTTTTTGGCGATTGAAACGACAAGGCGGAGGTTTGCCTTGATAAGCCGGTCTTTGGCGTTTTTCATCATAATCCGGCCGCGGTTTATCTCTTTGGCCATAAGGTTTATGTTTTCGATGGATTCCTCAAACTCCGCTTCCATCTGCCGGAGCTTTTTTTCCGTAACCTGTATGTGCCGTATCAGTTCCTTGATTTCGTCCGCGGAAAGTCCCAGGTTTTCTTCCAGGGATTCCCGCTCTTCCTTTATCGTAAGCCCCCGTCCGAGGGAACGAAGCTCTTTTACGGAAGCGACCCGGAGGCGTTTTTCAATGCGTTCCTGTTCCTTTTTACAGCGTTTGATTTTTTTGGACGCCTGCATAAACTTTTCCGAAAAGCCGGTAATTTCCTCGGGATGGATTTCCGCTTCCAGAACGACCGCCAGTATCTTTTTACGCAGGGTTCCCAGTTCCCTGTCTTCGTAAATATCCGCGCCCCGGGCGATAAGCTTTTTTTTGGCTTCGATGTATGTTTTAAGCTCGTTACCGATAAGCCTGAGCGTTTCCTTGTAAAACTGATTCAGCCTTCTGCGCTCGGTCATATATTCCGTTATTTCTTTTTTGGAAAGTGAAAGCTCCCGGGGATCTTTTTTGGAAAACGCCCGCTGGGCTATGTGGTAAAATTCCGGAATAATCATTCCCGAGCGCTTTATCACTCCCTTGATGATATTCTCCCCGTCTTCCATTTGTTTGGACAGTTCCACTTCCTGTTCCGCGGTAAGCAGGTTTTCTTTGCCTATTTCCCGTAAATACAGTTTGATGGGATCGTCGACCGAAGATTCTTTTTCGTTGTATACAAGCCGCTTTTTTTCGGCTTCGTTTGTTTTCCGCGATTCGGCTTCTTCTTCCGCACCCGCCTCTTCTTCTATGAGCTGCACATTGTTTGTCTCAAGAAGGACAAGTACCTGTTCGATTTTATCCGAATTGGCGATATGTTCGGGGAGAAAATCGGAAAGCTCATCGTAAGAAAGGGTTTTCTTGTTTTTCGCGTATTCAATAAGCTTTGCTACCGCCGGATCAAGGGTTATGTCGATAACGGGCGCTTCGGTCATCTGTCTGCTCCATTAAGTCTGGTTAATTCAGAATCTATATGAACTTTTTCGGCAAGCAAATCTTCCTGCCGTAACCCGTCTAGTCCCGGGACGCGTAATTGACGTACGATCTCCGACCGTCTGCGCTCAAGTATTCTGCTTTCCACTCTGGTAATGCCGTCCGCGACTATTTGTTCGGGAGCGTCAAAGGCGCCGCCTGCGCTCTGGCGCATGACAAAATCCCGCAGGGCTTCGTCGGTGACCCGGGAAAAGAGTTCCTGATGCCCTTCGGGGGAATCCGCGCCGTTTTCACTATTCCTGAACCATTCTTCCAGAATGATAAAAAGCTCCCTGGCGTGAGGATCCTCCAGTTCTTCGGCTGAAAATTTCGCGCGCAGCTCCTTGTAGAAGCGGGGGTGCAAAAACACGACGGTAAGCAGATACAGTTCGCCGTTCATCCGGGGGACGCCGATTCCACGAGGGGCCCCCGCTGTCTTTTCCGGAGCGCCGTCACCGGTTTTTCCGGCCGGGCCCCTTCCGGGCGCCCCATGCCGGGTGCGAAGCTCCCCGCCCGAAATATACCGGTTATAATCGTCCTGTACCGCCCGGCGGTTTACACCGTATTCATCGGCTATCACCCCTATGCAGGAATCTCTGGAAACTTCGGAATCCAACACCGCGAGATAGGGAAAGAGAAATGCCGCCGCTCTGGATTTATCGCCTGGTAACGCTCTACTCCTGGAAAGAAGATAATCAAAGTCAAGTATACTACTTTTTACGAACTTTTGCAAAGTATCCGCGCCGAATTTATACAGAATTTCCGCCGGATCTTTGGCGTTTTCCCCGGAAAAAACCGCCACGGAACAGGCAATGCCGTTTTTCCGGCAGACAAGGATCGTTTTTTCCGCGGCCGTCTGCCCGGCTTCGTCCGCGTCAAGCATAAGGACAACGGTATCCACCCAGCGTTTCAGCAGCCGCGCCTGATCGTCGGTAAAAGCCGTTCCCAGCGGGGCGACGGCGTTCCGCACCTGCGCTTGGTGAAGGGCAAGCACATCCATGTAGCCTTCCGCCAGGACAGCGGTTTTACCGCTTCGAATATCCGGCAGGGCAAGATCCAGGGCAAAAAGGTTGTGGCCCTTCCTGAAAAGTTCCGATTCCCCCGAATTGATGTACTTTGGCCCGTCCCCGGAAAGAATTCTGCCGCCAAACGCAACGGTCTTTCCCTGACGATCGTCAATGGGAAACATCAGTCTGTTGGAAAAAAACGCCGCCTTCGGGTATTTTGACGAAAAAAGACCCGACGCCGCGAGGAATTCTTCGGAAAAACCGCCTTTTTCGAGTAAAAACCGAAAAAGCCAGTGCCGGTCCGCCGGACTGTACCCAAGGCGGAAACGGTTTATCGTGTCTGCCGTTATTCCGCGGCCCAGAATATACCGCTTTGCCGGTTCTCCTTCGGGTTTTTCCATCAAAAGATGATGAAAACTTACCGCGACCCGCCGGTACAGTTCCGAAAGAGCGTCGAGCCGGTTCCGCCGTTCGGTGTCGGGGGCAAAATTTCCCGATTCATACGCAAGCTCAATTCCGAACTTTTTTGCCAGCGTTTCAAGGGCTTCTCCAAAACTCAGCTTGTCCATCTCCATGATAAAATCGACAACCGTGCCGCCCTTGTGGCAGCCGAAGCAATAGTACAGTTTACGATCCGGGTCGACGGTAAACGACGGGGTTTTTTCATGATGAAACGGGCACAGGCCCCAGTAACGGCCGCTTTTTTTTTCCAGCCTGAGGTAATCTTCCACCACCGCGACCGCGTCAAGCCTGTCAAGAACCGCCTGTTTTGACGCTTCGGTAATACGGGCCATTGTGTTATGAATTTCCCTTTACAAAAAGCGCGCCGGCTTTAATGTGGTCGTCAAATGTCCGGGAAAAGTAGTGCCGTCCGGCCGCTTCGTCAATAAGGCGAAAATAGAGGAAATTCGTGTCTTTCGGATGAAACGCCGCGTCAAGGGCGGTCGCTCCGGGCATGGATATGGGGCCGGGCGGAAGCCCGGGTATGATGTATGTGTTGTACGGGTTGTTTATTTCTATGTCCCGGTTATAAAGCACTCTCGGATGCGGTTTTCCCTGTATGTCGGTAATGATATATTCAACCGTGGCGCAGGACTGGAGCGCCATGCCGATTTTGACACGATTGTAGAACACCCCGGCCATAACCGCCGCTTCGTCCTTTACCCGGTATTCCCGTTCAACAATCGACGCGATAATGATAATGTCGTCCAGTTCCTCCGGCGTTAGCGTCGCCGATTCCGGGGCAATTTCCCGGAGCTTGTCAAAAAAAGTATCGGCCATTGCCCTCACAACGTTTTCGGCGGGAAACATCCCCGGGAAAAAATACGTTTCCGGGTACAGGTAACCTTCCAGGGATTTGCCGGGTACACGGTATTCGTCCAGGAGAGCCCTGTCGGCCGCGGCGGAAAGAAAGTCTTCCGCCCCGCAGATCCCTGAGTCTTCAAGTATCCGGGCGGTTTTTTTCAGGGTGATCCCTTCCGGAATGGTTACGCTGAAAAGAAGCTGCCTGCCTTCCACCAGCGTCGACCTGAGCGCGATTTGGGTCGCGGGCAGCTGGACCCGGTATGTTCCGGCTTTTACAAAGGACTTGTCCAGGCGCGAAAGGATATTCCAGAAAAGCCTTGTTTTGATGAGCCCCGCCCGTTCAAGCCGTTTTCCGACTGCGTAAGAGCTTTCCCCTTCCCGTACCTCCACAAGGGCGCTTTTCGCCGCCGGTGAAGCTTCGTCGTATTCAAACGCTACTCCCCGTTCCCAGGCGGGGTTTTCGGGCGAAAAGCCCGTCTGGGTTTCAGGCGGAGCGTTCATGTACAGCAGAAGCGCCGCCAGTCCAAGGGCGAGAAGCAAAGCCCCGGCGATAACCGAGCTGAGTACACCCAGAAAAAGCCGTATGCCGGAACGGCTTTTCCACCCACGAGCGCGCTGTTTTTTTGGGTTTTTCACCGGAATCCTCCGCCGGGCCCCCGGAGCGACGTCCCTCCGCGCCCTTCCTCATTCAGATCCACGTACGCTTTAAGGCCGCTTTCTATTTCGCGTATGGAAAGATTGTCGTAAAGAACCTTTTCGATCTTGATAAGAACAGCCCTTTCTTTTTCACCCATTCCCGCCTCAAAGCGTTTTAAGCGGGGAAAAACGGCAAGCAGTTCGCCGGGGGTAAAAAAAGCGCCTGACTGGGCCATTACAGATCTATCTCCATCCCTTCCATTGCCAGTGAAATTTCTATGTCCCGTATTCCCATGCGCTCCGCGTACCATCTGGCAGACTGGAGTATGTTAAGCAGTTTCCTGTCGTCGTACGTCGGATCGTGATGAAAAAGGATAAGCCGCTTTATGCCCCAATTCGCCGCGAAATCAACCGCCAGGCTGAATGCGCTGTGCCCCCAGTTGTATTTTTCAATAGCCTCCCCCAAGGTATACTGGGAATCGAGGACAATGAGGTCCGCGTTTTCGAAATAGCCGGTATTTTCCTCCGTTTTCTGAAAATCGCTGGCCGAAAGCTCCGTGTCGGTGGCGTAAATAAAGCTCGAATTCCCTTCCTTGACCTTGTATGAATAGGAATCGCCGGGGTGATTCATTTTTTTGTAAGTGATTTCGGCGTCTCCCATGCGCAGCGGCGGCCCGGAAAGAAAGTGAAAGTTCTTCTTTGAGCCCATCGATTCCATGTGAACCGGAAAGTACGGAGAGGTCATCTGGCCGTGAAGAGCCGTTTCCAGGTTTTCCATGGGGGAATAAAAATCAATGGTTACCCCGGGATCATAGGCGGGGTTAAAAAAAGGCAGCCCTTGAAGGTGATCCCAGTGAAAGTGGGAAAAAAAGATGTTGTACTGGTTGATTTTCGGCTTTTCCCTGACCGCCACAATGCCGTATTCCCGGAGGCCCGATCCCGCGTCAAAAACAATGCTGTCTCCGGTGGAATTTACCGTTACGCTTACACAGGGCGAATTTCCCCCGACCGTCCCGAAAAGCCAGGGAGGAAGCCCGGCGAGAAACCGTTCCCTGTTTTGCGGCGTCTGTATGTCGTCCGGAGTAAGCCGTTCCAGGATTGCCGAGATTTTGCTTCGTATCTGGGAAGGGAGCTGCGGCGCCGGCAGGGATCCGCGCACTCCCCAAAAATGGACGCGCACTACGTTTCCTTTCTAAAAACAGGTTCTTCCCGGCGCTGTCCAAGGTACGACTCGATTACATCCGGACTATGAAGCGTTCCGCGGTCTTTGCCGGGGCAGTCCAGGTCTTTCCAGCCCGTTTCAGAAAGTACAATCGACTCCCAGAACGGAAAAGACCTGCATTGAAGCGGCCGGGACCCATACACCTTGCAGCCGTTTTCCCAGAAAATACAGTCAAAGTCCGCCTTCTCTTTAAGAGAAAGCTGCACCCCTCCCGGAACGGGAACCCAGCGGCAAAAGGTTTTCACAAAGGCAGTGTACTCCAATTTTAATTCTTTCGCTAGAACTTCGGCGTCCTTGCGGGATAAAAAGACAAAACCGGCCTCATAGCGGCAGCAAGAAGAGCATCGGGTACAGGAAAAACGGAGGCCCCGGGCGTAAAAAGGCGCTTTTTTCATGGCTTGTTAACGTTCTATCAACATACACAAAACGGGCCTGTTTTTCAAGCCCCGGCGGCAGCCCGTATTTATCTGCGGCTGCCACCGGCTGCCCTCGGCTGCCGCATTGGACAATTCCGCGTTTTCAGACTATGCTTAAGTCCATGACGGATTTTTCTACGGCAGCCGGCGTCGTTCAACAATTTGCCATTTACGGCGAGTTCAGGGATATTACCCCCTACGGGGGCGGTCATATCAACGACACATTCATGTCGCGCTGGGATCAGGCGGGAACCGTGCTCCGGTATCTGCATCAGCGGATCAATCACCATGTGTTTGTTCATCCGGACCGGGTAATGGAAAACATACGGCGGGTTACCGCGCATATCCGGGAAAAGCTCCGTGCCGCCGGGGAGACCGGCTGGATCCGCCGTACCCTGACGGTGATCCCCGCCCGGGACGGATCGCTTCTGGTCCGGGACACGGACGGCTTTTACTGGCGGACCTATCTTTTTATAGAACACGCCCATACCACCGACGTCGCCTCTTCGGCCGATGAAGTCCTTTTTCTTGGGTCAAGTGTCGGATATTTCCAGAAACAGCTTGCGGATTTGGGGCAGCCCCGGCTTTACGACACCATTCCCGATTTTCACAACATGGAAAAGCGCTACGAAAAGTTTTACGGGGCCGTTTCCGCCGATGTCCGGGGCAGGGTAAAAGAAACCGGGGCGGAAATCGCCTTTATGAAAGAAAACGAACAGCGGGGCGGAATTCTTGTCCGGGCGCTTCGGGACGGACGCATTCCCGAGCGGATTTGCCATAACGACACAAAAATGAACAACATTATGATAGACGACGCCGATTGCCGGGCGCTCTGCGTCGTGGATCTGGATACCGTTATGCCCGGAACCAGCCTGTTTGACGTGGGGGACTTAATCCGCACCGCGGCAAACCGGGTCGAGGAAGACGAGCGGAATCTTCCCGATCCTCAATTCGACATAGACTTTTTTGAAGTCCTTCTAAAAGGATACCTTTCGGAAGCCCGCGATTTTCTTACCTCCGGGGAAAAAGCCCTTATCGCCGAATCCGGCCGGAACATTACCCACATTATGGCTCTTCGTTTCCTCACCGACTATCTGGAAGGGGATCACTACTACCATACAAGCCGGCCGGATCACAATCTGGATCGCTGCCGCAACCAAATTGGTCTTATCCGTTCCATGGATTCCCAGTGGGAAGAAGCGGCCGGCAGGGCGGAAAAGCTTTGTCGTTGAAAAACGTTTTTGACGGCGGGAAAGACCGCAAAGGAGTTCATATATGAGAAAAATGGCAATGGCCGCTGTCTTGCTGGCGGCGGGCGGCCTTGTGTTTGCGGGCGGCGCAAAACAGAAACCGGCGCCTGTATATACAGCGGCAAAAGCCGCGGCCGCGGACATAGTGCTTGACGGCACGCCGGACGAGGCGGTATGGAACAGCGCGGCGGCGCTGAAAGATTTTTCCTATCCATGGGAAACTACGGCGGCGCCCGCCACGGTCTTTAAGGCTTTCCACGACGACGCCAATTTTTACTTTGCATTTACGGTAACGGACAGCCAGGTGCTGGCCGTTGAGAGATTCGGCGATGAGCGGGCAACAGTGGACATTGAAGACCGCGTAGAGATTTTCTTCGCGCCCGCGCCCATCGACAAACCCGACACGTATTTCAAGGATGACGCGGGCTACGCTTTGCCGGTATACTATGCCATTGAAGTTGACGCTTTGGGCCGCGTCCACGACTACTCCATGGTTTTCTACCGCGCCCAAATGGATTCAAACTGGGCGCTGCCCGGTCTTGAGACCGCCGGAAAGCTGACGGATACAGGCTATACTGTAGAAGGCAAAATTCCCCTTGCCTCGCTTCGGACACTTGGCCTTATCCAGGCCGGCGGCGCCATTCGTGCCGGTGTTTTCCGCGCGGAATTTTCAGGCAGCGTCGCGGATTCCGCGAACATTATCCAGCGCTGGATTTCCTGGGCGGACCCCGTAACCACGGCCCCGGATTTTCATGTGGAAACCGCTTTTGGTATCATAAGGCTGACGCCTTAAACAGGGCGCGCCTAATTTATGTATGTATTGGAGGAACAGTATGAAAAAAGGATTTTTTGTGTTATGTGTCCTGGCGGTGCTTTTGACGGCGGCCGGATGCGCCAAAGACAAATCCGCTTCCGGCGGCGCCCGGTTGGTTTACTGGAGCATGTGGAATGAAGCGGAACCCCAGGGCCAGGTAATAGCCCGGGCGATCGAGGCGTTTACCGCGGAAACCGGCATAAAAGTTGACGTCAACTTTAACGGCCGGGATATCAGAAAAACCCTGCAGCCCGCTTTGGACGCCGGGGAGCCGATCGACATTTTCGACGAAGACATTGAACGGGTGGCGAATACCTGGGGGAGTTATCTTCTCACGCTGGACAGCTATGTGTCCAGAGCGTATTCCACCACCGGCGGCCGCCCCTACAGTGACGTGATCAACGGCACACTGCTGGATTTGGCGAAACAGGTCGGCGGCGGATCGATCAAGAATATTCCCTATCAGCCGAGCGCCTTCGTCACCATGTACAACAAAGATCTTTTCCAGCAGGCGGGAATCACTTCCGTCCCGACAACCTGGAACGAAATGCTCGACGCATGCGCCAAACTGAAAGCTATCGGCATTGCCGGGATTACTGTTGACGACGCGTACATGGCGGCCCTGTTCGGCTATACCGTGGACAGGCTCGTGGGCATGGACACAACGCTTGCTATGGTGAGAGACAGCGATTTTTCGGGGACGCAGGTTCTTGAATTCGGGCGCATATGGGAAAATATGGCCAGAAACGGTTATGTGAGCCCCAAGGCCGCTTCCAACATCTACCCCGCGGGACAGGTTGAGGAAGTCGCCACGGGAAAAGTCGCCATGTACCTTAACGGCACTTGGCTTCCCAACGAAATCAAGGGCAGCGCTCCCAACATGAAGTGGGGTTCGTTCGCGTGGCCGGCGATCGGCCCCTCCGGTGACGGAACTGAGGCGAACAACTTCGGCGCCCAAAGCTTCGGGATCAACAAAAACACCAAGTATCCTGAAGAAGCGTTCAGGCTTATTGTCTGGCTTACAACCGGCGAATGGGACGCGACTCTGGCCAGGGAAAGCCTGGGCATCCCCATGGCAAACGATTCCCAGTGGCCCGCGGAACTGGCAGAGGCAAAAGGCGTGGTGGATTCGACGACGCGGCGGCTTCCCTGGGCGGTAGGGATGGAAGACAAGGCGGAGATTAACGCGAAGATAAAGGAAAATTTCGCGCGGTTGATCAAAGGCGATTTGGACGCCCGGCTGTTTGCCGCGGCGATGGCCCGCTAACAATACGGGTTCTTGTACTTTTGTAAAAAAAGTATTTTTTTATGGGGTTTAAAAATTCCGGCCTGCTTTCGGCCGGGATTTTTAGGCCGTTTTAAAAGGAAACGGAGCGTTTTTATGCTAAAACCAAACAGGCCGGTAATTATCACGTTTCTTGCCCCGGCGGTAATTTGTTATGTACTGGTGTTCCTCTACCCCACGTTCCGCACCACCATAATGAGTTTTTTTGCGGTAGAGAGTGTCTCAGACCCGGTGGCCAAGTGGAGTTTTTTCGGCCTCGGAAATTACAAGCGGCTGTTTGCTGCGCCGTTTTTTCTTCAATCCCTGAAAAATATCGGACGAATCTGGTTTTTCGGCGGACTGGGCGTTATGTTCATGGCCCTGCTTTTCGCGATAGTACTGACGGGGAAACTTAAGGGAACAAAATTTTTCCGCAGCGTCATTTATCTTCCCAATGTGGTAAGCGCGGTGGCAATGGGCACCATGTGGATTAACTATGTATACAATTCGGATTACGGCCTTTTACACAACATCCTTGATACGCTGGGCTTTAAGGCGGCAAGTCATACATTGTGGACATCTCCCGGCCTTCTTTTCTGGAGCATGCTTGTGGCGTATTGTTTCGGCATGGTCGGTTACCACATGCTGATCTTTATCAGCGGTATAGAACAAATTCCAAAGGATTACTACGAAGCCGCCCTTATTGAAGGGGCCAATGTGTTCCAGCGGTTTATTCATATAACCATCCCCAACATGCGCGGGGTAATCCGTACGAACATTGTAATGTGGACGGTGTTTACCGTCGGGTTCTTTGTATGGGGCCAGCTTTTTAGTCCGGTAAACCTGTCAAACGACACGGTGGCCCCGATGAACTATATGTACGAGCAGGTGTTCGGCTCTTCTTCCGCCGCCACCACGGTACGGGATACCGGATCCGGCGCGGCCGTAGGCGTTATCCTGATGCTTGTCGTTATCGGTGTTTTTCTTGCCACGAATTTTATCGTCCGGCACGACGATTCGGAGGTATAGCGTGAAAATCAAAAACGCGCCCAAACGCGCCGCGCCGGCAATTTTTGGCTACGCGCTGGTTATCGCCTGGGTGGTCTTTACCTTTGTGCTTATCGGGTGGGTCGTATTCGCGTCCCTTTCAACATCCAGCGAAATTTTTTCCGATCACATGTTTAAATTTCAAACCGGTTTTCATTTTGAAAATTACGTCAAAGCCTGGAACACGCAGAGGGTATCGGTGTTTTTTCTCAACTCCCTGCTTTATACGATGGTATCCTGCACGGCGATAATTCTTGTCGCGGCTCCGGCGGCTTACGCCCTGGCGCGGTACCGCTTTAAGGGAAACCCGCTTGTCCAGAACCTGTTCGCCGCCGCCCTTGGCATTCCCGTCATCATGATAATTATGCCCCTTTTCGGTGTTATTTCGTCGCTGCGGCTTACAAACAACCGCTGGATATTGATGTTTCTGTATACGGCGATGAATGTACCTTTCGCGGTGTTTTACCTGCTCTCTTTTTTTCGTAGTTTAAGCTTTACGTACGAAGAAGCTGCCGCCATAGACGGCTGTTCCCCGATAAAGACATTTTGGAAGATCATGCTGCCGTTGACCCAGCCGGGGCTTATCACCGTTACGATCTTTAACTTTATCACAATCTGGAACGAATACTTCATGTCCCTTATTTTCGCCAACAAAACGGCGGTGCGTCCTGTCGCGGTAGGGCTGTACAACATGATCCAGTCCATGCGTTATACGGGAGACTGGGGGGGCATGTTTGCCAGCGTGGTTATTGTGTTTCTGCCGACCTTCCTCATTTATATCTTCCTTTCCGACAAGATTATAAAGGGCGTAACCGCTGGAGCGATAAAAGGTTAAAGGCGGGTAATTGAAGGACGAACCGGAGCGCGGCATGGAAACGATCATTCGCGTGGAAAAACTCCGCCTCAAAGGATCTCCCCTGGAGGGCGAAAATCCCCAGCCGTTTTTCCGGGAGGCCGACCTGTCCGTATCCGGCGGCGGGGGATTCCCCGAGGACAAATACGGCGGCTTTGGGAGGGAAACGGGGTTTCGGGTTTTGCCCTACACCGTTCTTGACCGCTACGACCGCCGTCTTGTCGATCTGGAATTTCCGTCGGTGGTAATGGAGAATGATTTTCTCAAGGCGGAGTTTCTTCCCGGCCTTGGAGGACGGCTCTGGTCGCTTTACGACAAAAAACGAAAACGTGATCTTCTGTACCGGAACCCGGTTTTCAGGCCGGCAAATCTTGCCATTCGTGAAGCCTGGTTTTCCGGGGGCATAGAATGGAACATCGGCCGGTTCGGTCATACGGTACATACCTGCGCTCCGGTCTTTGCCGGAACGTTCCATGCCGGGGGAATTTCTGTTTTCAGGATATGGGAATTTGAACGGCAGACGCGGCTCCTCTGGCGCGTTGAATTTACCCTCCCCCCGGATTCCCCGGCGCTGTTCGCCTATGTCCGCGTGGACAATCCCGCTCCGGACGACAAACCCCTGTATTGGTGGACAAACGCCGCCGTTCCCCAGACCGGCGGAACACGGGTTTTCAGCGCCACAAACGAGCTTATTTACTTTGTTCCCGGTACGGGAAAACAAAAAACAATGGGCGGAGGAAAGCTCCCCGATATACCGGTTCTTCCCGGACGCGACGCGAGCTATCCGGCGCTGTTTGATTATGCCGGTGAATACTTTTTCCAGAATGATAAAGCCGCCGGAAAAAATTCAGGCGGCTTCGGCCTTCCCTGGGAAAGCGCCGTGTACGAAGACGGATACGCCTACGTTGAGGCGTCGACGCTTCCCCTTCTCTACCGGAAAATGTTCTGCTGGGGAAACGGCCGGGGCGGAAAACGCTGGCAGGATTTTCTTTCCATGCCCGGCGAGGCGTACCTCGAAGTCCAGGCCGGGCTTGCCCCAACCCAGCTGCACACCGCAAATATTTCCGGCCTCGGAATCGTGGATTTTGTTCAGGCGTTTACCGCCCTGGAAGTAAAGCCGGAAACCGCCTTTCAGAAAGACTACGAGAGGGCAAGGGCCTGTGTGGAAACGCTTGTCGCCGGCCAGATTGGAGAGGCATCCCTCCAGACCGCACTGGAAGCCGGACGGAAGCGCGGCGATGAGGCGGCGGACATTCTTTTTACGGGGAGCGGCTGGGGCGCGCTGGAACGCCGTATCCGGGAAAGGCAGAACGGCGGAGCCCGCAGGGAAAGCAGGTTTCCCGGCGGCCTTTCCTTCCCTGACGAATCGGTAGGTGCGGAGGAGGCGCCCTGGGCGGAACTGCTGGAAAAAGGCGCGCTCCCCCCGCGGCCGGCGAACCATACGCCGGGAAGTTTTGTAACGGACAAGGCGTGGGAAACCCTGCTTGAAAATTCGCCTCTGCGGAACGGCGACTGGCTCACCCCGTATCACCTGGGAGTTATCGCGTATGAACGCGGCGGCGCGGAAAAAGCGGCGGCGCTCTGGAAAAAATCCGCTGCCGCCCTGGAAAATCCCTGGGCGTACCGGAACCTCGCGCTGGCGGCAAAAAAGCAGGGGAACGTTCAGGCGGCTCTTGAATACTACAAACGCGCCTTTTCGTTTAAAGTCCCCGGAGGACGACTCGACAAATCGTTTACCGAAGAATACGTCCCCCTGCTCATGCAGGCAGGCAGGGAGGAAGAAGCCGCCGTCTGCCTTGCTGCCGCGGGCCCGGAGGAAACGTTCTCCGTTCCCCTTTTGGAAGCCGCCGCGACAATCGCGTTAAACCACGGAGACGATGCCGCGCTGGATCGTATCTTTTCGCGGGAACCCGCCCACATACGGGAAGGCGACGACACCCTGGCCGGCATATGGACAGAGCGGGAAATCCGCAGACTCGCCGGCACAACAAGCCTGAGTGACGCGGAACGGCAGGTGCGGGAAGCCCTTTCGTCGGGGGCGCTCCCCCGGGAAATTGATTTTCGCATGTACACCGCCGGTTGCAAAATCTGATTTTGTAACCGGCGCCTGCGGTCATCCGATTTTCACTTTCCGTTTTATGTATGTGGTGAAAAGCTCGATCCCCAGGGCGAAGACAAAGACCACGAGGATCGCCAGCCCGGCCCGGCCCAGCTTGTAACTGTTCATGGCCGCCAGAATCGTGTAACCCACGCCCCCGGCGCCCACCATGCCCAGGATAGCCGCCTCGATGTAGTTGGTCTCAAAACGCAGGGCGGTCCAGGCGATGACGCCTGACAGGGACGAAGGAAGAATCGCGGCGAAAAAAATCTGGAAACGGTTTGCCCCGCTTGCCCGGACCGCTTCGATGGTCTCGCCGGGAACTTCCTCAAAAAGCTGGGCGAAGACCTTGCCGAAAAAGGCGGTAACGTGGAAGCCCAGGCCCATGATCCCCGAGGCCATGCCGAAGCCCATGGAGGCCAGAACCAGGAGCACCCACACCGGGGTCGGAACCGCCCGGATAAAGGCGAAGACGCTTTTCAGGATCGGCGAAAGGGGTTTCCACGGGGTGATGTTCTTTGCCGCCAGTGCGCCGAGGATCATGCCCAGGACAAGGCCGTAGATCAGGGCCAGGAGAGCCACGGATACCGTTTCGGTCAGGGTCAGCAGGGTAAGGCCAAAGCGCTCAGTGGAAAAATGGACCATATCGGCAAATACCTTTCCCAGCCGTGGGAGGCGTTCGATAACCTTGTGCCATTCCAGGTTAAGAAAGACAAGCGAGGCGACCGTAAGGCCGGCAAGGCCGGACAGAAAGAGATACGCCGGCATATCCCGCCTGGCGTCGGCCACCCGTATTTTGGGCGGCCGCTCTTTCGGCGGAACCCGGCGGCTTCGTTCGTAATCGTAGAGCGGCATGGCTTCTTCGGCACAAGGAACGTATCCAAAATCCATTTTTGTCTCCCGGTAAAAAAAATACTGCCGCTAACGCAGCAGGATCCGTTGGAGGTAATCGGTCAGAAGATTTACCCCAATAACGATAGCGGCCACCGCGAGGATCGCCGTGGAAGCCGCCGAATAGTTGTACTGCTTGATGTAGCCCATCAGGAGAAGGCCAATTCCCCCCGCGCCCACCATACCCAAAATTGTCGAAGCGCGAATGTTGAGTTCCACGCTGTAGAGAATCCAGGCGATAAGGCCGGGCATGGCCGCGGGAATCAGCGCCTGAAAAATCACCTGGGGCATGGACGCTCCGGCTGCCAGAAGCGGTTCCATGTTTTCCGCCGCGGCCTCGTCCAGTATTTCGATAAAGAAGCGGGTAAGATTCCCCGTGGTTGCTATGATCAGCGAGAGGACTCCCACCACGGTGCCGATGCCGAAGGCCGCCACCAGAATAAAGGCCCATACAAGGTCGGGGATGTTCCGCAGCATGGAGGCGAATCCCCGGATCAGGGAGTTGACCAGGGGCGAGCGGACTATCGCGGCGCTTCCGGAAAAGCTCAGGCCCAGAGCCAGTACTGTGGAAATTCCCGTGGCCGCCAGAGCCATGCAGAGGGTCTGTAATACCGCCCGGAAAAGGGCTTCCCACTTCCCCATGAACGGGGGAACAAAGTCGGCAAAAATAAAATTCCAGAATTCCCCCTGTGACAAAAAAGCCACGATGGGATTAAAGCGGGTGAAACCTGTAGACACGGCAAAAAGGACAACAAGGACGGCGGTAAAAACAAGGGAAACCCGGCGGCTTTCCCGGGAAGCCAGAATTATTTTCGCCGCGGTACTGTTTGTTTTTTTATCCAAGATGACCTCCGCCCAAATCGCCGCCAATCATAAGCTGTTCCATGGGCTTTCGGTATATCCTTTCGATCATGTCCGTCGATAATTCTCCGGTGGGGCCGTCGTAGACAATTTCCCCCAAACAAATCCCGATAATCCGATCCGCGTATTTGAGGGCCGCGTCAACCTGGTGGAGATTCACGATACAGGCGATATTGTTCCGGCGGGCAACGTCACGGATAAGCTCCATCACCACCTGGGCGCTGGCCGGGTCCAGGGAGGCAATGGGCTCGTCGCAGAGCAGGACCGCCGGCTCCTGCATCAGGGCCCGGACAATACCCACCCGCTGCCGCTGGCCGCCTGAAAGCTCCCCCGCCCGGTGGTAGAGGAAGTCCCCCAAACCGGTCTGTTCCAGGATATCCACGGCCCGGCGCTTGTCCGCTTCGGCGTAGCGGCCCAGTACGCCGTCCAGGGTGTTCAT
>JAIRWM010000093.1 GCA_031268975.1 Treponema sp. | reverse complement strand
CCATAATCAAAACCAACGCGATTTTCTTTTTCATAAAACCTCCATTAATACTTTGCGGCGGTTTCCACAACCAATGGTTTCCGGTAAACATTCGCCGCATCAGGTATACGCTCCTATGTGCGTATCGCATATCCGTACCGCCCTTTTATGTATTCATTGGCATCCCTCCTGTTACAGAACGGTTTTTACCGGCATCTGTTTCATAAGTCCAGGGTGGAACTCAGATTGCCCCCAAAGAACTCCGCCGCCTTTTCAATTTGCTGCCTGCGCTGGGCGTCCTGTTCGGCGGCCGCCTGTCTCTGTAAATTGGCCGCTTCTTCTCTGCCGAAGTCGTCTATCACCCGGGCCACCCGGGCCTTGTCTATCTGCATTTCCACATAGCTGATGTAGTATTCCCGGTTGTTTTCGTCCATAAAATATTCCCAATAGACCCGGCGTTCTCCCAGGGCCTGGCTAAGCGCCTGGGCGATCCGTTCGTTCAGCCTTTGCCCGGCAACCTGCGGGGAAAAAACTTCGTTGGCCAGTCCGTAGGTAGCCGTATACTCCCGGCCCTTGTTGACCATCACGGTTCCGTAGAAATCCACCAGCTGCCTGCGGCCGTTTTCCTGGGCGTCCCCCCGCGCCAGGACTTCGGTGGCAAACCGGTTGCTGATTCCCACAAAGGACAGGACCGCTGCGGACTGGGGTATTTCGTCAATCCATTCGGGCCGCTGGGCCTGGCTGGTTCGGATGGGTGCGGCCATCTCAATGGCCAGTTCACGGGAGGATCGCTGTTCCCTGGCCGGCGCCGAACTGCCGCAGGAAGCAAAAATCAGGGAAATACCCGCTGCAATCACAATACATCTTTTCATGTCAAACTCCTTTTGCAAATTTTTTCCTCAAACCTTGAGGGTATCTTTATGCCCCGATGGACAATAAAAATCGTAAATTGAGACAGGGCGCCGCCGAAGCAGGCAAATGGGCAAATTTTGGGAATCAAAAATAAGATGACGGTGAGTCTTATATATTAGAGAGAGAGAGAGAGAGAGAGAGAGAGAGAGAGAGAGAGAGAGAGAGAGCAAATTTCGTGCCAAGCCATGGCGTAAACGGAATTTTTATAGATAATTACGTTAAAAAAATCCCTCATAGCGAAAATATGGTACCAATACTTCCATACCGTTGTCAAGCGCTCGCAATGCCTCATAAATAATCTAACCCAAAAGAGAACATGCCTCATAATAAAAATCTAACCCAAATATGCTTATCCGATAGAGCGCGTTGCCTCATAAATAATCCAGCCGAAAAGGGATCAAACCGCCCGTGTCCGCGCCGGGAGAGGCGCACGTCGGACTGCCGGACAACCCTATTCAAAAACCGGGTTTCCCCCTATGATGCATATACCGGCCAATGAACATGGATACTTTCAAAAAAACGCCTCAAAATCCGCGTATCCTTCCGGCGGAGGGAATATGCAACCTCCGCGAGTTGGGCGGATACCCCGTGCGCGACAAAGGCGGCATTAAACGGATAAAGTGGGGCCTTTTGTTCCGGGCGGGAGAGCTGGCCGGGATGACATGCAATGATAAAAAGCTGCTGGAAGAACGGAAGGTCAGAACCGTTGTCGATTTTCGGTCAAACAGCGAACGGGAAGCGTCGCCCGACGGCGTCATAAAAACGGTGCGGAAACAGGTCGCGCTTCCCATAGACGCGGGAAATCTTATGAACAGTATGGCTTTTACCTCCGGCGGGGCGGAAGCGGAAATGGGAAAACTCTATGCCGCCCTGCCGAAAGAAGCCGTCCCCCGGTATCGCGCTTTGTTCGAGCTTCTTTCCGACCCGTCAAACACCCCGCTGCTCTACCACTGTACCGCGGGAAAGGACAGAACCGGGCTTGCTTCGGCCCTGATACTGTACGCCCTGGGCGCCGATACGGAAACCGTCTACAGGGATTACCTTGAATCGACGCCGCTGCTCCGGGAACGTTTTGCCGTACTGCTGGAAAGCCAGCCGCACATGGTTCCCTACATGACGGTTCAGGAAAGTTACCTTAAAACGGCCTGGGGAGAACTGGAAAAATACGGCGGCCCCGGGCGGTATATACAAAAAGAACTTAATGCGGACATACATCACTTGCGGAGTCTTTACATCGAGTAATATAATACCGCTTATGATAAAAGGTATCGCGCAATTTATCGCCGCGCTGAACGGCAACCTTAAACGGGGGCAGATTGCTTCCGGCTTCGCCTGGGGCGTTCTCTTTGGGCTTGTGCCCGCGGGTAATTTTTTCTGGATAGCGCTTTTCGTCCTGTCGTTCTTTTTCCGGCATCATCATGGCAGCAAGCTCCTTGTAATGGCAATATTCAAAGCACTGTTTTTTGCCATTGCCCCGCTTACAGACGCTCTGGGCTGGGAAATTCTTCATCTTGAAAGTCTTGAGGAATTTTTTACCACCCTGTACAACCTGCCCTTTGTTCCCTTCACCGGGTTTAACAATACCGTTGTAGCCGGAGGTCTCGCGGCGGGCATTGTACTCTGGATTCCCGTTTATTTCGCCGTCAGGGCGCTTGTGCCCTTTTACCGGAAAAGCCTTGGGCCAAAAGTCCGCAATTCAAAACTGGTTCAAAACATCACCAAGGCGCCGCTTATTTCTTCGATTCTTTCAACAGCCCATTCCATACAGGAAAAAGCCGCTCATTTTAGTTAACGAGGGGAAAAAACATGGCAAAAAAAATTCCGGGCATGTTCCGAAAGCCCTGGCCTGAAAAACGGTTTACCAAAAAGCTGCTCAAATTTATTGAACAGCCCGATGACAGGGATTTTCTTGTTTCCGTCTTTGATCTGAACGAAGGTGTATATACCCTTAAAGAAACTTTCGCAAAACCACAGGATACCTCCGGGGTCGCTGCCGCCACAGCGGCGGCGGCGGAAAAAGCGCAGGACAGGGATGTAAGGCGGCTTATAACGCTTGCGAAAGCGATAAAGAAAAACCGCCAGGGAGTGGTAAAAGTTCTTCCCCTGGCGGCCTTTGCCGTCCTTGCCGCCGGTCTTGTAGTGTTTTTTTCGATTTTCATGAACCCGGTGCTTGAAGGTCTTTTGGAACGCGGGCTTGAAAATGTATTCGAGGCAAAGTGCGACGTAGACCAATTCCGCCTGGGGCTTGTTCGTTTTCGCGTCAGCATAGGATCGGTAACTGTCGCCAGCCGCGATGAACCCATGAAAAATCTTTTCCAGACAGGCCGGCTGGAAATCAGGCTGAGGCCCCAGGCGGTACTGCGGGGAAAAATCTACATTGAGGAGATCCGGGCAGACAGCCTGCGCTTCGGCACCCCCCGCGCCGTCTCCGGTGCGCTGCCACAGTATGCCGCGAAGATCGCCGCCCGGCGCGAAAAGCCGCCCGCTCCGCCGCTTGTGGACCTGGCCAATTTTGACGCGATGGGGCTTCTTGACCGGGAATACGACAAGCTTGCCTCTCCCAAAACATTTCAGGCCGCCATGTCATCGTATAACGAAGCCAGGGCCCGGTGGGAAAATCAGTATACACGGGCAAACACAAGCGTTGAAGAACTGCGCGCGTCGATTCAACCGTTGTTAAATACAAATATCAGCAATTTACGAACGGCGGAAGAAATCGCCGCGCTTGTATCAAACATAAACGCCATGGTGAACTCTGTGGAAAACGCCCGGAACGAAGTAAACACCATTGTAGAGGGAGTCAGAACCGATCTGGATACCGCCCGCAATCTTGAAAGGTCGGCCAGAGAAGCGCTGCAGGGCGACATTGATCATTTAAAATCGTACCTCGACCTGGGGAGCGGCAGCGCACTAAAGGCCCTTGAGCCGTCCATACGGGAAATACTTTCCGACGAGGTTGAAAACTATATAGCCTACGGACAGCGCGCCCTGGAAGCGTTTAACAAGATCAAGGCGATGCAGGCGCGGCTCCCCAAATCAGAGCCGAAGCCAAAAAAGCAGGTTTTCAAAGGCAGAAACGTCGCGTTTCCCACCCGGCAATATCCGGTGTTTTACCTTGGAGAAATGGCGTCGGACTTTACCCTTGGCTCCTGGAACTGGGGTTTTGATCTGCAAAACGTCAGTTCCGATCCGGATTTGTCCGGCGGACCGGTGGAACTGAAACTATCCCTTACCGAACAGGGGAGCCATGGCAGAACAGCCGGCTTTGAAGGCAGCGCCGACTTTAGGACAAACGCCGCCCGGTATTTCAGCGCCAGGCTCGCGGGAAACAATTTTCCCCTGGACATTCGAGGTAATTTAAGCGCAGCCGGCATCGGCGGATTTTCCGGCGGCGCCGGGTTCAGCGTCAATCTCTCGGGCGGCAGAAACGGCGCCGTCTCCGGCGGCGCGGGTATCGACATAACGGAGCCGCGCCTTATCGACCCGAAAGGCACGGCCGCCGAAGTTATCGCGGAAGTATTGACGGATCGGAACGAAGTAAACCTGGCGGTACAGTACGAGCGTAACGCGGCGGGGGACGACAGCTTTTCGCTTACAACCAACATAGGCGAGCTTATCGCGGCGGCCCTGCGGCGCGCCGCCGAGCGCTACCTCAGGCAGGCCGAGGCCGCCATAGAACGGGCGCTGCGGGAAAAGCTTTCCGAGTACCTCGACGAAAAATGGGTTTCCCGGGAAGATCTGGACTCGATTTTCGCGGCGGTCAGGGGAGACCAGGCCGCCGTTGAACGGCTTAAAACGTCCCTGGACGAAAAAAAGAACGAAGCCGAGCGGAAACTCCGGGGCGCGGCCGAAGAGGCCGTGGACAGGGCAAAAGAAGAAATCAGGAGCCAGGCGGAAGAGGCCGTTAAAGACGCAATCGAAAACATTGTCCCCGGCTTCAAACTGCCGTTTTAAGGCAACGCTGATCAACTTGACGCTCATCAGCGTTGCCCCTACATGCGGAACTCGCTGCCCAGGTAAATCTCCCGTACCATGGGATCGGCGAGTATGGTGTCTCTGCCGCCCCGGGCCACGATAACGCCCTCGTTAATGATAAAAGACTCGGTGGTTATTTCCAGCGTATCCCGTACATTGTGATCGGTAATAAGCACCCCGATGCCGCTTTCCGCGAGGGAACGGATAATCGCCTTTAGTTCAAAAACCGTTTTAGGATCAATACCCGCAAAGGGCTCGTCGAGAAGCAGGAATTTCGGATCCGTTGCCAGAGCCCGCGCGATTTCCGTGCGCCGCCGTTCCCCTCCGGAAAGTGTATACCCGGCCTGATCCCGAATCCGGGCAATTCCAAAATCTTCAAGCAGTTTTTCCAGCCGCTCCTTCTTTGCCGCCTGGTCAATGTCCCGCCTGGTTTCCAGAATGGCCCACAGGTTTTTTTCCACGGTAAGCTTTCTGAACACCGACGCTTCCTGGGGCAGGTATGTTATTCCCAGCCGCGCCCTGTTGTACATGGGCTCCGTGGCGATATCTTTTCCGTCCAGAAGCACACTGCCCCCGCTGGGCCGGTGGAAGCCCACAATAATGTAAAATATCGTTGTTTTTCCCGCCCCGTTGGGACCAAGCAGTCCGGCCACTTCTCCGTTTTTCATCGTAAAGTCAACGCCCCGGACAACTTCCCGTCTGCCGAACTTTTTATGCAGAGAGCGAACTACAAGCGTATGCGCGCCCGCCGCTGTTCCGTTTATCCCGGAGGTCATTGATCGGTCCCCTTATTGATGGACCCGGAAACAGTCCCTTCCATCGAAACATCTTCCGTATCAAGATTAACCCGTATGCGGTCGGCGCGGAATTCGTCCTGATCCTTAAACACCACCGGAAAACCGGAAAGGTCAAGCAGCTGTTCATCCCGCTTGTACACGGCATATTCGGAACGGCAGACGATGGCGTCCTTGAAAAGCCGTACCGCCACCTGAAAAACGGCGGTTTCGCTGCCGTCGTTATATTCGATAAAACGCCCCTTGGCGACAACTTCGTTGTTCCTGTCTTCCAGTGTCGAGTTTCCCTCAAGCCGGAGTATTTTAAGGGTACGATCATAGCGGAGTCTGTCTGTTTTAAAGACGATGTTTTTCTCTTCGTCCATGCCCCAGACATTGCCGCCGCAGTCAATAAACTCGTTGTCTTTCCCCTGAATCTCAATTCGGTCTGCCTTAAGCACAATGGAATCGGAATGAACTTCGGCATTGCCGGAAAGAACAAGTATTTCCTTTCCGGTCGCCCGGCTCCCGGCCATTTTATCGGCCTTGAAACTAAAGGTATCGGCGTAAAGCGAAACGGGCAGAACACAGGTCAATGCCAGCGCGGCAAGGAGGTTCATTCGCGGCGGGGTTTGATACCCCGCCCTTCGGGGCGGTTCAAAAACGTTGTATTTAGACAGCATGGCAACAAACCCCACAGTTACATAATTTCCTTGCAGACCGAACCTCGTGGACGACGCAACGCTTACAAGATAGCTCGCCCGGAGGAGCGGGGAGGTTCATTTTTCAACAACCGCCCTGTCCGCGGCCGTCGTATCATCCACTGCCGCCACTGTCCCGTCCATTGCCGCCGCAGGCCCGTCCGCCGTTTCGGCTGTTTCGTCCGCCTCTACGATGTCGCCGGACAAGGCTCCTTCAAAACGCCATTCACGCCGTCTTGTGTCGGCGAAAAAGTTCTGGCCGGAAAGCCGCGTCCCGTCCTGGCGGGTAATGGTAACCTCTTCCGGGGCGGAAAGAAGCCGTTCCGCATCTTTCCACGAAATGTTTTCCGTGAACAGCGAAATGTCCTCGGAGGCGACATCGACAGAGACGCCTCCCGACATGACAAGGTCTCCGGAATCGGTTTGTATTTTCGCGGAGCTCCCCGCGCCCCGGACATTTACGGCGGGAATTTCCCCGCCGGTTTCAGGCGCGGCATCGTACTGTTCAAAAGAAAAATCGTCCAGTTCCATGATATGTTTTTCTTCATAACGCCGGGCTTCTTTTGAACGCAGCCTTACGACCGGGCGGGAATTTTCCATGCGGACATATTCCATATCGTTCATGATCACGGCGGGATCGTCTGAGGAATTCTCCGGAGGGAGGCTGTAATCAAAGGAGCAGGCCGCCGCAAGGACAAAAAGCGGAAACGCGAAACGCACCGCGAAAATCCGGGGACGTCTGTTCCGGCCGCCCCGCGTCACATCTGCGCTCCTTTTTTGTCCCTCGCCGCAGCGATAAATTCCCGGAACAGCGGATGCGCCAGGGTCGGCTTTGATTTGAACTCGGGGTGAAACTGTACCCCGACTGCCCAGGGATGATCCGGCCATTCTACGGACTCAACCAAAACCCCGTCGGGAGTAAAGGCGGAAAGCCTGAGCCCTGTTTCCAACATTTCTTTGCGGTATACATTGGAAAACTCGTAGCGGTGCCGGTGCCGTTCAAAAATATGTTTTTCCCCGTACGCGGCGGCGACGAGGCTTCCTTCTTCCGCCGCCGACTCACTGCGGCCCAGCCTCATCGTGGCCCCGTAATTCACCACATTTTCCTGCTCTTCCATGAGGCTTACCACAGGATGCCGTGTATCCTGATTGAACTCGGTACTGTCGGCGTCTTCCCAGCCAAGTACATTGCGGGCCCATTCTATCACCATAATCTGCATGCCCAGACATATGCCAAAGTACGGAACCTTGTTTGTCCGGGCCCACGAGGCAGCCTTTACCATGCCGTTTATGCCCCGCTGTCCAAAACCGCCCGGCACAAGAATGCCGTCCACGCCGGAATCGGGAGAACCCAAAAGAGCGTTCACGGCGGCCGCGTCGCCTTCTTCAAGGGGCGTTGAGTCTATTTTTACCAGTTCAACTTTAACGCCACATTCAAGGCCGGCGTGAAACAGCGCTTCGTATACGCTTTTGTAGGCGTCGTGCAGTTCCATGTATTTTCCCACAATGCCGATACGGACCGAACCTTTTTGCGTCTTGAACTTATCCATCATGGAGTACCACGCGCCCAGGTTGGCATGGCGGCTTTCCACCCCCATTTTTTTTAACACCACCTGGTCCAGCTTCTGTTTG
Source organism: Treponema sp. (assembly GCA_031268975.1). Taxonomy (GTDB): domain Bacteria; phylum Spirochaetota; class Spirochaetia; order Treponematales; family Breznakiellaceae; genus JAIROH01. The sequence continues at coordinate 5,975 of JAIRWM010000093.1, read as the reverse complement.
AAGAACACCAGGGGGATTTCATAAATGGTGGTATCTATATTGTACGATGTAAAAACCGCATCGTTTTCCACATTGCAGAACAGGGCTATTTTTCTGCGGTTCGACTCGTCAAGCATGGTCGGTGCGCGGCAGACAAGAATATCCGGCTGTATTCCCATTTCCTGCATGGCCTTGACCGAATGCTGGGTCGGCTTTGTTTTAAGCTCCCCGCCGGCGACTTCCGGGATAAGGGTTAGATGCACCGAAATGGCGTTACTGCGGCCCGATTCGTGGATCATCTGCCGGGCGGCTTCAAGAAAGGGGATTGATTCAATATCCCCCACCGTTCCGCCGATTTCCACAATAACCACATCGGTATCGGGGTCTTCCTTGGCCACCGCCGCGATACGGCTCTTTATCTCGTCCGTTATATGGGGGATAACCTGGACGGTTCTTCCAAGGTAACGGCCTTCCCGTTCTTTCCGGATAACGGCGTCGTAAACCTGGCCTGTCGTTATCGAATTTGCCCGGGAAAGGACGCCCCGGGTGAACCGGGCATAGTTACCCAAATCAAGGTCGGTTTCAGCCCCGTCGTCGGTAACATACACTTCACCGTGCTGGTAGGGGCTCATGGTTCCGGCGTCCACATTTATGTAGGGATCGCACTTCACCATGCGTACATTGAGCCCCCTGCCTTCCAAAAGCGCCCCCAGAGAAGAGGCCGCGACCCCCTTCCCAAGGCTGGAACAGACACCACCTGAGACAAAGATATACTTGTTCATGTAAAAAGATTATACGTTGATTGACACGAGATGATCCAGTCTTTAGAATAAATTCATGGACACAGGGTTCTTTTCCGACTCGGATTTTGAATTGTACCGGAATTTTGTCTACAACGAGAGCGGAATCCACTTTACCGCCACGAACCGGTCGATCCTGGAATCCCGGCTCAAGGAAAAGCTCCGCGAAAAAGGCATCGCTACCGTTAAAGAGTACTACGCTGTCATTCTCCGTGACAAAGAAGAGCTCAAGGACTTCCTGGACTCCATAACGACCAATTTGACCCGGTTTTTCCGGAATCAGGCCCATTTTGACGCCCTGGAACATTTTGTCATTCCCGAATTGAAAAAAATAAAGCAGCCGGGGAAAATCAGGGTGTGGAGCGCGGGCTGTTCCACCGGGGAAGAGCCGTATACGATAGCCATGCTTTTAAGCGAAATGCTCAGCCCGCCATGGAGCTTTGAGATAACCGCCAGCGATATAAGCCTCAAGTGTCTTATGGCCGGCAAAGAGGGCTTTTACTCCGACAGCCATATCGCCGGAATCCCCGATCCGTACCTGAAAAAATACTTCGACAGGGTCGAGGGCGGATACAAAGTTCACGCCGACATAATGTCAAAAATACGCTTTGACTATCATAACCTGAAAAACGATTCCGGGCAGCGTAATCTGGATATCGTGTTTTGCAGAAATGTTATCATTTATTTTGACGAAGCGGCCCAGACGGCGGTTATTAACCGTTTTTGGGAAGCGATGGGGAGTAAATCGTTTCTGTTTATCGGCCATTCCGAGTCTCTTTTTGGAATGGACACAAGCTTTGAATTTGTAAAGACCCAATGGGCGACATTATACAGAAAATTTGTTTAGGGGTTAATTGTGGCTGATGAAATTTCCGTTCTGATTGTCGACGATTCCGCCTTGATGCGGAACCTTATCGGTAAAATGGTGGAGTCCACTCCGGGGCTGGTAATTGCCGAAAAGGCCATGAACGGAAACTTTGCCCTTCAAAAAATTCCCCGGGTTAATCCCGACGTGATCTGTCTGGATCTGGAAATGCCGGAAATGAACGGCATTGAATTCCTCAAGGAACGGCAAAAACAGGGCATAGACATACCGGTAATTATTCTTTCTTCGATAGCGGAAGAAGGCGCCGCGATTACCATGGAAGCCCTTTCTTTGGGGGCGTCCGACTTTGTCACAAAGCCTTCCGGATCCATATCGGTCGATTTGCACGTGGTGGCGGATCATCTGACAAGCCTGCTTATTGCCTACGGCGGCCAGTACCGCAAAACAAAGGGAAAGCGGGTTCTTACTCCCCAGGAATACACAAAAAAGCCGGAAGCGGAAGCGGGGAAAAAACCGGCCATCGCCGCCAACTTCGGCCTTTTCGGCGGGCCGGTCCCGTCTACGCCGGCGCCGCCGCCCCAGGCTTCGCGCAGACCCGGCAATACGGAAATTATCGCAATAGGCATATCCACCGGCGGCCCCGACGCCCTGCGCATTGTTTTTTCAGGCCTTGACGCGGACCTCAAACAGCCGATTCTTGTGGTGCAGCATATGCCGGCGGGCTTTACGCAGGAATTCGCCAAAAGCCTGGACCGGATATGCCCGCTTCATGTTAAAGAAGGCGAAGAGGGTGATGTACTTCAACCGGGATGCGCCTATATCGCGCCGGGCAACAAACACATTGAAGTTGAAAAAAAAGTTTCCGGCGCGATACTCCACCTTTCCGACGCCCCGCCGGTTAACGGCCACCGACCCTCCGCGGACGTGCTTTTCGCCTCTGTCGCCATGGCGTATACGAACCATGTCCTTGGGGTCATTATGACCGGCATGGGCCGGGACGGGGCGCACCAGCTTGGCCTTATTTACCGGGAAGGGGGCCTTACCCTTGGCCAGGACGAAAAGACCGCGGTCGTCTACGGCATGCCCCGTGTCGCCTATGAGCTTGGCTTTGTTATGGAACAAGTCCCGCTTGAAAAAATGGCCCGCCGTATCTGCGACACGGCAAAAACCCCGCGCTAGTCTGCGGCCGGGGTTTTCTGGCATTCGGCGGCTTTGATTACCCACCTGTTATCGGTTTTCTCAAAACGGCAAAACGGCAGAACCAGGACGCGGCTGTCTTCGGCGTTCATGGTAATCCGCCCCGCCGCCACGTTAACTTCCGTTACTTTCCAGGAAACGCCGTCGTAAGAAAGCCTTGCGCCTTCCTGGGGGATAAGCCTGCGCTGCTCGCTGTAAAAGCCATGTTCGTAGGCCAGGCAGCACAGAAGCCGGCCGCAGGTGCCGGAAATTTTCATTGAGTTGAGGGACAGGTTTTGATCTTTTGCCATTTTTATGGAGACGGGCTTCAGCTTGTCGGAAACCATGTGGCAGCAGTAACCCCGGCCGCAGACCCCAAGCCCCCCGACAACGCGGGATTCATCCCTGACCCCAATCTGGCGGAGTTCTATGCGCATTCTGAATACCGACACGAGATCTTTCACCAGTTCCCTGAAATCGACCCTGGTTTCCGCCGTAAAGAAAAACAGTATCTTCGGTTCTTCAAGCAGATAATGTACTGAAACAAGCTTCATCTCGAGCCGGTGTCTTTCAATTTTTTCCCGGCATATTCCAAAGGCTTCTTCTTCCAGGAGTTTGCTGCGCTCCATTTTTTGAAGGTCTTCTTCGGCGGCGGGCCGTTCAATAAGGGCGACCTCGGATGCCGAACAGCGGACCTTTCCCATTACCTGAGCGAGATCCTTGCCATAGCGGGTGTAAACCAGAACTTTGCTTCCCAAAGAAAGCTCCCCGTCTTTGTAGGCGGCCAAAAAAGTTTCGTTGGAATACGGCAGCCTGAGCCGGTACACCGGCGTATCCGGTTCAAGTCCTGTTTCCGCCGTCTGAACAATAACGCTGTCTTCAAGGGTTTCTTCCCCCGGCCTGTCTTCCAGGGCGGCAATGTCTTCTTCGTTTATTTCGCTGTATTGATCATCTTCCACTGTGTCGTCCTATTCCAAAAGATCTACCAAAAGTCCCTTGATCTCGTCTGTCCTTCCCAGTATTGAAAGCTGGGACATTTGCCCCCGCATGACCGCCGCCGCCAGTTCTTCCAGCTTTTTGTCAATTACCTGAAGCTTTACCACGGGAATCCGCCCTTTCATTTCCCGGTATTTTGTCTGAAATTTTTCCAGACCATAACTGTTTTCCACAACATAGTGAACAAAATTCCGTACCGCCTGTTTGTATTCTTTTACTTCCTGGGGAAAAGGCCGCCTGGAGAGGGCGTCTCCGGTACTGTGTACATCGTCCAAAAGAAGGTGAAGCGACTCTTCAGACGGGGAAAGCTCTTCGGGGAGCGCTGCGTCCCGGGCTTTTTCAAACATCGACGCAAAGGGGCGTTTTTTTACTTTTCCTGTTTTTTCTCCCCGGGACGCTGACGGCGATTTTGCTTTCCGGGCTTCCGCGCCTGCCTCTCCATATACCGCCGGGTTAAAAAGCGGCGAAGCGCCGTCCGGGAAAACAATATTAGCCATGTTCTGTCCGGAGCCGCTGGAACTGCGGGGGAGCCGCGCCGGCGGCCTCTCCGTACCCCGTCTGGGCATGACGTTTGTCCCGGTATTCTCCCTGCGCCCGGCTCCAGCTTTCATCGTCCTGGCAGACCCGCACCCTGCCGTGGATTAGGCACCCTTCCCCGGCTTCCATGCGCCGGGTGGTTATGTTCCCCAAAATAAGCGCCGTCGGCAGCACTACAAGCCGTTCACTGGCCAAAATATTGCCGTCCACAATGCCGCCCACCGTTACCGTCGTCCCGGTAATGCTGCTCCGCATCCGCGCTTTTTCGCCGACGACAACCCTGCCTTTCGCGTGCAGGTTCCCCCGCAAGGCGCCGTCCACCCGGGTAAATCCCCCGGAATCAATATCACCCTTGACAAACGATCCGGGACCGATAATCGTGTTTATGGAGAAATCGTCTTTTTTTCCGCCCCGGGATATATACGCCATGACACTACCGTCCGGGACTGTGACGAATGTTAAGATATTTATACGGATCAACCACGTCGGAACCGATATGCACTTCGTAATGAAGATGCGGCCCGGTTGAACGGCCTGTGTTGCCGATATAACCTATTACGTCGCCCTGCTTTACCTGCTGCCCCGCCTCTGCCCGGAACATCGACATGTGGGCGTAACGGGTATAAAACCCGTGTTGATGCCGGATAATAATGTAATTGCCGAATCCATTCGGCTCATAAGCAAGAAACGCGACCTGCCCGTCGGCTGTCGCCACAATGGGGTCGCCCTGCCGGTACGTGGAAATGTCTATACCGGTATGCATGTGGGCCGCCCCGGTAAACGGATCCGGGCCGATACCGAAACGCTGGGTAAAGTGCCCACCTCCCCCCCGCACCGGCCACACGCTGGGAATTTCCGAAAGTATGTCGCTCTGGGAATTCAGTATCGCGCCGATTTCCTTTACCGGCTCAATAGCCGAAGAAAAATAGCCGGAAAGCTGGCGAATGTCTTCCACTTCCCGGGAAAAATCACCGCTTCCCCCCGGAAGGGTAAAAATTGAAGCCCGCTCACCGCCGGACACCGCCGGTTCCGTACCCAGCATGGAAAGCGTACTGGAAAGAACCGCCTCAAAACCCCGCGCAGCCCGGGAAAGCTGATTAACCTCTTCGCGCAGCCGGTCCAGATCCGCCTGGGTTTCCCTAAGCTTACTGTCCCGCTCAGTAAAACCGCTCCGGGCGCTCCCCGTCATGGCGCTGTACAGGAAAAAAAGGGCTGCTATCCCCAAAAAAAGGAAAATGCCGGAAAAAATAGTCAAAAACTTTGCGTGAAAATTATAAACCCGTTTTTCCGAATGGGGAATAAGAACGATTGTATAATCGCGGACCAAAAGCCGCTTCACCGCCCTGAAAAAACCCCCGAGCCGTCCGAGAATCCAGGAACATCCGCCCTGTATCTTTTTAACAACACTCTTCTCAACCCGCTTATAATAGTGGACATGAGCCATATATACTCCTCACCCAAATAACCACGCCCGCCCCGCCCGAACAGCCGCCCGCGGACAGAAGACAATTATGCCACATGGAGGCCCGCCCGTCAATTACACGCATTGCCTCATAAATAATCTAACCCAAAAGAGAACATGCCTCATAATAAAAATCTAACCCAAATATGCTTATCCGGCGGAGGGATCGGAGGGCGTTATGGGGTTAAATTTGAAGACA
>JAIRWM010000079.1 GCA_031268975.1 Treponema sp. | reverse complement strand
CCATAATCCTCGCAGACTGGTTTTGCCAGACGGAACAGTTCGGGATCAAAAGTACCGCCGATGCGGATGATGGGACAATCAATGGCGGCGGCGAATTTGACATGATTCTCCAGCACCTTCACGCTTTCCCTCATGGTAAGAGCCCGGCCCCTGTACATGAACTTGTCAACAAAAAAGTCATGGGCCACAGTTTTTGTACCGTAACGCCACATCATCTTTTTCCATGCTGCCAGATCTTCCCGGTTAATTTCAGGACATTCACGGAAATAAAGCTGTCCCAAAAGCTCAACCCCGGTAATCCCCAAATTGACAATCTTGCTGATACATTCTTCCCAGCTCAGACGGCCTTCACAGACCATGTCCTTAAAACTGTAAATGGTCACGCTTCGTTTAATGTAGTTGCTCATGCTGCCTCCAAATTAAAAATAAACCGGTTTTTTGCTATAGGCCGATTCGTAAATCGCCTCAAGAATTCGGGTTACCACTAATGCCTCTTCCGGCTTTACCAGGGGATCGCTGTTGTTTTTGATCGCGCCGATCCACTGGCGGGCCTCAAGGTCCTGCGGCGCCTGGGAACCCGCACTGGCAAAGCCATACACACCGCCAGCGCCGGAAGGCTGGATACTCACCAGGTTGTTGTGTTCTACCTTATTGATGATGTTGTAGCCCTCATTCTTCCAGGCATCACCGAACATTTCCGCGCCGGCCTTGGTCCCGCAGAGCGTAACCTGGGCTTCTTTGGGGTCCAGTACATTGAGCGCCCAGGCGGCCTCAAGATAGATGGCCGCGCCGTTTTTCATGCGGATCATCCCAAAGGCGGAATCCTCGGTTTCAAATTTTGCCGGATCCCAGGGGCCGAACATATTACCATCGGGGTAATCCTTGAGTTTTTGAAAAGTCTGGCCCAAAACACATTCCGGCTCGTAGTTGTTCATAAACCAGAGGGTCAAATCCAGGGCGTGGGTGCCGATGTCGATAAGCGGCCCGCCTCCCTGCTTCGCCTTGTCCGGAAAGACACCCCAGGTGGGCACTGCCCGCCGCCTGACCGCATGGGCCTTGGCAAAGTAGACTTCCCCCAGTTCTCCGTCCCGGCTCCGCGCAAAAAGTTCGCGGGAATCCCGGCGGAACCGGTTCTGGTAGCCGATGGTAAGTTTTTTCCCCGATGCTCTGGCCGCGTCCAGCATTTTTTTACCTTCGGCGTAGTTTATGGCCATAGGCTTTTCACACATAACGTGTTTGCCTGCGGCAAGGGCATCGCAGGTAATGGGGCTGTGGTTCACGTTGGGGGTAAGCACATAGATTATGTCGATACTGCCGTCATTAACGACATCCTTGTAATCGGTGCTTACCTTCGCGCCGGGAATCCCGAATTCTTTGGACGCATTGACGGCCCGTTCTTCAATGATGTCGCAGAAATAGGTAATCTCAACTTCATCCTTCAGCAATGACAGGGCGGGAAAATGTTTTTGCCCCGCGATACCGCCGCAGCCGACAATACCGGCTTTTAATTTACCGCTCACAATGTACCTCCTTAATCCTGGTAGCCAAGGCATTTGCGCATAAGAACATGGTGCTTGCGGACATACTCGATTTCGTCCACCCAGCCTATATCGTTTAATAAACGGTTCCCTTCAAATTCCGAGCAGATAAAGCCCCTGTAGCCCCCTTCCTTTAAGGCGCCAATCGTTTTTTGATAGTCGATGCAGTCAACTTCACCATCCTCACCGATGTAGTGAAATTTCCCATGCACATACACAAGGCGCTTTGCGTACTCCTTGAGCTTTTCATACGAAGCCATCCGGGTTTGACGGCGGACATAACGATCAAAAAATCCCATTTCCTCTTCACCTGCACCCATTTTTTTTATTTTTTCCTCTACTTGTCCGGCATCATAGTCAATATTCTCAAGGTTGAGCTTCTGAATAAGGTCAAGGAGATAGTAAAGGACTTCGCGTTTTCCGCCGTCCCGGATGCTTCGTTCCACGACGGCAGTGCTTGGGCGGTATTCATAGGATGAAAAATCTGCCTGCAGGCCGATGTACTGTGAAAGGCCAAGTTTTTCCGCCTCTTCAAGGTAAGGCTCCTGCAAAGGATCATCAACACGTGAAGGGGCGTGGCATTCCAGCGCCATAACGACGTTGTATTCGGCACAGTAGGGGAGAAGACGGGCGGCGATTTTTGGATTGACAAGTTCAATTGTCTTACCGCCGGGTCCCGGAATAAGATGCCCCATGTGGGCGGAATGCATAAGACGGATGAACTTTGCGCCCAGTTTGCTGGCCGCCTTAATATACCAGACGGAACGTTCCACCAGTTCGTCATCCGTAAGCTGCTTGTTTTTCCACATGGCCCGGTCGGCGAAGTGGTCGATACATACCGGCTTCATAGCGTAACGCCGCATCCAGCCGTTCCACTTGTCCACAAAGGCGTCGCTGATATACGGCCATTCGGGCATCATCATTTCAGGAAACACTTCAATCCCCTCAGCCCCGGCCCCGGCCGCCGCCGCAATGCAGCCTTCAAGATCATGCTTCTTGAAGTAATAGTTGTCCTGATAGCTGTACAGGGATACGCCCAGTTTTATGTCGTGATTGGTAATCATCGTTTTTCCTCCAAATAAAAATTTTGGCCCCTGAAGGGCGCTAAAATGTCATCAACTTACGCAAAGGTCAGAGTTTTTTCGCAGCCTGCCCACATGGTCGGCGTATAGGAACGGCGGGTACCGAGCTTAAGGCGGACCTTGTGCTTTCCCTGTTCAATGCCGCCGTCTTTCTTAATAACAACACGGAGTTTCTCGCCGAAAAGCCAGTAAAAATCCGTTGGGAAATCGTCCGCCAGTATGGCAGGATAGGGATATTCCCGGCCGTTATGCTGGACGATCATGTCCTTCTCCGGGACTTTTTGACCGTCAACCTCAAGCTCTATGCATTCAACACAGCAGAGCGGCAGGCCCCGGTAATAATTGATGGTCAGGTTGACGGCATACCCAGTCTTTTTACCGTCTTCCCACACACTGCGGCACCCTTCGTCCGTCAGAATATGAGTGTCATACATTCTTTTTCCTCCGTATTTTCCGGCCTTTAAGACCGTTTGCTCTATTCCTATGCAGGATACAATGCTCGTATGTCTGCCGATACCAAAAAATCGTCCAAAAAAGCAAGAATTTATCTGAAATTCTTAATCACCGGTAGAGTGGAACGAATTATTTTAACCCTGACTTTCTGGTGTGGACAAAGGATAAAATATTCGCCATAGATACCAAGGGCAATCATCTAATTGATACAGATGCCGGCAGAAAATTGTTTACCTTTCACAAACGTGGAA
>JAIRWM010000037.1 GCA_031268975.1 Treponema sp. | reverse complement strand
ACAGTATTCCACACAATGGAACGCCGCGGATGTCGGTGATTACCGTGATGCTTTGCGGTACCGCGTAGTGATGTTCCCCGCGATTTCCAGCAGTTTTTCCCGGCTGTTAAGGGCCGGATCCTCGATAACGGCGTCAAGCAGCTCGTTGAGGATGATGCCCACATATTTACCGGGGGCGACGCCGAGGGCGATAAGGTCCCTGCCGTTTACGGCAAGGTCTTTCAGGGAAATGGCTTTGCCTTTTTCAAGGACGGCCTCAATGCGGTCAAGCAGCGGCAGCAGGGCCGCCGGGTCGCTTTCGGCGCCGGTTGTGCCGGCGGTGTCGGCCAGATGGAGCTGGGTCAGTTCGGGAATAAGGTCTGTTCCGGCGCGGATGATAAAGCGGCGGACCGCGGCGTCTGTCCAGTTTTCCTCGTAGTGGAACATGTGCTCCCTGACAAGCCGCAGCACTTTTTCGGTTACCGCGTTGGGATAGCGGAAGCGGCTCATCACTTCAAAGGCAAGCTTTCCCGATTCCCGTTCATGGTTGTAAAACGTATAGGCCCCTCCGCCGGACGGGGAATCCCCGGGTGTTTCATCCGGGTTTTTTTTTCTCCGTACCAGCGGCTTTCCGGTGTCGTGCAGCAGGGCGGCAAGGCGCACTTCCTTTGAAAAGCCTTTTTTCGCCGCCCAGTCGCAGGCGAGAAACGAATGATCCAGTACGTCAAAATGATGATAGCCTCCCTGTTCGACGCCCCGGCAGGCGGCAAGTTCGGGAAGCAGTAAATGGAGCATTTCGGTTTCTTCCATAAGGCGGAAGGCCCGCAGCGGGTTGGGCGAAGCGATAATCTTGTCCAGTTCGTCGCGTATCCGCTCCGGGGCTACCTTTGCCGTGGTGGGCAGGGCCCCGTGTATGGCTCCGGCTGTCGCCCTGTCCAGGTCAAAGCCAAGCTGGGAAGCGAAGCGCAGCGCCCGCAGCGGCCGCAGTCCGTCTTCGGCAAAGCGTTCTTCGGCGGCGCCTACACAGCGGATGATCCGCCGTTTTATGTCGTCCCTGCCGCCGAACGGATCGGAGAGGAGCCCGTCCGGGAGCCGCACCGCGGCGGCGTTCATGGTAAAGTCCCTTCGGGAAAGGTCTTCCGCTATGGTGGCCGCGTAACGAACCTGGTCGGGGCGGCGGCCGTCGCTGTACGCCGATTCCGTGCGGAATGTCGTTACTTCCAGGGATATGCCTTTCCAGCGGATTGTCACCGTCCCGTGCTTTATGCCGGTGGCGATAACCTTCCGGAAAAGGCCCATTACTTCTTCGGGCCGGGCGTTTGTGGAAAGATCCCAGTCGGCGGAATCCCGGCCCAGCAGCAGATCGCGGACCGCGCCGCCGACAAGGTACACTTCTTTCCCCGCGGCGGTAAAAACGGCCGCGATATCCCGCAGGACAGGATGAATGCGCAGATTGCTCATTACCGGCGAGTATACTACAATTCGGCGGTATGGACACGCGGCTTGGGATTGTCTTTACCGGGGGAGCGGCTCCTTCGCCGGAACAGTGCCGGGCGCTGCTGGAAGAAGCGGCGGCCGAATGCCGTTTTGCGCCGGGTTCTCAGGCTATGGCCGCGCAGGGTTCCCCGCTTGTCGTCGCCGCGGATTCCGGGCTGCTTGCCGCCGAACGGGCGGGTATCAGGCCCTCCCTGATAATCGGGGACATGGACTCCCTTGACACCGGGCGCCGCCTTGCCGCGTACCGGCCGGAACAGGTACTGCGCTATCCGGCCGACAAAGACTACACCGACACGGAGCTGGCTTTTTCCCTGCTCCGGGAAAAAGGATGCGGCCGGATATGGATCATCGGCGGTGGCGGGGGCAGAACCGATCATCTTTTCGCGATTCGATCCCTTTTTGAACGGGAAAAGCCTCCGGAACGGTGGATCACCGGGCGGGAAGATATCCGCTGTATCGAGAGTCCCGGCGCGCTTCGGTATACGGAGGAAGGAAACCTCGGCCCGCCTGAGCCCCGGCGGGGGTTCCTTATATCGGTGTTTCCCCTCGGCCCCGGCCCCTGGAAAGCGGCAAGCAAGGGGCTCAAGTGGCCGCTGACCGGCCTGGTCTGGGGGCGCGGCTTTTTCGGTCTCAGCAACGAAGCGCCGGACGGTTCTTTCACCATATATGCGGAAAAAGGCCGCTTTATGGTGATACTGCCGCTGTAGCAAACGGCTTGAACATCGAAACTTCCGGCGTCATACTGAATGTCCGGGAGGCGGCACATATGGCTGTTGTTATTGACGGAAAGGAAATCGCCGGGAAAAAGCGGGAAGAAGCCGCTGTCCGCGCCGCCGCCCTGCGTGCGCTCGGCATTGTTCCCTGTTTGGCCGTGGTTCTTGTGGGGGAGGATCCGGCGAGTGTTTCGTATGTAACCGGCAAGGAAAAGGCCCTGGCCGCCGCCGGGATGGAAAGCCTTGACATACGCCTTCCCCGGGATACCGGCGAAAAAGCCCTGCTTGCGCGGATTGCCGCCCTTAACGCCGACCCGTCCGTCCACGGCATTCTGGTTCAGCTTCCGCTGCCGCCCCAAATCCGGGAAGATGCGGTTATTACCGCGATTGACCCGGCAAAGGACGTGGACGGCTTTCACCCGGTTTCCGTGGGAAACATGGTTCTGGGGCGGCCGGGGTTTCTGCCCTGCACTCCGCACGGCGTATTGGTTTTGCTGGACGAAATGAAGATTCCCACGGCGGGCGCTCACGCGGTGGTGCTGGGACGTTCCAACATTGTCGGGAAGCCGCTGGCAAGTCTCCTTGCCCGGCGGGAGGTAAACGCCACGGTAACTGTCTGCCACACCGGCAGCGGGGATCCGGGCCGCTATACCAGGCAGGCGGACATACTTATCGCCGCCGCGGGAAAGCCCGGCCTTGTTACTGTGGATATGGTTAAAGAGGGCGTCGTGGTGATCGACGTGGGGGTCAGCCGCGTCGAGGATTGTTCGGCGAAAAACGGTTACCGGCTGAAAGGGGATGTCGACTTTGAACGTGTCGCGGAAAAGGCTTCGTACATTACCCCGGTGCCCGGCGGCGTGGGCCCCATGACCATAGCGATGCTCCTCCTTAATGTAATCGCCGCCGCCGAAGGCCGCGCCGCTGTCGAAGCCCGCGCCGCTGTCGAAGCCCGCGCCGCGGCCGGGCCGGGGAGCGTTCATGGTTGACGTACAAAGTTCCCCGGATACCAGGGATATTCCCCTTACCAAGGTTGGGGTGAAGGGCCTTGAATATCCGGTAACGGTTCTCGACAAGGTACACAAGGTTCAGCATACGACGGCAAAGGCGGATCTGTTCGCCGATCTTCCCCGGCATTTCAAGGGAACCCACATGAGCCGCTTTGTGGAAATTTTTCACCGGTACAGAAAGGATCTGTCCATGCCCCGTTTCCTTGCGATGCTCAAGGAGATTCTTTCCGAACTGGAAGCTGAATCGGCCTACGGCGTCCTGGAATTTCCGTACTTCCTCGAAAAAAAAGCCCCTGTTTCCCGGCTTCCGGGGATCATGTCGTATACCTGTTGTTACCAGGGCCGGGTGGAAAAGGCCGGCGGCCGGACGCAGCGGCATTTTACCGTATCGATTTCAATACCGGTGGCGACGGTCTGCCCCTGTTCCAAGGCGATTTCCGACCGGGGCGCCCATAATCAGCGCGGCATTGTTACGGTAAAGCTTGAATTGGGGCCGTTTTTCTGGATAGAGGACATTATAGAACTGGTTGAAAAATGCGCGTCGAGCCCGGTATATTCAATGCTCAAGCGGGAAGATGAAAAACACATAACCGAAACCGCCTACGACAATCCGAAGTTTGTTGAAGATCTGGTCAGGGATGTGTACATTGGAATAAAGGCGCTCGAACAGTTTAGCTGTTTTTCCGTAGAGGCTGAAAATTTTGAAAGTATCCACAATCACAGCGCCTATGCCAGCGCTGAATACGACCAAAGGAGCCTTGAATGAACGACATTGTGCCGGTTAATGAAGTAGCAAAACGGGGTGTCATCGCCGTCGGCGGAATCGCCGGCGCCGTCGTCCTGTTTATATTGGGGTCTCTGCCGGCTGTCGCGGGAATTATCGCCGGCGCCGTTATCGGTATTGTGGGAATCGCCGCCCTTTCCTCCAAAAGTCCCGGAGACAAGTTTCCCGGCTTTGTCGCTGCGGCCGCCGGGGTTTTGGCGATCGTTTCGCGCCTGCCGGTATTGGGCGGCCTTGCAAGGTTCGCTTTGGGCGCGGGCGCGGCCGGCCTGCTTGCGCTGGGTGTCTGGAACGCGATCAAATTCTTTAAAGGCATGAGGAGCCGTTCGTAACCGGAAACCGGCGCGTGGAAGTGTGACCTACTTTTTTGAAACATACGGCTGCCAGATGAATTCGGCCGAATCCGCGGCGCTGGAACTGGTTCTCGCCGGGCGCGGCTGGCAAAAATCCCCCTCCGGCGAAAACGCCGACCTTGTTCTCCTGAACACCTGCTCGGTACGGGAAACCGCGGAAACCCGGGTGCGGGGGCGGCTTGCCCTGTACCAGGCCCTCAAGAAAAAGCGCGCGGCGGGCGGCAGAGCGTTTACCCTGACCGTGGCCGGCTGCATGGCCGAACGGCTGGGAGAAAAACTCAAGGCGGATTTTCCCGCGGTGGACTATGTGATGGGTACCTCCGCCCGTTCGCTTTTTCCGGCCATTTTGGACGCCGTTGAACGGGGAACGCCCAGAAGGGAAGACACGGAAAAGCCTGTTTTTTCCTTTTCCGCCTCGCACCTTGAACCGGGCGCGTTCCGCAGTTTTGTGCCGATTATGCACGGGTGCGACAACTTTTGTTCGTACTGCGTTGTCCCGTATGTCCGGGGCAGGGAAATCTCCCGGGATCCCGCCGCCATCGCCGGGGAAATCGCCCTGCTTGCCGAACGGGGAGTGCGGGAAATTACCCTTTTGGGGCAAAACGTCAACTCGTACCGCTGGGAACCGTCTTCGCCGCCGCTGGATTTTCCCGCGCTTCTGGAGATGATTTCCCGCCGGGTGGAGGATACGCCGATTTCCTGGGTACGGTTTTTATCGGCCAATCCAAAAGATTTTTCCGACAGAACCATTGCCGTTATGGAGTCTTTTTCCTGTTTTTGCCGCCATCTTCATCTGCCCGTCCAGCACGGCTCAAACAGGATTCTTTCGGCCATGAACCGGCGCTATACCCGGGAAGACTATCTGGAACTTACAGGCCGGCTCAGGGCCGCGATGCCGGACATAAGCCTTTCCACCGACATTATGGTCGGTTTTCCCGGGGAAACCGAACAGGATCTGGAGGAGACCCTGGATTTGATGGACAAGGTGCGTTTCAGTTACAGTTATATGTATCACTACAATCCCCGGGAAGCGACGGCGGCGGAGAGGCTCCCCGGAAGGATAGCGTACGAAACAAAAATCAAGCGGCTTTCCCGGGTCATTGCCCTTCAGAAAGCCCACAGTATAGAATTGCTGAAAGCGCGCGTCGGAAGCAGGGAACGGATCCTTATAGAGGGAATTTCCCGGAAAAATGCCGATGAATATATAGCCCGAACGGAACGGGACGACCGGGCGGTTGTTGCAGGCGGGCCGGAAAACGGCGGGGGCCCTCCGGTAATCGGATCTTTTGCCCGAGCGCGCCTTTGTTCCCTTAACGGAACCACATTCCGCGCGGTTTTGGAGGCTTGATATGCCCTGGCGTTTAATCGGTTTGATCCTTATTCTGGCGGTTCTGCTCGCTTTTATCGCGGTGAACCTGGAACATACCTGCGATATTTCTTTCGGCTTTGCCAGTGTGGCCGATGTCCCGGTGTATGTTACCGTTTTCGCGTCGTTTGTTCTGGGAATGCTTATGTCGGTTCCCTTTCTGGTTTCTTTCGCGCTGCGGAAAAAGCCGCCAAAGGCGCCCAAAAAAGACAACGCGTCCCCGCCGCCTGAGATTATCGGGGGGGACGGCGGGCCCTATGGGATCGACTAGAAAAAACGCCGCCGTCTTTTTTTTGGCGGCGCTTTGCCGTCTCCCGCTGTACGCCCAGGCCCCGACCGTGCTGTTTTCGGCGGAAATGCAATCCATAGAGAAAAAACTTTCCTCCCCGGCAAGCCCCGCCGAAAAGAACCGGGCCCTGCGGGATTTGGCCCGCCTCCTGGAGCTTTCCGGCGACCTGTCCGGCGCCGCCAAAGCCTGGAACGAGGCCGCCCAGGCGCTGCCGGCCGATTACGACGCGCGGGTGAAAACCGGCGCCGCTCTGGCCGCCACGGGGGAATTTGACCGCGCCCTCTCGGTTCTCGCAGGCGTTCCCCCGTCCGGGGATACGGGCCTTTGCGCCCGGTACCTTTCCGCCCAGATAGCGGCGTTCCGTTCAGGGCAGTCGCCGGGCCTTTCTTCGCTGCTCGCCGATCCGGCCTTTTCCGCCTATAAACCCGGCATATATTACAGCATCTGGAAAATTTCCGGTGACGGCGCGTACCGCGCGAGGCTTTTGAATGAATTTCCCCACAGTCCCGAAGCCCTTTCCCTGCAAGACGGCGCTCCGGTCGCCGCGGCCCCCACGGCGCTTTGGCTTCTGGGCGCCCCGGGAGCCGCCCCGGTTCCCGCCGCCGCCCCGAACCAGGCCGCGGCCGCGCCGGTTCCCGCCGTCCGGGGAGCCGGGACCGCCCCGGCCCCCGCCGCCGGAACGGACGGCGAAGGCCCGGTAATGCTTCAGGCCGGGCTTTTTGGCAGGGAAGAAAACGCCCGGACCCTGGCCGGCAGGCTGCGCGCCGCAGGATTCGTCCCGGTTATTTCACCAAAAACGGTAAACGGGACGGCGTACTGGGCCGTGGGCGTTTCGCCGGGAAGGGACCATACCAACACCATCATCCTCCTCAAAGACGCCGGGTTTGAGGCGTTCCCGGTGTATTAGCCCCGGCGCCGCCCGCATACCCCCTCTAAACTTGACCGGCAATTCAAACTGTGGTTAGCTCGTTTTAAGAAGAATTCCACCACAGAGAAGGGGCTGTCCAGGAAGTTGGTTACTTCCCGGACAGCCCTTGCATTTGCTCCCGTTTCGTTGAAACGGTGCGCAAATGCCGCACTAAGGAAGCTGTCCGAACAAGTTTTTCAAACTTTTC
>JAIRWM010000026.1 GCA_031268975.1 Treponema sp. | reverse complement strand
GGTCAAGTTTAGTGCTTGCGGCGGGGTTCTTCATTCGACAGGCGGTTGCGTTTACTCTGTCAGCGCCGCCGCCCAGGCCTGCATCGCGATTGCAAACGCGGCTGAGACATTAAGGGAGCCTTTGGCGCCGTAACTGGGAATGGTAACCCGGCCCAGCGAAGTGTCGGCAAGAGCCAGTGATTCGGGGCTGACTCCAAGTTCTTCGCTTCCCGCAATCATAACGCCTGTCCGGGGAAACTTAAAATCACAAAGGGGAACGCCGCCTGTTTCCAGCGCGAAAAAGGGAGTGCGCAGGCAGGTTTCCGGATGTTCGCCGGGCAGTCTTTCCCAGGTGAGAATATCGACGCAGCCCATCGCGGTTCGTTCAGCCCGCGGATGACGCGGATCGGCGCAGTGGGGCGAAAGGTACAGGTGTTCCACCCCGAAGCTTTCCGCGGTACGAAACATGGCGCCTATGTTAAACGGAGAGCGTATGTCTTCCAGATACACGCTCATGCCGGGGAACACTCTGCGGGCGGCGGGGTCCAGCCGGCCGCCGTGGTCAATAAAGTCCCAGTCGGCGGGAAAGCGGCCGGTTTCGGCCAGGAGCAGGTGGCGGATTGTATTGACCGCCCGCAGCACAGCCGGATCCGCCGGCCGCGCCGTATTTTGCAGCGCTTTGCCGGCGTCTTCCAGCGCGGCCGCCGCTGCCGGAGAGACTCCTCCATCGTCCAAAATGAATTTCACGATGGAACCAAGATAGATCCGCAGGGGTTCAGGCAGGGAATCCGTCACGCTCCGCTCTGCGCTGTCAAAAATTTTGCGGATTTTTCGCAGCCTGTGGCGGTGGGGCAGCGCGGCCAGTTTGGAAAGCGGAATCACGGCGCTACTGTTACCGGCTAATACGCCTGTTTCAGCAAATCGTACGCGTCTTCCGCGGAAACGGTCCAGGGGGAAAAGGCGACAAATTCCAGGCTGCGGGCGGTTTCCGCGATGGGGACAAGCCGGTCCAGGGAAAGGTTGTAGTCTTTGAGCCGGGCCGGTACTTCCAGAATGCCCATGCGCCGGCGGATGGCCTCAACCGCCATGCCGGCCGCCTCGGAAACGGGTACGCCTACAATCGGCTCCCCCATAAGACCGGCGGCCTTGGCGAGCTTTTCCGGCCTGGCGGAAACAAGCTTTTCCAGTATGTAGGGAAGCAGAATCGTTGAGCACCAGGACTTGGCTACGGGGAAGCGGCCGTTCAGGGCATACGCCAGGGCCGTTCCAATACCCGGCGAGCTGATGGCGCATCCCAATGCGATAAGAAGGCCCGCGTTTGTTACTCCGCCGGCCAAATCGGAAGATTTGTTGTCCACATAGTTGTCGATCATCTGGCTGTAAAGCACAAGAGCCTGCTCCAAAAGGGCGTCTGAAAGAAAAGAGGCCCTGGTGGAACAATACGCTTCTATGGCGGCGCAGAATCCGTCAAAGGCGGTTGTCGAGGCGAATTTTCCGGAAAGGCTTTCCGAAAGGCCGCCGTCTATAATGGCCGATTTGCAGAGCCCCGGAGGCGATTTTACCAGTTTTGCCGAGCGATCCCGGGGATCCACCGCGATAAAAAATCCCGAAAAAAGAAAGGGATCCCTGCCTGTTGTGGGAATGGCGACATAGGGAAGAAAGTCTTCACCGCCTCTTTCCCCGTCCAAAAGCTCAAAAATGGAAAGCCGGTTTCGGGCCATTATGGCGGTTATGCGGGCGATTGCCTGGGTTTTAAGGCCCCCAAAGCCAATGATGGCGGAACAGCGGGCGCCCTGGGCCAGTATGGAAGCGGTCTCGGCTACGTCGGCAGTGGCCTGGGCGGGAACTTCATCAAATATGATGGCTTCAAGCCCAGCGTCCGCCAGTATGGAGGTAAGCCGCTCTACGCCCCGGTTTTCGTAAAGAACCTGTTCGGTTACGACAAGAACCTTGCTTCCGAATTCTCCGCAGATTGTACCGGCGCGGTTTACGGTGTCGATCCCGATGATAATTTCCGGATCAAGTTTTACTGAAATGTCAATCATTCAAGCCTCCACCTCCAACAAAAAAGGCGGAACAAAACGTTCCGCCTCCCGTATGCTGTTTATCTGGTTCTTAAAGGCCAAAAGCGTCCATAATTTTGTCCGCCGTTGCCTTGACTACCGCGTCATCGATATACGACGGATCGTTAATTTTTCTTTTAAGTTCAG
This sequence comes from Treponema sp., assembly GCA_031268975.1. Lineage (GTDB taxonomy): Bacteria > Spirochaetota > Spirochaetia > Treponematales > Breznakiellaceae > JAIROH01. Next base: position 23,381 of record JAIRWM010000026.1, on the reverse strand, counting down.
CAATCCGCTCCGCCCGCACATCCTCCGCGGAAGACACAAGTTCCACGGCCCGGTACAGTTCGGCCTTTTCAATCGCTTCGGAAGAAAGAGAAATGGAATCGGATTTAACGTCCTTTGAAACCTGTCCTGCCTTCCCGGCTTTTTTCCCGGGCTGAATAGGATCCAATGGATTTATCCTGTCAATGGTCATACTCATAACCTACCTGCCCTTATTATCGGCATTCTCCTCTGTAAAGTTTAAACGTTATTTATGTTTATGACCAGACACATACAGGGCAAATTCGCCCATTTGCCGCTCTTTTTGGGCAAAAAAAGCGCGAATTTCTGCCGGAAAGCCGCGTATATACTCTTCATGAACCTTGGTCATCTCCCTGCCGACGCACATATATCGTTCACTTCCCAAATCGGCTAAATCTTCCAAAAGTTTTAGTACCCGGAATGGTGATTCGTACAGAACAAAAGCCCAGCCGGTATTCAACAGTTCTCCAAGGCGGGCCCTTCTGCGGCCTGGTTTTGGGGAGAGAAACCCCTCAAAAACCACCGTTTTGTCCGGGCCGCCTGAGGCGCTCACCAGTGCGGCAAAGGCCGAAGGGCCGGGTATGGGGATAACGGTATGGCCGGCTTCGCAGGCACAGGCGGCTGTCACCGATCCGGGGTCGCTCAGGCCGGGGGTTCCCGCATCGCTGGCATAGGCGACTGTCTTGCCTTCGTTCAGGGCGGCTACAATTTTGCCGGCCGCGGCCCGCTCGTTGGCCGCCCTGCAGGAGATAAGCGGTTTTTGTATCCCAAAATGGCTTAAAAGCTTGAGTGTCCGGCGGGTATCTTCACAGGCAATCAGATCCACCGTTTTCAACGTTTCTTCCGCCCTCCGGCTCAAATCCCCAAGATTACCTATGGGAGTACCGATAATGTACAAAACAGCCATACTGTTACCTGTCCGGTTTGGTATACGCCAAAAATTGACGATATTTACTTATAAGGTTTGTACATGGGAAATGCAATACAGATACTTCTTTTTACGTTTGCCGGGATACTTCTCCTCTGGTTCGGCTATACCCTCTTTTTTGCCGTTCCCGGCGCCTCGGCCATGCTGGTTTTTCGGCACAAAAACCGGCGCAAGCCCAGGGGGGAAGGGTTTCCCGGCGCTCCCAGAACCTGCCCGGTCTGCTGCGCGAAACTGGAGAAGAACGAACAGGTTAAATCCGCGGTTTTTCCTTCATTCAACGGGACGGAAAGGCTTATGCATATTTCCGGCTGCAGGTACTGCATTGGAGGGGGCCGCCGCCGCGTCTGCCCTGTTTGTGACGCGGTTCTCCGGGAAAACGAGTACCTTGTGGCGCGGTACTACGAAAAAGAAAAGCCCCGGCGGCCGCATGTTCATGTAATCGGCTGCAGCCGCTGCAAAGAACACCGCTCTTAACCCCGCCTCGACCCTTTCTCCGAAAAATGATACACTGTTCCCATGCTTGGTACTGCTGATACCCCCGCGCAAACAGGAAAAATAATTTCCGTTGCCATTGAAGACGAAGTAAAGAACGACTACCTCACTTACGCGATGTCGGTTATTGTATCCCGCGCCCTGCCGGACGTGCGTGACGGGCTTAAGCCTGTTCACCGCCGTATACTGTATTCCATGGACGAAATGGGTCTTAGGCCCAATTCGTCCACGAAAAAGTGCGCCCGCATTGTCGGTGATACCATGGGTAAGTATCATCCGCACGGAGATATGGCGATTTACGACGCGCTGGCGCGCATGGGCCAGGACTTTTCCCTGCGGCATATGCTGGTACAGGGTCAGGGCAACTTCGGCAGTATTGACGGCGATCCTCCGGCGGCCATGCGCTATACCGAGGCAAAGCTTTCCCGGATTGGCGATGAAATGCTCGCTGACCTCGGAAAGGAAACCGTAGACTTTATCCCCAATTACGACGAATCCCTTTCGGAACCCACGGTACTGCCTTCCATGGTGCCGAATCTTCTCGTAAACGGTTCCAGCGGTATAGCTGTCGGCATGGCCACAAACATGGCGCCCCACAACCTGGTCGAGGTTTGCAACGCGGTCTGCGCCTATATCGACAAGCCGGAAATCAGCGTTGAAGAGCTTTTGACGTATATCGAAGGGCCGGATTTCCCCACCGGAGGCATTATTTTCGGGCACCGGGGCATACAGGATGCGTATAAAACGGGCCGGGGCAAGCTTCTTGTCCGGGGCCGTTTTGTGGTGGAAACGGCCAAAAACGGGAAAGAGCTTATCGTCTTTAACGAAATTCCCTACAGCGTCAACAAGAGGCTTTTGCTGGAACGCATCGGAAGCATGGTACGCGACAGGGAAATAGACGGCGTAAGCGGGGTCAACGACGAATCCGACCGGGACGGCATTCGCATTGTTGTCGAGCTGAAAAAAGGCGCCATTATCAAAGTGGTGCTGAATCAGCTTTTTTCCAACACGCAGTTACAGACAACGTTTGGGATCATCAACCTTGCCCTGGTAAACGGCAGGCCCCAGTGTCTTACCCTGAAAGAGCTTGTCCGCTGTTTTGTGGAACACCGCGTAGAGGTTGTAACCCGCCGTGTACAATATGACCTCCGTAAAGCCCGGGAACGGGCTCATATTCTGGAAGGTCTTGTTATCGCCCTGGCGAACATAGACGAGGTTGTGGCGGTTATCAAGGCTTCCAGGGACATCAACACCGCCAAAGAAAAACTTCAGGAACGTTTTTTGCTGTCCGAAATCCAGTCCCAGGCTATTATCGATATGCGCCTTGGCCGGTTGACGAGCCTCGAAGTGGAAAAGCTCAAACAGGAACTGGAAGAAATCCGAAAGCTTATCGAGTATCTTACATCCCTTTTGGAGGATGAAAAAAAACTGTTCGGGGTTATCAAGGACGAGACCCGTCTTATCGCGGAAAAATACGGAGACAAGCGACGGACAGAAATCGTAGCCGGCGAGGTGGAAAATATCAACATCGAGGATCTTATCAAAAAAGAAGAGATGATGATCACCATAAGTAACATGGGCTATATAAAACGGGTCTCTGTTTCCAGTTACCGCAATCAAGGCAGGGGCGGCAAAGGTATGCAGGGCGCCAAGCTTGCCGAAGATGACTTTGTGGAACAAATATTTGTGGCGTCTACCCACGAGTACATTATGTTTATCACCAGCGCGGGCAAAGCATACTGGATGAAAGTTCACGAACTGCCCGAAGGGACGCGGACATCAAAGGGAAGCCACATCAAAACGCTGCTCACAATGCTCCCCAACGAAGATATTACCGCCATTGTGTCCCTGAAGGAATTTACCGAAGACCGTTATCTGTTTATGGGAACCGCGCGGGGCGTCGTAAAAAAAGTAAAAATCAGCGAGTTTGCCAACGCCCGTACCCGGGGCATTATCGCGATTAACCTTGACGAGGGGGACAGGCTTGTCAGCGCCCTGTTCACTTCCGGCCCGGATGAAGTTGTGCTTATTTCCCGGAACGGTCAGGCTCTGCGTACCAGCGAAGACCAGGTACGGTCGATGGGCCGCGGCTCCCGGGGCGTGTCGGGGATGAAGCTTGACGGCGGCGACGAATTGGCGGGCCTGCTCCGGGTGGATAAGGGAGAAGGGAAATCTTCTGTGGAAAAAATGTTAATTCTTTCCGAGTACGGTTACGGCAAACGGATTGAGTTCAGCGAGTTCAGTTCCCATGGCCGGGGCACCGGCGGCCAGCGCATTTATACCGTAACGGAAAAAACCGGCGAAATAGTCGGCGCGGTAAGCGTTCTGGAAAACGAAGAAATCATGTGTATTACCAGCCAGGGCAAGTCGATAAAACTGAAAGTTTCGGGGATTAGGGTGATGGGCCGTTCAGCCCAGGGTGTACGCATACTCACCATTGACAAGCCCGACTTTGTGATAGGTCTTGACAAAATTGTGCAGGAAGATGACGCCGCTGACAAACTGAAAGCGGCGGCCGGCGGCGAGCCAGGCGGCGGCAGGCCGGGAGAACTTTTCCCGTAAAAAGAGCCCGTCAGGGCGGAGGCGAAACGTGAAAAACTTTTTGGCAGGCATGATGCTGTGCCTGCTCTTTCTGGCAGGGTGTGGCGGCGGCAGTGGGAGCAAACAGGTGGTGATCTTTACCAGTACCGAGGATTTCCGTACCGAGCACATGCAGCAGCTCCTGGATGAAAAATTTCCTGATTACGACATTGCCCTGCAGTTCCTCAATACGGGAAACCACGCCGCGAAAATAAAGGCGGAAGGAACCCAGACCGAAGCGGATATCATCCTGAACCTGGAGACAGGCTATCTTGAAGGGCTCCAGGACGTGTTTGCCGATCTGTCGTCTTTTGACACTTCTGCGTTCCTGCCGGAACTTGTACCGGCTTCAAAAAAGTATCTGCCCTGGGACAAGTCTTCCGGGGCAATTGTGTTTAACCGGCAAAAGCTGGCGAGCCTGGGACTGCCGGCGCCCGCTTCGTACCAGGATTTGCTTAACCCTTCGTATAAGGGGCTCATCTCCATGCCCAATCCGAAAAGTTCCGGCACCGGCTATATGTTTTTGGTAAGCCTGATTAACGCATGGGGAGAAGACGCGGCGTTTGATTACTTTGACAGGCTGGCCGAAAACATTCTCCAGTTTACCACATCCGGCTCGGGGCCGGTAAACGCCCTCATCCAGGGGGAAGCCGCCATCGGTCTTGGTATGACCCTTACCGCGACAGAAGCCATCAACACCAGGGGTGCTCCGCTGGAAATGATGTTTTTCGGGGAAGGCGCGCCCAGCATTACAACAGGAATGGCGATTATCGCCGGAAAGGAAAATCGCCCTATTGTAAGGGATGTTTTTCAGTTCGCGATGACAACCCTGGTCCGGGAAGACAAGGAACTGTACTGCCCCGAACCTGTTTTTAAAGATCAGCCCAACAATGTCGCCAACTATCCCAGGAATATTTCTTACGCGGACATGACCGGAGTTTATGATCTTGCCAAAAAAGAAAAACTTTTGGAACGGTGGAAATACTAGATGACCCGTGACCCGGCCGGCTGTCCCGCAATAGACATGTCCAAAAATCCGGCCGCCTGCCGTGTGTGTTTAATGCCGGAAAACCGATGATCAAACTTGAAGTACGAAATCTGGTTCACGTTTTCAACAAGCAGGAAATCCTTAGGGACATAAATTTTTCCGTGGAAGACGGGGAGTTTCTTTCAATTTTGGGGCCATCGGGCTGCGGAAAAACCACCATACTGCGCATACTTATCGGGCTTTTGCGGCCAAGTTCCGGGACAGTGTTGAAAGACGGCAGGGACATAACCGGCCTTGCCGCCTCAAAACGGAACATGGGCATTGTTTTCCAGAACTACGCCTTGTTCCAAAACATGACTGTTCTGGGTAACGTGGAATACGCCCTCGCGTTTCAAAAAGAAACTCACGCGGGCTCTGCCCGGAACAGGGCGGAAAACATAATAGAACTTGTGGGGCTTACGGAACATAAAGACAAAAAGCCGCATAAACTTTCCGGGGGACAGCAGCAGCGGGTTGCCATTGCACGGACACTGGCAATGAACCCGGAAATTATCCTGTTTGATGAACCGATGAGCGCCCTGGACGCGGCTACCCGCCTTTCGCTCAGGGACGAGATCAAGGAAATACAGAAAAAATTCCGTTCAACCATGATATACATAACCCATGATCAGGAAGAAGCGTTCAGTCTTTCGGACAGGATTATGGTGATGGATCACGGGGTAATTCATCAGATAGATACGCCGGAAAATATTATCCAAAACCCGGCGGATGAATTTGTCAGGGATTTTGTGATTACCAATCTCAGAATGAAAATCAATTCCCTGACCAGGTACATAACCTCCGGCGCCGGGGGAGTGTAGCCGGATGCGGGGCGCGGTAAAACTTTTTCTGGGGTTGTTTCTCGCGTTTTCCCTGCTCTGTCCTTTAGGGGCGATGCTTCTCAACATAGCGGGGAGCAGCGCCGGCAGGGTTGTCTCTTCTCCCCAGTTCAGGGAAGCGCTGTTGCACTCAGTAAACGTTGCCGGAACCGCTACGGCGCTGTCGATCATTCTGGCCTGGTTTTTTGCCCAGGCTGTAGTACGCAGCAGAATGCGGGGCCGGCATGTTTTTGCCGTTTTGGGGACTGTCCCCATGCTGATCCCTTCCATTTCCCACGGCATGGGGCTGGTGCTGCTCTTCGGGGCAAACGGCATTATCACAAGGCTTTTCGGCATTGGAAAACCCATTTACGGTTTTTGGGGAATTGTTTCGGGATCTGTCCTGTACGCTTTTCCCGTGGCGTTTCTTATGCTGTCGGACATCCTTCTTTACGAAGACAATTCCCCCTACGAAGCGGCCACCGTACTGGGGATTCCCCGTCTTAGTCAGTTTGTTTCCATTACGTTTCCGTATCTGCGCCGGCCGCTTGTTTCGGTGGTGTTTGCCGTTTTTACCCTGGTGTTTACCGACTACGGCGTTCCGCTGATGATAGGCGGCCGGTATACAACCCTGCCGGTACTTATGTACCAGGAAGTGATAAACCTCCTCCATTTCGGCGAAGGCAGCGTTATTGGCTCTTTTCTGCTTATCCCCGCCCTTGCAGCCTTTCTTTTCGACCTGTTTGCCAAAGAGCGGGGAAACCAGGGCTTTGTGGTTCAGGAGCGGACGATAACGGCAAAGCCCTTAAAAGACTGGACGGCGTTTCTGTACTGCGCCGTAATATGCGCCATAATTATCCTGCCGCTTGTCGTGTTTGCGTTCCTGAGCTTTATAAACCGTTACCCGGACGATCTTTCCTTCTCTGTAATCAATATCGCGCGGACGATGAAAATGAGGGCGGGGGAATATTTGTTCAACTCCCTTCGTATCGCTTTTTTTGTCGCCATGGCGGGGACGCTTTTTTCCTGGGTTACCGCGTACTTTACCGCCCGAACTCCCGGCAAATCGTCAAAATTCCTTCATCTTGTTTCCATAACGTCACTGGCCGTTCCCGGCCTTGTACTCGGCCTTTCCTATGCCATGTTTTTTAAGGGAAGCGCGATATACGGCACCTTCATAATGTTAGTATTAGCTAACATTATTCACTTTATGGCCTCCCCGTATCTTATGGCCTACAATTCGCTTGGAAAGCTTAACGAGAATCTTGAGGATGTCGGGCAGACTCTGGGAATAAGACGGTTTTTTATCGTTAAGGATGTTATCGCGCCGCAGACCGTCCTGACCATACTGGAAATGGCTTCGTATTTTTTTGTAAATTCGATGATGACCATTTCGGCAGTATCTTTTCTTGCTTCGGTACGGAATATGCCCGTATCACTGCTTATTACCCGTTTTGAAAACCAGCTTTTTCTTGAAGGAGCGGCCTTTGTGTCAATCCTTATCCTGTTCTGTAATCTGGCCATAAAGTTCCTTGTGCATCTCGCCCGGAAACGCCTGAACGGATAAACCTCCGGCAACACCAGATTTTGACTCCCGCCTTGCTGACGGCGTGTATATTTTATAAAAAGAGTATACCATAAGTGGTGCGCGTCGGCCCATTTGGGTGTATAATTAAAAGAGACGCGCTGATGGCCCGATGGCCGCGCGTTAATCAGCGTTGCCTGTGTGATCGAAAAAACGAATCGTACCAGCGGAGTGGAGGAGAGAAAAATGATAAAAAAATCTTTCAGGGTGAAAAAGGCACTGCTTTTGGCAAGCGTGTTTGTACTCTGTGGAATGATGCTTACCAGCGTTGACGGTTGCGAAGAAAATTACTTTGATCAATATGAATTACCCGATTTTGAAAACGATTCCGAAAAAGCCGCCCGCGCATCCGGACAGGCAGAATCCGGCCGGCGGGTTTCGCGGCAGCAACAACAGCCCAGGCAGCAGCAGCCCGGCGTCCGGCAGCCCTCAGAAAGCCAACCCCGGCCAGGGCAGGGAGCACAGCCGGGGAGTGCCCAGGGAACGTCCCGGCAAACTGCTCCGGGGGCGCAGGCTTCAACCGGCGGGACCCCGTCAGGACAACCCGGCGCCCGGCAGCCCTCGGGAAACCAATCCCAGACCGGGCAGGGCGCTCAGGGAACACAGCCAGGAACATCCCGGCAGACATCACCGGGATCGCAGACGGGGACACCCCAGGGGCCACAGGCTATACCCGGCGGGACCCCGGCCCGGCAGTCAGGAGGAACGCCCCAGCCGGCGGTCCGTTCCATTGGCGGAAAGGACTGGAAGCTTACGGAACTGAGAAAAGGCAGCATGCTTACCGTGCTCAACCGCGAAAAGCTTGAAGCCGACGGCTTCGGCGATCTGTTTACGATCAACTTTGGAGAACGAATTACAGGAAAGGCCGCGCCGAACCGGTTTATGGCCCCCTACGAGGCAGGGGCCAACAACGCGCTGACCATCCAGCCTCTGGCAGGCACCCTGATGGCGTCCATACCCGATCCGGAACGGATCCGGGAAAGAGATTATTTTCAGTACATTGGCAGCATAAAAAGCTGGAAACTTGTCCAGGGCAGGCTGGAATTGTACAGCAGCGATTCAGCCGGAAAAGAAGTCGTTTTGGTGTACGGCAATTGAGCGGACACGAATAGGGTAACGACGATTGGCGTCAAGTCAATCAGCGTTACCCTAAAGAAGTAAGCGGAAAAAAATCCGCCTCGGGAAGGCGTCATTTTTTGAAGGGGGCTTGTTATTGTACACATGCGCTCCTGTTGCCAGGCCAAAGCCGGGCAATGCGTAAAACTCCCCCGGAGTCCGTCTTTACCGAAAGCCGCGCACGTATAGACAGAAAGCGACACGCCGGCGGAAAAACCGGACGCTTGATGCGAGCCGCTATTTTAGACGTGTCATCGCCACCAATTCCAGGATGTTTCACGTGAAACATTTTGTTTATAATTCCAGAATAAGCCGGCGTCTGACACCTTCGGTTCTTGTATCGCACAAATCGACCTGGATTTTTCCGTTGTTAAAAACCGGCATGTAGGCGAAAAGGCCGGAACCGGATGTTTTGGAATTTTCCTGGATGGTTATGGTCCTGAACACCCCGTTGTTGTTTCCTATGTCTTCGAACTTTTCCAGCTTAATACGCTCGTTGTCCGCGCCGTCCTTTCTGTATAAAACGATTTCCCAGGATTGGGTTTCATCATCAATAACCAGATCCGCTTTCTCGTACTGGGCGGCGGTCTGCCTTCTGCTTATGAGGTACGAAGCGATTTTTACCGGAACGGAAAGCGGTTCGGCCACCGCTGCCCATGAACACAAAACACACACCGCGAAAAAAGCAATTTTTTTCATTCGCGGTGGGGTTTGGTACCCCACCCCTCGGGGCGGTTCAAGAATGTTATATTTAGATAGCATGGTAACAAACCCCACAGTTAAATAATTTCCCTGCAGACCGAACCTCGTAAACAATGCAACGCTTACAAGACACCTCGCCCTTCAGGGCGAGGAGGTTCATTCGCGGTGGGGTTTGATACCCCGCCCCCCGGGGCGGTTCAAAAATGTTATATTTAGACAGCATGGTAACAAACCCCACAGTTAAATAATTTCCTTGCAGACCGAACCTCGTGGACGATGCAACGCTTACAAGATACCCCGCCCTGGAGGAGCGAGGAGGTTCATTTTATAAATCCTTTACGCAAGGCTTTGGAAAGCGAAGGAGAATTTTACCACGAATAAAAACGGAACCTCCGACAAAAAGTTCGTGTTTTTCGCGGTCGAATTTCCCGGCCTGTGCAACATAAAATAGTATATTCATTTTCTAAATTGCAGGTCAAGTTTAACGCCCGGCGCGGGGAGGGCGGGCCGCTCCCGGATGTTTCACGTGAAACTATTGCTTTTCCCCAAGGCCGCTTTCAATAAAGTCGATCAAGCTGTCTACGGCCTGTTTTTCATCGGGGCCGTCCGCGGCGATTTCAACCTGAACCCCCTTGCCCACGCCAAGGCTCAGTACAAAGGCAATGGATTTTGCGTTGACCGGATCGTCTTCTTCATCCATGCGGCGGATGGTAACTTTCGACGCAAATTCTCCCGCGGCGTGAACGAAGTCCGAACCGGGCCGGGCATGCAGGCCGGTCTTGTTGATTACCGTCGTTGTTTTTTTGTACATATCCACTTCCTCATTTAAGCTGTTCCAATTGATCTTTCAGGTACGATTCTACTTCTTTGGCGGTGGAAAAAGCCAGCGCTGTTTCCGCCAGTTCTTTCGCTTTTGCCAGGGACAGGGTCGAAAGCATCCGCTTGACCGGCGCGACGGAGGCCAATCCCATGCTGAGCTTGCGCATTCCCAGACCGACAAGTACCGCCGCCGCCGGAGGGTTTCCGCCAAGTTCCCCGCAGACGCAAATGGGCTTTTCCGCAAAACCCTGAACTGCGCTGCCGATAAGGCGGAACAGGGCGGGATGAAAATTCTGGTAATACCTGGAAACTTCCGGATTCATCCGGTCTACCGCGCACAGATACTGGCACAGATCGTTGGTGCCGATACTGGCAAAATCAACTTCCGCGGCGGCTTCTTTGGCCATAATGGCAATGGACGGTATTTCTATCATAATACCTATTTTCATATCGGAATTGTAGGAAATGCCCTTTTCCTTCAGTTCCGATTGTACTTCACCAATAATCTGTTTTGCTTCCCGTATGTTTTCAATGCTTCCCACCATCGGGAGCATCAGCCAAAGGTTCCCATAGACCGACGCCCTCAGCGCGGCCCGGATTTGGGTTTTAAAAATATCCGGTCTGCTGAAACAAAAGCGCAGGGCCCGGTTCCCAAGAAACGGGTTGTCCTCTTTTGGCAGTTCCATATAATCCAGGGTTTTATCGCCGCCTATATCCAGTGTACGCAGGGTTACCGGCCGTTTGCCGTAACGTTCCAGCACTTCTTTATACACGGTAAACTGTTCTTCTTCATCAGGGAGGGAGTCTTTTCCCATGTAAAGAAATTCCGTACGGAAAAGTCCTACAAAGTCCGTATACGCTTCTCCCGCCAGTTCTTCTTCTCCGGCGTTGCCGATATTAAGGCCGATGTCGATCCGCTGACCATCAGCGGTTAGGGGTTCTTTTCCAAGATATGTCTTGGTTTCCATCCGTTTTCTAAGAAATTCCCGGCGCTTTTCACCGAAGGTATCAAGGAACGTCTTGTCAGGATCGGTATGGACTTCCCCGGTAAGGGCGTCAACTGCCGCCGTCATGCCGGGCCGGAGAAGTTCCAAAAGGTTCGCTATCCCCACAATGGCGGGAATTTCATAACTGCGGGCAATGATCGCCGAATGGGACGCGGTACCGCCGGCTTCGGTAAGAATGGCAAGTACCTTGCCCCGGTTAAGGGACGCGGTGTCGGAAGGGAAAAGATCGTGGGTAGCGAGAATGACCGGATCTTCCAGTGCGCCGAGATCTTGTTCTTCTCCGTTAAACCAGATGCGCAAAAGCCGTTTCTGTACATCGGCAAAATCCGCGTACCTTTCGCGGATAAGGGGATCCGAAACCCGCTTCATCATTTTGATAAATTGCGCGTATACTTTGCTGATAGCCCACGCGCCGTCCCAGCGGTTTTGCAGAATGCCGTTGTGAATTTCTTCGTTTATGGCCACATCGTCAAGGATGTCCTTGTGGGCGGTAAAAATCTTTGCCTTTTCGGAATCATTGGCAAGCGCCGCGGCGACACGCTCAAGTTCCCTCGCCGCGGTTTTTTTTGCTTCTTCGTAACGGGCAAGGTGACTTTCCGCTTCTTCGGGGGCGCAGAACGCCTCCTTTACATCAACATGAAAAGGCCGGTATATATAAACTATACCGGAGGCCATGCCGGGTGAAACAGCGTTTCCGTGCAGAATCATTTTGTATACTTTTTATCCAGTTCCAGTAAGTCGTCTACCGACTCTGCCTTGAGCAGATCCGCGCAAAGCGCTTCATCTGTCAGCATTTTCCACAATTTCCGCATGTTAAGCAAGTGATGTTCGGAATCCACCGCCGCCAGGGTAAAGAAAACCGTTGCGCTTTTTACCGGGGGAACATCGGCGGCCGGGACTTCCTCCGCCTGCGGCCCGCCGGGGTCCTTTTTTTGGACGTCAAAAAAAACGGGGTCTTTGACCTTCATAAAAGCAATGGCCGTACCGTGGGCGTTTTTTGAATTTTCCATGGAGTGGGGAAGGGCAAAGCCCGGCATAAGTACAATGTACGGACCGTTTGTTTTGACACAGTCGATAATTTCTTCCGGGTACGCTTCTGTCACTGTTCCATCGGCGATAAGCAGTTTACAGCTTTGGCGGATGGAATCTTCCCAGTTTTCGGCGCGTTCAATAAAATGAGCATGATTCTGCTCAACAATATCCCGTAACAGCATTTAAATTCCAAACGCCGATTTTAGTTTTGTTTCGGCTTCCTTGATATCAAGAATATTGTCCAGAAGGATTACATTGGGAAGGGATTTTGCCGATACGGCAAGATCCCTGCTGACAACATACAAATCAAATTGACTGCCCATCGCTTCGGATATGGTACAATGTTCAACAGTAACCCCTTTCTTGCCGATGTTTGTTAACGCTTTTTCGATATTCATTTTGGCCAGAAGACTGGTCCCCGCACCCATGCCGCAGCAGCAGCATATACTTTTGATTGCCATTGTAAACCTCCCTGGTTCCGGGCATTTCCTGAAAGACAAACAAGGCTGCCGGGGGCTGTCCGGGAAGTGCGAACCGTGGGTTCGAGGCTACTTTCCGGAAGCTCCCTCAGGCAGCTTGTTGAAAAAGATTCTTACTTTTTGCTCTTTATCAGCGGGGAGACGATAATAGGAATAAAATACAGCACCACGCAGATTAAGAAAAATCCCCACGATTTGACTATCAGGGAAAGGGATCCCAGAGTCAAGCCTACAAGACTAAAGTCGGCGTCGCCAAACGTTGTTCCCTGGCCGACAATCTGCCCCAGTACCAGGTACAGCAGGGCGGGAAGGAAGGTGATTACCAGGCCCTGAATAAGGGCGCCGATAATGCATCCGCGCAATCCACCTTCGGCATTTCCGAAAACACCCGCGGTAGCGCCGCAGAAGAAGTGGGGAATAACGCCGGGAAGAATTACCGCCAGGGCGAAGCCGCCGGCGGCTATCGCGTTGATACCGGTGATAATGGCAAGGCCGATGATGCCGCCGACAAAAGAGGCGAGAAAGCCGATAAGTACCGCGTTGGAAGCATAGGGAAATGTGATGGGACAATCCAGGGCGGGTTTGGCGTTGGGTACCAGTTTTTCCGCAATACCCTTAAACGCCGGGACAATTTCGCCCAGGATAAACCGGATGCCGGTAAGGATAACCTGAACGCCGGCCGCAAACGAAAGCCCTTGTATAATTGCCCACACGATCCATGAGGAATGGAGCCCGCCTTCACCCGCCAGAAGACCGTACAGGGAGCCGCCCGCGGAGAATTCTCCGTTAACTGCCGCCACAATGGAAACGATCAGGAAAAAGAACACCATGGTAATGCTGATGGCTACAATGGTATCCCTGAGAAAGGTAAGGCGCTGGGAAAATTGGATATCTTCGGTGGATTTGGGATTTTTCCCTTTAACGGCTTTGCCTATTTGCCCGGAAATCCAGTAGCCGAGGGTTCCAAAATGGCCCAGACTGATGTCCGCGTTATTGGTAATTTTTCGCATGGTCGGTTCAGCCAGCGCGGGCATAATCACCATCATAAGGCCAAGAATAAGGCCGCCGCCGGTAATAACCTGCCACTGGGCAAGACCGGCAAAGTTCAGCACTACAGCCAGAAGACAAGCCATATACAGGGTATGATGACCGGTAAGGAAAATAAATTTCATCTTGCTAAAGCGGGCAAGAAACAGGTTGGCGATCATGCCTACAATCATGATGTACGCCGTTGTGGAAGCTACATCCTTAAGGGCAATGGCGACAACCGCTTCGTTATTGGGGGTGCTTCCGGTTACTCCGAACGCGGCGTTGAACACTACGCCAAAGTTTGTGAGCGGCCCCGACCCGCCGGTCAAATACCCGGCGCCGGCGGAAAGGATCATAAAACCAACAATGGTCTTGAATGTTCCCTTGATAACGTCCTCGATGGCTTTAGCCTGTAAAATAAGGCCAAGCATCGCGAAGAGGCCGACCAACACTGCGGGAGTTGAGAGAATACTGATAAAAAATTCTATAAAGCCCATAAGGTCCCTCCTGAAAAGATTTTAAGCACAAGTGCCTTTTTCCACCATTGTAGGTTCGGATCATCCCGTTGTCAACAAAAAACGTGCCGGAAGGGGTTCATTCTCCGTCATTGCGGGGAGGGCGCCGGCCTGCTTTTATTCCACCGTGAAGACGTTTGGAAAGAAGACGCTTTTCCCTCGAAGCTTTGGACGGCGCCGTCGGCCGGCGTTTTTTGGGAAGCCGCGCGGAAGCGCAGAGGAGAGCTTCCGCGCGGGCATAAGCCCGTTCAAGGTTTATTTTTTGGGAGCGTTCTTCGCTGGAAGCGATAACCAGCATATCCCTTTCACCGGAACGGGAAAGCCGGGACGCGAGACTTTCCTTCAGCCGCGCGGCCTCTTTTTCGTTAAGGCCGGCAAGGTCTTCCAGGGCAAAACGCAGCGTTACTTTTGTATTTACCTTGTTGACGTTTTGCCCGCCCGGCCCCCCGGATCTGGAAAAAAAAACCTCCGAGGAATTGCGAATCGATTGGCGGATCAGGCTGACGTTCATGCCGGATTAGCGTACCGCTTTTTTAAGTTCCTCTGCCTTGTCGGTCTTTTCCCAGGGAAATTCGCCGCGGCCAAAATGGCCGTAAGAAGCTGTCTTCTGAAAAATGGGCCTTCGAAGGTTAAGGGTTTTGATAATTCCCGCCGGTGAAAGATCAAAAACATTTTTTACCGCGTTCTCGATGCTCTGTTCACTGACACGGGAAGTTCCGTATGTGTCCACCATAACCGAAACAGGGAACGGCACGCCGATGGCGTACGCAAGCTCAATTTCGCAGCGCTCCGCCAGTTTGGCGGCGACCACGTTTTTTGCTACATACCGGGCGGCATAGGCGGCGGAACGGTCAACTTTGGTCGGATCCTTGCCGGAGAACGCCCCGCCTCCGTGCCGGCCCATGCCGCCGTAGGTGTCCACGATGATCTTGCGCCCGGTAAGACCGGTATCACCAAAGGGGCCGCCGACGACAAAACGTCCGGTCGGGTTGATGTAATACTTTGTTTTGCCGTCCAGAAGTCCCGTCGGTTCCAGAATCGGTTTTATGATACTTTCGATAATGCCCGATTCCAGGTCTTTGTAGGATACATCAGGATCATGCTGATGGGAGACCACCACCGCGTCGATTCTAACGGGTTTGTGGCCTTCGTACTCTATGGTAACCTGGCTCTTTGCGTCCGGCCTGAGCCACTTTATGGTTTTGTTTTTCCGCAGTTTCGTGGCATGGATGAGGATTTTATGCGCCAGGGTGATGGGAAGCGGCATAAGCTCTTTTGTTTCGTTGCAGGCAAACCCGAACATCATGCCCTGGTCTCCGGCGCCCTGCCGGCCTTTGTATTTTTTAAGCCCCGTCCCGGAAACGCCCTGGCTTATGTCCGGCGATTGACTGTGGATCATGTCGAGTACCGCCATGGAATGGCAGTCAAGGCCGTAATCCGGATCGGTATACCCTATTTGCTCAGCCACATCCCGCACAACCTTTTGAAAGTCCACGAAGGTGTTGGTGGAGATTTCCCCCCCGACAAGAACCATTGAAGTGGAGGCGAATGTCTCGCAGGCAACCCGGCTTTGCGGATCGTCTTTAAGGCAGGCGTCAAGAATCGCGTCTGAAACCTGATCGCACAATTTGTCGGGATGGCCTTCCCCCACAGATTCCGAAGTAAAATAATAACGGCGTTTTTCCATACTAGAGGCTCCTTTGTGCCCTCAGCATAACACAGACAGGCAATTTTGCGATAGAGCCATTGCCAGGCCGCAAAAGGAAAAATGGGAAGAATTTCTTGCCGCAAACCGGTCAGGAATGTCTTAACCCGGTAACATTTTCCGCGGGCAGGGAAAAGACAATGCCTTTTGCCTTGGAGGTGATTCCGTACGTTTTGCTGACCGCGTGCATAATAGCCACTTTCTTTTCACGCTGGGCGAGTATGGTGATAATTTCCTTTTCGTCCTGAACGGAAATGCCGAAAAATTTAACCGGCCCTTTATGGGTAAGGCCCCGTGCGTTAATAATGGTTCCACCGGTCGCCCCGGCATCTTTGGCCAGGGCCATAAGCTCATCACTATAACCCTGATTCACTATTATCATGATAAGATCAAATTCTTTTTCGTCACTCATGCGTTTCTCCCTG
The DNA here is from genome assembly GCA_031268975.1 of Treponema sp. Taxonomy (GTDB): domain Bacteria; phylum Spirochaetota; class Spirochaetia; order Treponematales; family Breznakiellaceae; genus JAIROH01. The sequence continues at coordinate 7,104 of JAIRWM010000026.1, read as the reverse complement.
TCCGGCTCTTTTTGCTTTTCTTTTTTCAATTCCGCTTTTCCCGAAATATGTTTGTGGATACTGTCCTTGAAAACCTGAAGTATGGGCTTGTTGATCCCCGAAAGGGGTATGGCAAAAGCGATGCCTGTTCCGGGGTTAAAGAGTCCAAGGCCCCGGTTTACTTCCCGGATCAGAATGGACACCATTACGTCCTGTTCCAGGCAGAAAACGACCGCTTTTTCGCTGGCCCCTACGCCCAAAAGATCAAGAATTTCGGAACTGGCGGTTCCCCGGCCTTTGCAGATAAAGTGAAACCGGACATGATTTTCTTCGAAAATCTCGCTTATGTACCTCGAAGCCTTCCAGTCGATAATAAAAATAACGAATTTCAGGACCGCCATGTTCGGCGAAGCCGGAACCCCGGCTGTCTCAGTTTCCGGTACAGCCCGGCCGCGCAAAGACGGCAGCATTTTCCTGGCGCGTTTTTCACCGTTTACCGGTTTTTCAGCCTTTGCCGGTTTGGCCGGTTTTGCCGTTTTGACGGGCTTCGACGCGGCCGGTTTTTCCGTTTTTTTCTCTGCCACTAGGATGCCCCCCTGTACGCATATTCGATGATCACGCCGGCGTCTTTCTCTGAAGCCAGAGCTTCAAGTTCCACAGTTGCCGCTATATCGGAGATGTTGAGTTTGTTGCGGTACATCAGGCCTACAAGCTGGATGACGATAAGGGGCGCCATGGCGACAAGCGCGACAATGCCGAAGGCGTTTTCCATAAAACTCATACCGGCGCCCTGGGCGGTTCCCATAGCCAGGGGAAGCAGGAATGTGCTTGTCATGGGGCCGGAACATACGCCGCCTGAGTCAAAGGCGATACCGGTAAAAATCGGAGGCACAAAGAATGTAAGCGCCAGCGCGATTATATAACCGGGAATGAGTATCCACAAAATGGGAATGCCCAAAAGGATACGGAGCATGCTCAGGCCCAGGGCGGAGGCCATGCCCACGGAAAGACTCCTTTCCATGACATGCTGGGAAATTGCCCCGGAGGAAATTTCTTCAACCTGCTTGTTAAGTACATGCACGGCCGGTTCCGCCTTGACGATAAAGTAGCCGAAAAGCATACCCAGCGGTACCAAAATCCAACTGAAGGAGGATTTTGCCAGCTCCGATCCAAGGAACTGCCCTACAGGAATAAAGCCGACGTTTACGCCGGTTAAAAAAACAACCAGACCGATAAACGTATAGAGAAACCCTACGGCGATACGGCCAAGTCTATGCCGTTTGTAGCGCCGGTAAACCAGCTGGAAAATGATAAAAAATACCAGTATGGCCCCCATGGCTTTGAAAACATCTCCCGCGTAATGGGGAAATTCAAAGGCGAAAATTTCGACGACATCGCGCGATGTTGCTACCATTGGAACGGCATGGGCTTCCGCTTCCATACCCTGGGGGTTAAAAAAGATCCCCAAAAGAAGCACGGCCAGAATGGGGCCTATGCTGCACAGGGCCACAAGGCCGAAGCTGTCGTTCTGGGAATTTCTGTCCGTACGGAGCGACGCGACGCCGATGCCCAGTGAAAGGATAAACGGCACCGTAATGGGCCCCGTGGTAACGCCGCCTGAGTCAAAGGCTACCGGAACAAATTTGGACGGAGCGAAGAACACCAGGGCAAACGTGATAATGTAAAACACAAAAAGCAGGGTTGAAAGTTTGATCTTTATAAAAATCCGCAAAACCGCCACAACAAGGAAAATACCCACCCCGAAAGCAACGGTTATTACCAGTATCCATTTATCGATAGACGGTACCTGCCGGGAAAGCACCTGAAGATCCGGCTCGGCTACGGTAATAATCAGCCCCATGATAAAGCTTACCAGAAGAGTTATAACAAGGTTGGAGGTTTTTGTTAACTGAATGCCTATCCCTTCGCCCATGGGCATCATCGCCATATCCGCGCCCATAGTGAAAAAGCCCATCCCCACGATCAATAAAGCCGCTCCGACAAGAAAGGTAAGGACTGTCCCTACCGGCATGGAAACAAGAAAGACACTTGCGACGAGCACAATAACCGAAATGGGGAGGACGGAGGAAAAAGCCTCCATTATTTTTTCGTTTAGTATTTTGTTCACAGTGACACAGTATAACGCAAGCGCGCGAAAAATGGAATACGATGTGGTTTTGTTTTAAGTCATATTTACGGCTTTCTTTTTTGGGTCTATACTATGGTGGGGAGTAAAAAAATGACAAAAAAAGATGAACGGCGCATCGGGGTGGCGGTTCCCATCGGCGCCCTGCGCGGCAGTGAAAGCGCCGGAGTCGGCGAATATCTTGATTTGATTGAATTTTCGGTTCTTTGCGCCGAAATGGGCGTTGGCCTTATCCAGATTCTGCCGGTAAACGACACGGGCCATGAAAGTTCTCCCTACAGCGCGCTGACCGCGTTTGCCCTTCATCCGCTTTATATACGGCTGGGCGATTTGGAAGAAGCCGCGGACTACAGGCAAAAAATCGCCGCCCTGGGCCGCAAATTCGACAAGGAACGCCGTTTTCCCTATCGCCAGGTACTGCGGGCCAAAATGGATCTTTTGCGGGAGATATATAACGCAAATGCCGGCGCCATTGCCCGGGATGCGAAAACAGGCGGCCTTTCGGCGTGGATTGGAGAAAATCCCTGGGTTAAGGCTTATGCCGTGTTCCGCAGATGCAAGGAAGCAAACAGTGAAAAAAGCTGGAAGGAATGGGCCCGCCCCGGTACGGAAATTGCGGCCAGTGCCGCAAGCGAAGGCGGCATGGACGCGGTTGTCGAAACCCTCTGGGCAAAGCCTGAACTCCGGGCCGAGCACCTGTTCTGGGCCTGGCTGCAAAAAGCCCTGGACAGCCAGTTTAGCAGGGCCGCCGGGGCGGTACGGAACGCGGGCATCCTGCTTGAAGGAGACCTCCCCATTTTGATGAACGAAGATTCCTGCGATGTCTGGGTTCACCGGAATATTTTTAAGCTTGATCTTTCTTCCGGCGCTCCCCCGGATATGTACAGCCCCAACGGTCAAAACTGGGGCTTTCCGGTTTACGACTGGGAAGAACAGGCCGGGGACAATTACGCCTGGTGGAAAAACCGGCTTAAGGCGGCGGAGAAATATTATGATGCCTACCGCATTGACCACGTGCTGGGATTCTTCCGCATCTGGGCCAGTTCAAGGGCGGACAACTCGTCTACACTGGGCCGGTTTATCCCCTATGTGCCGGTAGAGCGCGGGGAGCTTGAAAAATTGGGATTTGACCCCGGCCGTATCCGCTGGCTGTCCCAGCCCCACATTCCCACCGGAGAGCTGTGGGACGCCATTCGCGCCGGCTCAGGTGATCCGGAGCCGGGGTTCGTGCTGAATCCGCAGGAACTGCTGGAACTGGAAGCGCGGCGCGCTTTTGACGCGGCGCTGCACCGTATCGGCGAAGAAGAGCTCTGGCTGTTTAAGGAGACCATTCATGGCGAGAAAGACATTTACGCGCAGGGACTTCACCCGGCGGCCGCAGGTTACTTGGTAAAAGCCTGGCAGAACAGACTTTTTGTCGAATACGATAAAGATATGTTTTTTCCGGTTTGGTATTACCGGCATTCCCGCGCGTATGCCTCACTTGGAGAGGACGAGCGGAAAAGCCTGGAAGCGCTGCTGGAACAACACAGGACGGATTCCGAAAAAATCTGGGAAAAAGAAGGAGAAAAACTCCTTTCGGTACTGGTAAACGCTTCTCCCATGCTGCCCTGCGCCGAAGACCTTGGAGCCGTCCCGGACTGCGTTCCCAAAGTGCTGTCCGCCCTTGGTATACTGGGGCTCAGGGTAATACGCTGGTTCCGCCGCTGGGATGAAGAAGGCCAGCCGTATGTACCGTTTGACAAATATCCCGAACTCAGCGTATGCACCCCCGCGGTTCACGACAGTTCCACCCTGAGGGAATGGTGGAACCAGGAAGCCGATCAGGAGCACTTTTCAGCATTCATCGGCGTGCCGTCGCTGCCAAAAGTCTACAACCCCGGTACGGCAAAAGTTATTTTGCGGCACGCCGCCGCCGCCGCGTCCCGTTTCCGGGTTTTCCAGATACAGGACCTCCTGGACCTTTCAAGCAAATGGTGCAGCCCGGATCCCGCTTCCGACAGGATCAACGTACCCGGCACAGCGAATGAATTTAACTGGACATACCGGCTCCCGGCATCCATGGAGACGCTGGCCGGCGACAGCGAGTTTATTCACGGCGTAAGGGAATTGGCAGGCATGTAAGCGATTCGCCGCCGGCCGTGACGGCACGGACGGGTTTAAAAGAATTTTTAACCACCAAGCCGTCCAGGGACGGCGGGGCACAAAGTACACAAAGGCTCCACAGGCGTTGTTACAAGAACCTTCGTGTTCCTGGCGCCATCCGCGGAAATTCGCGTTAATTCGCGGACCTTCTTTTCTTCTTTTTCTTCCCCCTTTGCGGTAAATTTTTTTCTTGCCGGGCCCCGGGTTGCCTGCCCGCCGGGGTATACCATAACCACCATGGAACATTCAAAAGCCGCCGGTAACGCCGTTTTTGCGCCCCGCCCGGATTGTGAGGCCGGAAGGCGCGTAATTCCTTGTACGGTAAAGAATTATCCCTCTCCTCCATATATAGACAGCGTAGATTTTTCCATTCACATGATATTTTCCGCCGTTCGTAACGCCGTGGACGGGACGGGGGCCGTCCGCCCGGCGGATTCCAGGTCCACGGCTCCAGACGCCAACTCCACGGCTCCAGACGCCAACTCCGCGGCTCCAGACGCCAACTCCGCGGCTACAGACGCCGGCTCTGCGTCTACAGACGCCAACTCCACGGCTCCAGACGCCAAGTCCGCGGCTCCAGACGCCAAGTCCGCGGCTCTAGACGCCAACTCCGCGGCTCTAGACGCCAACTCTGCGGCTCTAGACGCCAGGTCCGCGGCTCTAGACGCCAACTCCGCGTCTACAGATTTTACGAAGGAGGGAAAAACCCATGGCTCAGCGAAGTGATTGGCTGCCCGGATCCTGAGCGGGGATCCTGTTTTCGGCGGTTTTTCTTTGATATAAAGGCGCGATCCATGGTATACTGTCTTTAAGAAGGAAAGTATGCTGAAAATAACCGTTGCGCTGGACAGATTCTCTCCGGTTTTGGGGCCTTCCGACCGGGAAGCCGCGGCGGCTTCCTTTTTTCGCGCCGCGGGCCGAAGGGCGGTGATGGAATTTCACGTCCGCCGGGAAGTGCGGGAACGGCACGGCCTTGGACACGCCCTGTTTTCCCTTACCGGGAATGTGGTGCTGGCCGACGTGCGGCAGGCGCGGGCGCTGGCGGCAAAACTCAACGCCGGGGTGGATCCTGCCGGGAATCCCGGGCGGATGGTAAAGGCCGGCCAGCTTAACGCGATGGGGCTTATCGACGAAATCCTTCACTATGTGGTTGCCCTGTACCGGGAACAGGTGGTTCCGGCCCTGTTTGAACAGGCCTCGGCCAGGCTGGAAGACCGGCTTGGTTCCGGGCGCATTGCCGCCATGCTCCGGGAGTTTGGGGACGTTTTTCCGCCGCAGGCCGTTTATGCCGGTAAAACCACGGTGGAAGCCTACCTTGCTTCCCGCGACGGGGGCGAAAGCTGCAAAAGCCTTGCCCTGGAAGAACTGCTGCTTTTGGCGCTGGCGAACCTGAACCCGGCGTTCGCCCCGTTCCTCTTTATGTTCAGCGACAGGGACCTTGCGCAGGATACGGTGTATCCCGCGGCCATGGAGGAGCTTAAAACCTTTTTCGCCGCCCTCCCCGTCTTTGGCCCCAACGGCCAGAACCTCTGGGACATCCTCCGGGCGCCGGCCCTGGCTTCCCCCGATTCCCTCTCCGGCCAGCTCGATTTTATGCGCAAACGCTGGGGCCTTATGCTGGGCAAATTCATGGGCCGGCTTTTGACAAGCCTTGATATCATCAAGGAAGAAGAAAAGCCTTCATTCTTCGGCCCCGGCCCCATGGAGGCCTATACCTACGGATACCTTGAAAACGAGTACGAACATTTCAGCCCCGACCAGGACTGGATGCCCCGGACGGTACTGATGGCAAAGAGTACCCTCGTGTGGCTTTTTCAACTGTCCAAAAAATACGGCCGCGACATCAGCCGCCTTGATCAGGTCCCTGACGAAGAGCTTGACGAGCTTGCCCGCCGGGGCTTTACGGGCCTCTGGCTTATCGGGCTGTGGGAGCGGAGCGGCGCCAGCCGGACCATCAAACAGTGGACGGGCAACCCCGAAGCCGCGGCCAGCGCCTACAGTCTCTACGACTACGACATAGCCGGGGAACTGGGCGGCTGGGGGGCTTTGGCGAACCTCCGGGAACGGGCCCTGCGGCGGGGCATACGGCTGGGATCGGACATGGTTCCCAATCATACCGGCATAGACAGCCGCTGGATGATCGAACATCCCGGCAGGTTCCTCCAGCTGCCCTATTCGCCGTTTCCCGGCTATGCCTTTACCTGCGGGAACCTTTCCGGCAGGGACGACGTTACCGTCCAGATTGAAGAACACTACTTTACCCGGACGGACGCCGCCGTGGTGTTCCGGCGCATCGACAACCAGAGCGGGGAAGCCCGCTACATCTACCACGGTAACGACGGCACGTCGATGCCCTGGAACGATACCGCCCAGATCGACTTTCTCAACCCCGAAGCACGGGAGGCGGTTATCAGAACCATTGTGGGGGTCTGTAAACAGTTCCCCATTGTTCGCTTTGACGCGGCGATGACCCTGGCAAAACGCCATATCCAGCGGCTCTGGTACCCGGAACCGGGCAGGGGCGGCGATATCGCAAGCCGGGCGGAACACGCGATCAGCGCGGAAGAATTCAACCGCCGTATTCCCAACGAATTCTGGCGCGAGGTTGTCGACCGCTGCGCCGCGGAAGCGCCGGGAACGCTGCTCCTTGCCGAGGCGTTCTGGAGGATGGAAGGCTACTTTGTCCGCACCCTGGGCATGCACCGGGTGTACAATTCGGCGTTCATGAACATGCTCAAAATGGAAGACAACGCCAAATACCGGGCGACGATAAAAAACACGCTGGAGTTCGATCCGGAAATACTCAAGCGCTTTGTTAATTTTATGAACAACCC
>JAIRWM010000146.1 GCA_031268975.1 Treponema sp. | reverse complement strand
GGGGCAACTACGACCTTATCCGGGGCGGATACGACGGTATCGGGGCCAAAAACGACCGTAGCGGGGGCAACTACGACTGTATCCGGGCCAGCTACGGCTGTATCCGGGTCAGCTACGGCTGTATCCGGGTCAGCTACGATCGTATCCGGGGCGGCTACGGCTGTATCCGGGGTGAAAACGACCGTATCCGGGGCGGCTGCGGCTGTAGCGGGGTTAAAAAGACCGTACATTTGGCGGTTGACGTGGGGGGGTGTCCGGAAAGGCAGGCTTCGGTCTGTTGAAAAGCGTGTTCGGACAGTCCTTTTGTAATACTTTTCGCGGACTCCCTTCTTCCTTCTTAACCTTCTTCGACTTGGCGGTGAAATTTCCTGCGGCAGGTCAGTTCGCCGCGGAGGGCAGGTACTTGCGCAGTTTTACCAATACGGCTTCCGGGTTCAGGGGCTTGCCGATATGGTCGTTCATTCCGGAGGCAAGGCATTTTTCTATGTCTTCCCTGAAAACATTGGCGGTCATCGCGATTATCGGGATTCCCGAAAAAGAGGCCGCCGCGGTTTTGCGTTGTTCCGCCTCGAAGGCGCGGATGCGGCGGGACGCTTCGTAGCCGTCCATTTCCGGCATTTGCACATCCATAAAAACGGCGTCATATTTTTTGGGATTCGCGCAAAACAGCTCAAGCGCCACAGCGCCGTTTTCGGCGCATTCGATGACGATTCCGCTGGGCTCTAGCAGGCTCTGTACAATCTCCCGGTTTATTTCCACGTCTTCGGCCAGTAATATGCGCCGTCCGCTGAAATTATCCTCCGGCTGTGTTTTTTCAGGTTCGGTAAAGGCCCCCACGCCCAGGCGTTCGGTAATCAGGTCAACGATGGAGGAAGGAAAGAGCGGTTTTGTGAGGAAACGGTCCGCCCCGGCATTTTTTACCTCGTCTTCCATTTCCGTCCATTCCAGCGGGGAAAGCATTGCCACAATAAAGCTTTCCGGATTCCGGTCCCGTATTTTGCGGATAAGCTGCGGGCCGCCTGTTTTCCAGTCAATAAAGTACATCTCAAAGGCGGTGTTTTGTTCAACGAGATTTTCAGCCTGTTCTTTGTCCGCGGCGGTGCACAGGACGCCCAGGCGGCGGGCCGTTTCGGTAAAGCAATCCCGCACGGAGGGATCTTCATCCGACGCCAGTATTTTTACGCTGCGCGGATTTATCCCGGTTTCCAGCAGCCGGTTCTTTTCTTCCGCGCCCCGGCCCGCTTTTATCGTAAAGGCGAACGTTGAACCGGTTCCTGTCTCCGACTCGATCCAGATACGGCCGCCCATCATTTCCACAATGCGCCTTGAAAGGGCCAGGCCCAGCCCTGTTCCGCCGAATTTGCGGGACGTGCTGCTTTCCGCCTGCTGAAACGACGTAAAGAGTTTTTCCTGCTGTTCTTTGCTGATGCCTATCCCCGTATCGGTTACTTCCATTTGGATGGTACAAATGCCGTCCTGTTCCCGTAAAAAGCGTGCGTCAAGGCTGATTTTTCCCTTTTCCGGGGTAAACTTGACCGCGTTGCTCAAAAGATTTGTTATTACCTGGGCAAGCCGCTGATCATCCCCGATGAGAACGGGCGGTATTGATCTGTCGATATGGACGGAAAAATCCTGCTGCCGCTCGTTTATCCGGAAACTGATAACGTTAACCACCTGCCTGAGCATTTTTTCAAAATTGAATTCCACCGGGGAAAGTTCAAATTTGTCGGCCTCTATTTTGGACATGTCCAGTATATCGCTGATAATTCCCAGCAGATGGTTTGACGCTTCTTCGATTTTCGTAAGGCAGTAATCTTTTCGTTCTGCTTCCCGCGCGTCCTTGCCGATGGAGGCCATGCCGATAATCGCGTTCATCGGCGTGCGGATTTCGTGGCTCATGTTTGCCAGAAAATCGCTTTTCGCGCGGCTGGCGGTTTTTGCTTCTTCAAGTGCGTCTTCAAGGTTTTTGGACAATTCGCTGCGCAGGAGGGCGTTGACAATAAACAGGCTCCCGGAACGGAGGATGCCTTCTTCTTCTTCGCGGAAAACACGTTCCTTTTGGCAGTCGTCGTAGCTGACAAAACCCCAGAAGTAATCCGAACGTTCACCGGATATCTGCAAAAATACCGGCACGACCAGCATGGACCTGATTCCATACGGTTCAAGGCGGAGCCGGTCTTCTTCGGGAAACGCTTTAAGCGGGCCGTTTATGCTTTCGCCCCGCGAAAGCCGTTTTTCCCAGTTGGGGAACGTTTGGCGGTAGGAAAAGTCCAGTTCTCCATCCTGTTCCAGTTCGCCGGATTTTACCCATTCATATACCTTTGTGTAATGAAGATCTCCGTCTTTTACGCTGTTCCGCCAGACATATACCCTGTCGACCGCTATGCAATACGCCACCGTCTCAATGCCGTTGTCAAGAACCTGCTTTAATTTGTTTGTGTCGGAAGCGAGCAGGATCGAGGCAAGATCGTTGACCACATGCAAAAGTTCATCCTGACGCAGCAGCTCGGCGGTGCGATCCTGGACGGTCTGTTCAAGCCGTTTTCCTTCCCGCCGGTTTCTTTGGAACATGATGAACAGCAGTATCAGGATGCAGAAGAGAAGGCCCGCCGCGCCGACGAACCAGGGTATTTGGGACCGGGCCAGCTTTTCACGGTAGTCGAAAATTTTTCTAATCCAGCGTTCGGCGATGGCGTTGGAGTCAATAAAGAGGAGTGATTTATCCATAATCGAACACAGGAGGGTTTCGCCGGAATTAAATCCGAACAGGGATTCAAAGGCGCTGTTGAATACGATGTTCGCCTTGTAGCCTGTCTGTTCACTGTAATTTGTCAGCCGGAGCAGCAGGTTCCTTGTGGCCATAACCACATCCACTTCTCCCCGTTCGAGGGCTCTAAAGGCGTCTTCCGATCCGGCAAATTCCACGTAGTTTGTATGATTCGGGAACCACCTGTGGAACAATTCCGTGTATGCTGTATCCTCGATAAGCCCGACTTTGACAAAGAGGACTTCGTTGATATGCAGGTCCCTGAAAGCGGATTTTGAAAGCAGCGCGTAGTAGTCCGTGGTGAACGGCTTGGTTGCCCAGAGGAAGCGGCCTTCCCGATCTTCCGAGCGGATTAGTTCGGTTACCAGCGAGACTTCCCCATTTTCGAGCATTTTAAGAAGATCCGGCCATTCGGTGCTTTCATCGTTACGCTGCCTGAACGAAAGGCCGGTGAGTTTTTCCACTTCTCCCAGCACGTCGATGGCAATGCCCTGCCATTGTTCTTCCCGGGTGTTGTAGAAACTTACCGGATAATTGTCGTATTCGAGGGCAATCGGAATCGGAATATCCGACAGGGTGTGTTCCCGGATGTATGATTTTTCTTCCGGGCTTAGCTGCAGAAAAAACTTGTGCCGCATGTATTCCCGCAGGCCTTCATTGTACTGCTCAACGAGATAACGGTCGGCGCCGTGACGGATGGCTTTTTGCAGCACCGAGATAACCGGCTTGAGGGAACGGTTCCGGGTTGTAAACGAAACCGGTCCGTAAATAAGGGGAAGGAATTCTTCCGCCGTTACGTCGCCGTAGATGTCGAACGCCGCTTCGGCTATGCCTTCGTCAAAGAAAGCGTCTATTTCCCCGCTTTTAAGCATTTTATAGGCGGTCCCGTAGTCGCCGATAAGGGAAATTACGGTATCTTTTTCAATATGGGGCATGACAAGGCTGTGGGTTGTGGTATCCCTGAGAAAGGCATACCGCAGGGGACGTTCGGCGGCTGTTTTCGCAAGCGGCTCGCTGCCCGCTATACGCATGAATTTGACCGAGCGTTCCGCTATCGCGCCGGTCATAAAGTAGGTTTTTCGCCGTTCGGCCGTAGCGGTCAGCTCGCCGGTAAAATCGATGGTGTTGTCTTCAAGCCCTTTGATAAGATCGTCCCATTCGTATACCGCCGGCGTAAACGGAATGCCGAACAACTGCGAAAGCCAGGTACAAAACAATGCGCTGTAGCCGTGGATTTCGCCGTTCTCGTCATAAAAGGTTTCGGTGGACAGGTTCGCCCCGTACACAAAGGATCCGCGCTGTTCCTGCAGCTTTTGGATGGCGTCGATTTCATCCGCTGTTATTTCGGGTATGTTCCTGTAATCGGTATAGCCGGAATACTCGCCCTGAGGGGCAGGGGTGGATCTGTTTTCGCAGCCCGCCGCCATGCACAAAGCCAGGACGGCAAACGCCATTGCCCGTTTTGCATACAGCATATACCCCGGGAGTATACGACATTTCCGCGGTTCTGTCTGTAGTTAGGGGCAATTCACTCCCTAAACCAGGGAATCTCCCCTGGCCATTGACGGAACAAAGCCGGTGGCTTTTATCCGCAGGGACATACAGCGCAGACATTCGGCGGCTTCATCGCCGGTACAGATCTTGTTGTCATAGAGGGAATAGAGTTTGCGGACATTAACCGGCGACAGGTTTGGCATAACCACGTTGGCTCCGGCGCACATGGCCTTTTCCCGGCCGTCTCCGGCAAGGGTTCCCAGCGCCGTTGTCGCGGGCAGCAGGGTCCGGGGCAGCAGAAGGCGGGTAAGGGCTATCATGCGCAGGGTACGTTCTTCGCTGCCCGCGGGGTACCCGGCAAACGGAGTGTTGGAAGCGGGAATAAAGGGCCCGATGCCGACCATGTGCGGTTGAAGCTCTTCCAGAAAGCGGAGGTCTTCAAGCAGGCATTCGGGGGTTTGAAAAGGGCTCCCCACCATAAAACCCGCTCCGGTCTGAAAGCCGATTTTCCTGAGGGTAAAGAGACAGTCTTTGCGGCTGGAAAGCTTCATGGCCGCAGGATGCATGGCCCGGTAATGCGCCTCGCTGGCCGTTTCGTGGCGCAGCAGATAACGGTTTGCCCCGGCGGCGAAAAGCGCTTCGTAACTTTCCCGGCTGCGTTCACCGATTGAGAGGGTAATGGCGTGATCGGGAAACTGTGATCGTATGGCGCGGACAATCTCCGTCATTTTTTCGTCGGTAAAGTACTGATCTTCCCCGCCCTGGAGTACAAATGTCCTGAAACCCAGCGCGTCGCCGGTACGGCAGCACTCGAGGATATGCTCTTTTGTCAGGCGGTACCGCTCCGCGCGGGCGTTGCCGCGCCGTATACCGCAGTACAGACAGTCGTTTTTGCAAAAGCTGGTAAATTCGATGAGACCCCGGAAGTACACGTCACGGCCGTATTGTTTTTCGCGCACGGCTCTGGCTTTCGCGTACAGGTCTTCCGCTTCTTCCGCATCTGTCGTGGTAATGTAATGGAGCAGTTCGGCGTCGGTCATGGCAGGTTCCCCGCCGCGCTGTCAATGGCGGCGCATATTTTCTGAAAAGACCCGTCCCGGAAATCCCTCGGCCGCCGGAGCGGTACGTTAAATTCACGGTTAACTTTTCCCCGATCCATCAGAATAACCCTGTCACCCAAATATACCGCTTCTTCAATGTCGTGGGTAACCAGTACGACGGTAAGCCCAAGACGCCGCCATATTTTTTCAAGTTCTTTCCGCAGATGAGTCCGGGTAAAGGAATCCAGGGCGGACAGCGGCTCGTCCAAAAGCAATAGATCCGGCTTTCTGCACAGGCACCGGGCCAGGCTTGCCCGCTGGGCCATGCCGCCGGAAAGCTGCCGGGGCCAGGCGCCGCCCCAGCCTTCAAGGCCGACCAGCGCAAGGGTCTCGTCAAGGAGCGGGGATTTTTTCTCTTTGCCGGGCAGGGCGAGGGCAAGGTTGCCCTTTACGGTGAGCCAGGGAAAAAGCCGGGGATCCTGGAACATAATGCCGATTTTCCCCCCTCGAAAAATAACCTTCCCCCGGTCGGGTTGTTCAAGACCGGCAACGCATTTAAGCAGCGTCGTTTTTCCACAGCCGCTTTTTCCCACTACCGCCGCAAAAGAGCCGCCTTCAATCTCAAGGGAAAAACCGTCCAGGGCGCGGACGGTTTTTCCTTCCGGGGCGTAGGTTTTGCCCAGGGAATCGATGCGGGCATATCCTTTGGGATGGACGCGGAGGCTGTTTTCAGCCATGCGCGGACCAGGAAAGGTTTTCCGTACCGGGAAGAAACCTGGCGGCAAGGAACCGGAACAGGGTATCGAAAAGCACCCCCAAAAGGCCGATGGTGATTATCCCCACAAAAACCCGGTCCGTCCGGGCCATGGCCTGGGCGTCCGTAATAAGATAGCCCAGTCCCGACGCGGACGCGAAAAGTTCCGCCCCCAGCAGCGCCCTCCACGCATAGCCGAAACCCAGCCGCAGTCCCGTGATAATCTGGGGCAGGGCGGCGGGTATCAATACCGAGCGGAGGTGGCGGGGAAAGCTTAACTCCAGAGACCGGGAAAGTTCCAGCCAGCGGCTGTCCATGGAGTCAAAGCCGCTTTCCGCGTTGAGGAATATGGGAAAAAAGGTCGCCAAAACAATTACGGCGAGTTTTGACGCTTCGCCGATTCCGAACCACAAAATGAGGAGTGGGATCAGCGCCAGCGGCGGAACCGCCCTGACCGCTTCCAAAACCCCGTGAAAAATTTTCCGTAAAACAGGGCTTTCGTGAAAAAGCAGCGCCAGGGGCAGGGCGCATCCCGCGCTGACAAGATACCCCGACCATACCCGGACAAGGCTTATCCGTACATGCCCCGCCAGTTCGCCGCTTGAAAAAAGCCGGGAGGCCGCGGCCCATACCCTCCCGGGGTGCGGGACCAGGTACGGGTTTGCGATTCCGTACGCCGACAGCAGCGCCCATACGGCAATAATGGCGGCGGGGAGGACGGTATAGACAACGGCATCCGCCGCGCCGGTTTTGCTTTTCATGCGTGCTTTTGCGGTTCCCGGACTACCTGCCGTAGGCCGAAGGAAGGACAATATCCCGCGGCTGTACCCGGACGTCGATCATTCCCTGTTCATAAAGAAAATCCACGTCGGCATCCAGAGCGGGAAGATCGTCCGCGTCCATTACCGACGCAATGCCGCCCCACTGGAACAGTTTCATGCCGTCCTGTTCGGAAATTTGCTGATACCGGCTTCCAATGGAAACCGCTTCCAGGGGATTGGCCGCGATCCAGTCGTAGGCTTCGGCCTGAACATCCAGATACAGCTTGAGCAGTTCCGGATACCGTTTGGCAAAGTCAGGACGTACCGCGGTAAAGAGCAGCGGCGTCAAATAGCCGTCCGCCGTAATAAGCACCCGCGCGCCGGCTTCTTCGTCCCGGATGATAAGGCTCGCCGCCTGGAGGGCGCCGTCTATCTGCCCGGAAAGCAGCGCCGTCCGTGCCTCGGGCAGCCCCATCTGGATAAAGTTTACATCCGCCGTACTCAGCCCTTCTTTGACAAGCGCGGCGATAAGCATTTGATGGAGCACCGTCCCCTTGGGACCGGCAATGGTTTTGCC
>JAIRWM010000091.1 GCA_031268975.1 Treponema sp. | reverse complement strand
CGGCGTAGGCCCAGTAAGTGTAACAACACCCTGCAAAGGCCAAAGGGCCGCCGTCCCAGCAACCGCGCGCGAAATAGTGAGCGCGGCTTTTCGGCAATGGCAGCACGGCGTAGGCCCGGCAACGGTCACTGTACCCCGTGAAGGCCAGAAGGCCGCCGTCCCAGCAACCGCGCGCGAACCAGTGAGCGCGGCTTTCCGGTAATATCAGCACAGCGTAGGCCCAGTAAGCGTAACAACACCCTGCAAAGGCCAAAGGGCCGCCCGGCAAGTACTCCCCGACCAACGGCACGTACTTTCGGACCAACGGCACGTACTTTCGGACCATCCGTATGTACTTCCGGACCGTCCGCATGTACTTCCGGACCGGCGGCGGGTACTTCCCGGACGGCCCCCTTTATACGTCCAGGTTCGCCACGAGCAGGGCGTTTTCCTCGATAAATTCCCGGCGGGGGGCGACGTTTTCTCCCATAAGGGTGCTGAATATCCGTTCAGCTTCTACCGCGTCGTCCAGGTGCACCTGGATAATGTTGCGGCGATCGGGGTCCATGGTCGTTTCCCACAGCTGGTCGGCGTTCATTTCGCCAAGGCCCTTGTACCGCTGGACGGAGACTTTGTCGGGTTCCCTGCCGGAGTCGGCAAGGAGTCTTGTTTTTTCTTCATCGTCGTAGGCGTAAAACGATTTTTTTTCGTAGCTGATTTTATAGAGCGGGGGCATGGCAAGGTACACAAAGCCCCGCTGGACAAGATCGCTCATATACCGGTAGAAAAATGTCAACAGCAGGGTGCGGATATGGGAACCGTCAACGTCCGCGTCGGCCATGATGATAATTTTATGGTAGCGGATCCGGGCGACGTCAAATTCGGGGCCGCAGCCCGCGCCGATGCTGGCGATAATGGGCTGGAGTTTTTCGTTGGTAACCACTTTTTCGGGGTGCTGTTTTTCCACATTCATCATCTTGCCCCAAAGTGATAAAATCGCCTGGTACTTGCGGTTTCTGCCGCCTTTTGCCGAGCCGCCGGCGGAATCACCCTCAACAATAAACAGTTCGCACAGGCTGGGGTCTTTTTCCTGGCAGTCGGCGAGCTTTCCCGGAAGCCCCGCGCTGTCCAGGGCGTTTTTCCGGCGCGTGGCGTCGCGGGCCTGGCGGGCGGCAATGCGGGCCCTGGCGGCTAGGACGGACTTTTCCAGGATATTGTTGATGACGTCGGGATGCTGGTCAAAGAACAGTTCAAGCTGCTCATTGGTTATTGATTCCACGATTCCCCGTACTTCGGAATTGCCCAGCTTGCCCTTTGTCTGGCCTTCAAACTGGGGGTTCGGTACTTTTATCGAAAGGACTGCCGTCAGCCCTTCCCGGACATCGTCCCCGGAAAGGCTTTCGTCAAACTTTTTTATCAGTTTGGATTTTTTCAGGAATTCGTTGAGGGTACGGGTGAGGGCCGATTTAAAGCCGACAAGGTGCGTTCCCCCTTCCCTGGTGTTAATGTCGTTCACGAAGGAATACATAATTTCGTTAAAGCCGTCGTTATACTGGAAGGCGCACTCAAGTTCGACCAGCCCCTGGCCGGGATCTTCCCGGTTTCCTTCAAAGAAAACCGTTTCTTTGTGCAGCACCGTCTTGTTTTCGTTAAGGTACTCCACAAAACTCCGAACCCCGCCCTCAAACCTGAACTCGTGGAATTTGGGGGTGGTAAGCCGTTCATCCCGAATGGTGATCGTAAGCCCTTTGTTGAGAAACGCCAGCTCCCGGAGCCGGTTGCTGAGTATGTCGAAGTTGTAGGTAGTCGTCTCAAAAATGGCCGCGTCCGCCTTGAAGCGTATCACCGTACCCCGGCCGCCCAGGCCCGCCTGGCCAAGCCGCTCCACCGCCCACCGGGTTGTTTCCGCCGCCACTTCTTTTGTGGGCCCTTCGGCAATACCCCGCCTGTAGCGCTGCATGTGGCTTTTGTCCCCCCCCCCGGCGGCGGCGCCTGCGGCGGTGGAATCCCCGGTAAACACCCAGGCTTCGCACCATTCGGAAAGGGCGTTCACGACCGATACGCCGACACCGTGAAGGCCGCCTGAAACCTTGTAGGACTTTTTATCAAATTTACCACCGGCGTGGAGCTTGGTCATAACCAGTTCCAGGGCGCTGACCCCCTCGGTCGGGTGTATGCCAACGGGAATACCCCGGCCATTATCCTCGACCCGGACAATGTCGTTTTTTTCCAGCACAACAAGGATGGTATCGCAATGACCCTGCATGGCCTCGTCTACGGAATTGTCAACGACTTCATAGACAAGGTGATGAAGCCCGTCGACACCTGTCGTTCCAATGTACATTCCCGGCCGTTTGCGCACGGCTTCAAGACCTTTAAGAACCTGTATGTTCTGCGCGGAGTAGTTTGAATCCATGCCGTATTGTATCCGAAAGGGGCGGGGGAAATCTACCTCTTTGTCATCTGAGGCAGTTCCAAAATGCCGGATTTTGGAACTTCACCCTATAAAAACCGCAGTTTTGCCGTCCTTAGGACGCGCCCGTAGGGCGAAAAACTGCAAGAGCCGGTTACAAAATAACCAATTTTGGAACCGGCTCACTTATCCGCCTTTTACCCCACGCTTACGTCAACCGTTGCATTCTCATGTCCCGTAAGAACTTTGGTGCGCTCATCTCCCTGACCAAAACCAGCATAGAACCGATAACGCTTGCCGCCGGGAATGCGGTTGCCCTGTTCGTCCACCACGGTGAATGCCCGTTTGTCTATCAAAAGTTCAAACAGCCTGCTTTCCCCCGCCGGAAGACAGACTCTTTTAAACCCGCAAAGACTGGGATTGGGAGGCGCAAGGGGTGAATCCAGAGGTTTTATATATACCTGGAGAACATCTTCTGTCGCAGTTTTTCCGGCGTTCCGCGCTGTAATTCGCAGCACTATTCCTTCCAGGGTTGTCTCTTCCGCAGATTCAACGGCTTCGCAATAAACGTCTCCATACGTCAGGCCATAACCAAACGGATAGAGAGGCTCGCCCCGGTAATACCGGTAGGTCCGGCCTTCCATGGCGTAATCCTCGAAAGGAGGTAAATCGTTTGTGGAACGGTAAAAAGTTACCGGCAGCTTTCCTGAAGGAGATGTACCTCCAAAAAGTATCTTTGCTACCGCAAGCCCGCCCTGAGCGCCGGGATACCAGCATTGAAGGATAGCGGCACAGTGTTCATCCGCATATTGAAGATCAACAGCACTTCCGGCCATTAAACACAGGATGACCGGTTTTCCAACGGACACAACCCGTTCCAGAAGTTTTCTCTGGGGCTCCGGCAAAAGTAAATCTTTTTTATCCCCGGAAGCGCTGGCATTAGCCGCATCCTTTTCTTCTCCTTCAAGCGTTTCATCCAGTCCAAGGCAAAGTATCACGGCATCGCTGCTTTTCGCCGCCGCTTCCGCTTCCGCAAGCCGATCACCGGGGAGTGCAAGAAATTCAACCCTGTCCCTGAAAAGGTGACATCCGTCCGAGTAGAAGATACGCAGACTGTTATCCACGACAAGCTGTATTCCTTCCAAAACGGTTATATACCTGGAGGCAGTCCCATGATAATTTCCAATCAGAGCAAGGCGGCTGTTTGCGTTTGGGCCAATCACCGCAAGACGCCGCAATTTTTCCTTCCTCAGAGGCAAAATACCATCGTTTTTGAGAAGCACAATCGCTTTTTCCGCCGCTTTGACCGCCAGCGCATTATGCGAAGGACTGTCATTCTCATCCGGAGATATTTTGTCGTACTGGCTGCCGTCAATTAAACCCAGCTTATACCGGGTTGTAAACAGTCTTTTCGCCGCGCTGGCTATCGCCCGTTTGGTTACCAGAGCCTTCTCGTACGCGTCCATCAACTGGGCATATACACAGCCGCAGTTTACATCACAGCCGGAATTCAACGCCAGGGCCGCAGATTCTGCGGCGGAAGCGGTTACCCGGTGATATTCGTGAAAGTCCCGGATAGCCCAGCAATCGGAAACAACATGTCCCCTAAAATTCCATTTTTCCCGGAGTATGGTCTTGAGCAGCAGCTTGGATCCGCAGCAGGGCTCACCCAGGGTCCGGTTATAGGCCCCCATTACCGCTTCAACTTCTGCTTCAACAACGCATGCCTCAAAAGCCGGGAGATAGGTTTCCCAAAGATCTTTCAGGGTTACCAGGGCGTCAAATTTGTGCCTTAGCGATTCCGGTCCCGAATGTACCGCAAAGTGTTTTACACAGGCCGCGGCCTTGAGTATTTCTCCCTCTCCCTGAAGTCCGCGGATAAAAGCCACCCCCAGCCGGGAACTCAGGTAAGGATCTTCTCCGTATGTTTCATGCCCTCTGCCCCAGCGGGGATCCCTGAAAATATTTACATTCGGGGACCAAAAAGTAAGTCCCTTGTAAATATCCCTGTCGCCACGGATACTTGCCGCGTTATATTTTGCCCGGCCTTCGACAGCGATAACATCGCCAATCTCGCGCAACAGCCCTGGATCAAATGTGGCAGCCAGGGCAATGGCCTGGGGAAATACTGTAGCGGTTCCACTCCGGGCGACCCCGTGAAGAGCTTCGCTCCACCAGTTGTATTCAGGGATGCCAAGCCTTTCGATCGCCGGCGCGTTAAACAAAAGCTGCCGGGACTGTTCTTCTGTGGTCATTTGAGCCACTAACACAGCTGCTTTCTCTTCATGCTTTTTTCTGTTGTCCGTAGTCATATCTATTTCCCCCGAGGCTTTATATTGAGGTTCACACCGAGCAGATCTTCACTGTCTACAATGGTCCAGCTGTTGTCGTCATGGTATCCTGCCTGACGTACCCGGATACCCCTGTCCTGTAATTCGTTTATAATTGCATTTCTCTTATCTCCAACTTCGAAACCCAAATGATGTACTCCGTATCCGTGTTTATCAACATATTCCTGGAAAGTGCTGCTACCGCCGGTGGCCTCATGGAGCTCAACGACAAAGCCCCTGTCCCTGGCTTCAATACAGCAAAGCTTAAGTCCGTAACAGGCATCTTTTCCACGATATGTAACACCTTCTTTTTTACCGGGCTCCTGAATTTCAATCGCCGGTATGGGAACTCCGAACAGCTCACACCATGCCTTCGCGGCATCATCGATATTTTTTACAATAATCGCAACCTGAATAAAACCGTTAAAATCTATCGGCGTTTCCATTTCTTCCCTCCCATTGTAATTTTTGTTTAACCGTTGTTTAAGAAACGGAGTATGTAACAAGCGGTTCAGGCCGGGAACATTTACTTTTAATCACACAATATTTTCCTGACAAGGAAGCTTCCTGGATACCATGCATCACATCAAGAACATGATACGCAAGTTCACCGGATGCCCGGTGGGGACGATTTTCGGCAATGGCGTCCGCCATTTCTGTTACTCCCAGCCCTCTGCTGTCTTCGGTATAGGGTGTCAGTAGAGGCATCTCAGACCAATCCCCTGTCATGCCTCTTTTTACATAAATCGGGCCTCCGAAAGTATTGGGATCCGGAACACGAAGCGTACCCTCGGTGCCATACACTTCCATACAGGGCAATGTGTGGGAATAAACGTCAAAGCTGGTAATAATGGTTCCAACCGCACCGGAACAGAAATCAAATACTCCGGCGACATGAGTCGGTACTTCGACATTGATCACTGTACCGGCAAGTGGTCTGCTTGTAATGATCCGGTCTTTAATATTAGTCTGCGCGGAACCGGATACACGAGCGATTGGACCCAACAGGCTTATCAAAGCCGTAAAATAATACGGAGCCATGTCAAACAGCGGCCCCCCTCCTTCTTTATAATAGAATTCAGGGGCGGGATGCCAATGTTCATGTCCGTGATTCATCATAAACGCGACAGCGGCGACAGGACGTCCAATCAAGCCTTCATCAATAACTTTTCTGCATGTTTGTATTCCCGCTCCAAGAAAAGTATCAGGAGCGGCGCCTATGCGTACTTTCTTTTCCCGGGCAACATTCAAGATTTCTTCGGCCTCTTCACGCTTTACACATAACGGCTTTTCGTTGTACACATGTTTGCCCGCTTTTACTGCGGAAAGGGAAACCTCATAATGACTCAACGGCTGGGTCAAGTTAAGAACGATATCCACATCGGGACAATTAATCAGCTCATCAATATCAGTAAATGGCTCATGGGGAATATTATATTCATCGTGGATCTTTAACGCCTTCTCATAAACCAGGTCCGATACTGCGGTAACCACAACTTTTTCGCCAAACATCCCGGTAAGATTTTTTACATAAACGCCGCTTATTTTCCCCGCACCTACAATGCCTATCCTTTTCCCGGTCATTATATACCTCCTAAAAATCGTACCGGTTTTTTAGACAGGCAATCCCGAAATAATTTTTCCGTGCGGCGAATCAAGATTTATTTTCATCAATTCAATACGAACGCCGTCGGGATCTGTAATCCAGCACTGCCAATTATTATCGGGGCCCAGACTGGGTTCCCTGTCCAGTTTATAGCCTGAGTTTTTAATTTGCAGGGCAGTTTTGTGTATATCATCAACTTCAAAACAGATATGGTTAAACCCCCTGAGTGAATTGTTCCAGGGATTTTCCCTTGTCCCGTCGTAGAAAAGTTCCACAAATTGGTTATTGGCCAGATGAAGATAATTGATCCAGGGCTTCCCGGTATCGCTCTCAAGAAGCTCAAATGCTTTCTCAAAGCCCAAAACTCTGCAATAGAAATCCAGCGACTTCTTCATGTCTTTTACCGTAAGCGCCAAATGAGTGATTCCCGTTAACATAATATGATCCCCCTGTTATTCATAAGCGCCTTCACCCTTGAACACATCTATGGCGACGGCAAGCAGTAATATTATCCCCTTAAATATCATCTGGTAGAACGATGAAACATTCAGTAGTGTAAGACCGTTGGAAATGGTCCCAAGCACCAGAACACCCAGCGCCGTTCCTACTATAGTGCCTCTTCCACCCGCCAGGGCGGCGCCTCCAAGAATTACAGAGGAGATTGCCTCCAACGCCAGCTCAGTTCCCGCGTTCGGAGGGCCCGCTCCAACCAGCGATGCGTTGCAAACGCCCGCAAATCCGGCCATTAAACTCGCTATTACATAAATAAAGAACCTTGTCCTCTTGACGCTTATACCGGAAAGAAAACTTGCCTGGGCATTTCCTCCAACGGAGTATACCTCACGTCCAAACCGGGTGTATTTAAAAACAAACCCCCACAACACAAATACAGCAACCATAATCAACACAATAATGGGGATGCCAAAAAAATAACCCTGCCCGAATTGCTTAAACATTTCATTTGTTACCGGCACACTTTTTGAGTTATTTTCCAGATGTGCAATACCCCGGAATATAGTCATGGTACCCAATGTTGTTATCAGCGGATTAATTCGAACAAACGTGATCATGGTGGCATTAATACAGCCGCAAAATACTGCCAGCAATATTCCTCCAAATAGTCCTACCCACCACAGGTCTGTCCATTGCACAAATCGTGCGGAATATACGGCAACAAATGCCGCTACTGAGCCAACTGAAATATCCAGACTCCCTGAAATGATAACAAATGTCATGCCGCATGCCGCTATACCCAAAATTGAAGAATATTGAAGAAGGTTCATTATGTTTTTAAAAGACAAAAAGTACTTTGATAGAACGGCAAATATTCCCCAAAGAACAACTATTGATATCAATAACATCACCTGACTGGACAGTTTCTTTTCCCGGACTTCTTCCGTACTGCCATCCTTCACGGATGTCAAATTCATATAATCTCCTCCCGCCTGTTAATCGCCGCAAGCATCAGCTTGTATTCCGTAACGTCCTTTCGCGGAAACTTTGCTGTTATTTTTCCTTCCCACACCGTATAAACAGTATCTGCCATTCCGAGCATTTCCATCATGTCAGAAGATACCATCAATACAGAAATCCCCCTGGTACACATTTCCTGGATAAATTTGAATATTTCCTGTTTTGCGCCGACATCAACGCCCCGGGTCGGCTCATTCAACAAAAGAACTTTTGGCGAAAGTTCCAGCCATTTTGCAAGAACGACTTTCTGCTGATTCCCTCCGGATAAATTATTTATCTGTGTGGAAATGGACGATGTTTTTATTGACAATTCCTTTACCCATCTGCCGGCAATAAACCGTTCCATCGGATAGTTTATAATTCCCCTGGGTGATAGTTTGTTCAAACTGGCAAGCGCGATATTCTGCCTGACTGCATGATTAAGTATTAATCCATCAACCTTTCTTTCTGCCGTAACATAGCCCAGGCCGTTTTTTATCGCGTCAACCGGTGTTTTTAAGCGCAGCTTTTTACCATCAAGATAAATGGCACCCGAATATTTGCCGCCGAGTCCAAAAGCCGCCGCCATAATTCCGTCCTGTCCCGCGCCAGCCATGCCGTATAACCCGGCAATTTCACCTGATCTGACCTCGAGACTGACATTTTTTATCGACGCATTGGTAACATTTTCAAAAACGAGCATCGACTTGCCCAGCGGAACTTCCATTTTAGGGTAAATCTGGGTAATGTTTCGGCCGACCATTTTAGAAATTATTTTATGATCATCAAATTCATCTTTCATAAAATCAGCAACATTTCTTCCGTCCCGAAGAACAATTAAACGATCCGACACTTCAATAACTTCTTCTAATCTGTGGGATATAAAAATAATGGAAATGCCTTCTCCTGAGAGTGCATGAATAATTTTTATAAGGTTTTTTACATCATCCATACCAAGCGACGAGGTCGGTTCGTCCATAACTATAATTTTCGCATCCCTTGAAATCACCTTCATAATTTCAACGATCTGTTTCTCAGCAATGGACAGATCTTTCAATTTCAGGGCAGGATTAATATCTATGTTGTATTTTTCAAATAGTATTTTTGTATCTTTAAAGAGTTTTTTCCAGTTGATAAAACCATATCGTAAAGGAAGCCTTCCCTGGTGCACATTTTCCGCAACAGTTAAATGGCTTAAATAACTAAGCTCCTGGTGTATAATGTTAATTCCCGCCCGAATGCTTTCCATCGGTGTTTTAAAAAACGTTTCCATGCCATTGAAAAAAATTTTCCCTGCATCCGCCTTGTAAATACCGGAAAAAACCTTAAGCAGGGTCGATTTCCCCGCGCCATTTTCGCCGCACAATCCCAATACTTCATTTTCATGGAGAACAAGACTTACATCATCCAAAGCTTTTACACCGGGAAAACTTTTGCTGACATGCTCAACGCGTAATATTTCCCTGCGATTTTCCGCAACCATACATGTTCCCTTCGCCAAGGCATCAAAAACGCCATAAAAGAATTAACACACCGCGCAATTTGAAACGCGGCATGTTACTCATTTCATCAAAATTTTGGAAAGGAGGATACTGTGCCGCTCCTTTAAACCCTGCCATTTTCGATAATTAGTTACTGGGTGGGTAATAATCATCAACATTGGTGGAATCGATCCAGACAAAGTCGGTATAATACATGGTAGGTTCCACAGTTTCACCGGCTTCATACTTGTCGAATATATCAAATGCCGTTTTCGCGAAAGCATATCCCATTAAGTCTACCTGTCCAATCCAGATATCGGGAATTTGCTTTAAGATACCGGGAGTAGCCTCATCGGCAACATGATACCCCGTTAAAAGGATCTGATCGAGTCTGTTCGCGGCTTTCGCAACATTGTATGTTCCGACACCGCCGACCACATCAGCAAAATTACAAACCAAAATGCGCTTTGCATCAGGATTAGCGGTCAATGTATTGGCTATCATCGTTGATCCCTTCAATAAGTCATCAACGCTTGCATCAATCCATACGATTTTATTCTGGGGAATATCAAGATTTTCGGTAACTCCTTCAAACATGCCGCCCATTCTTTTTTCATTTACCTCTCCGGTTTCAGCCGCTTCAATCATAAGAAGCAAATCAACCTGGCCATTCCATTTTTTCTTTGCCTCCGCAGCTAACTTTTCCCCAGCAAAGCGTCCTCCTCCATAGTTGTTTCCCGCTACAGTAGGATAGCCCTCTATTTCAAGACCTTCAAACGCGACCGGCATTCCCGCCGCCCTGCATTTCTGATAAATCGTTTCCTGCAGCCCGGCATCAATTACGCCCGAGAATATATAATCGACCTGCCGGGTAATAAAACTGTCAATATTCCGCAGTGTTTTTTCCGGGTCGGTATCATTCTGCAGTATCATGACTTCCCAGCCGCGGGCACCGGCCATCTCCCTGCAGCCGTCCTGAATAGCGGAATTGAAAACGTTTGAATTCATTGCGTCAAAACCAACTACTTTTACCGGTGTATTCCCTGACCCCGCCGAAGTTTCCCGGCCTCTTGAACACCCTGCTGCCAAGAAAACAACAGCCAACAACACCCCGGAAAAACCGGAAAAAATTGACATTTTCTTCATACCTTTGCTCCTCGCTGAATAAAAATATGGGGATTCCCGGAAACTAATGTTCCCGGGAATTTTCCGTTTACAATCCGAAAGACGCAAGACATTCCTTAATCGCTTCATAGGACGTGTATTTCGGGACAAAAGCCAATAAATCTTTTGCTTTTTGCATGGACAAATTGGGGCTGTGCGTAATATGGGAATATGTTTCTTCTGATTCCCCGGAAGGAACCCGTTTTTTCCATATCTCAAATGGTTCAAATCTAATGTCCGCTTTTTTCCCGTACCAGAGGGCCACTTCTTTCGCAAAACCCTGGAGGGTTACCGCCCGGGGCGAAACTGCATGAAAGCCTTCGCCAAAAGAGGGTTTCCCGGTTTTAAGCGCCGCCATATAAATTCCCGCTACATCGGCGGCATGAACATGATGAATTGTTTCCAGGCCAAAGTTCGGAAGATAAAGCGGATCCCCCGCTTTAAGGATTTTGTAGGCGTCAAGGGACTTGCTTCCCTGGGGGTTTATGGGAATATCACCGGGACATACAATGTGTCCGGGGTGAATAATGGTTCCGGGAAAACCATGCTT
Source organism: Treponema sp. (assembly GCA_031268975.1). Taxonomy (GTDB): domain Bacteria; phylum Spirochaetota; class Spirochaetia; order Treponematales; family Breznakiellaceae; genus JAIROH01. The sequence goes on along the minus strand of JAIRWM010000091.1, from coordinate 5,317 downwards.
TTTATATTCGTTCACAATGGTTTTTTCCATAAGATCCTTTTGAATCCCGTAGGTTTCCATAGGTTCACGGCATTCATCCTCAGTGGCAGGTACCACTCCGCTTGGACCATGGACCCAAATGGTACCGGTTACCAAATAATGAGATACTGAACCACGGAGAGCATTTATAAGCCTGATGATTTCGTCGTTCTCGAAGCAAATCATATCAAAAACGACATCGGCCTTTATTTTGGCTATTTCAGCTTCAAATTCCGGCTGTTTTCTATCCAAATTCAGCTGGGTAACTTTTTCCCAGACATCGTCTTTTACATTCGGCTTGGTTTTTCCACGGCTCACATTGATCACCGAAAACCCTTCTTTGGCAAGAAGGGGTACCAAATAAGAACCAACTTTTCCGCGTCCGCCAATAATTACCGCTTTCATGCAGCCTCCTTAAACTGTGTTCCGGATATACTCCCGAAATATTTTGTACTTCCGCTATTATGTACAATAATTTTAGGTTTTGTCAAGGGAAAAACTAAATAATTTTATATTATTTTAGCTTAAATTTAGACATTTTAAGGAAGAAAGTTGTCTTAATTCAAAAAACTCACATTAGATATATCCTTTTCTAGAAAAATAACAAGAAATTGCCATTATACCCGAATCTTTATTCATGTCCCTTTATAAAAAAATTTTAGTAAAAACTAAAAAAAATTTCTCCCTTAATAGACAACAATGAAAAAAAAAGACTATAATAACAAAATATGCAGCCACGCATTATCGATATCGCCAAGGCCGCGAATGTCTCTCCCTCTGCCGTATCCCTGGCATTGAACAACAAGGAAGGAGTCAGTATCGGGGTACGCCAAAAAATCATAGCTATCGCGGCGGAAATGGGATATAAAAATACGGTGCTCGATCTTTATGAGACAGGAGAAAAAAATACCATAAAATTTTTAAAAATCGCAAAGCATGGTCATATTGTTAATGAACGGCATAATGCCTTTATCACGGATTACATTGAAGGAATTGAGATTGGAGCAAAAAAAAGAAATTACAAACTGGAAGTCTCTTTTTTTAACAAGATATCGATAGAGGAGATAGTAAATTCGCAGAAAGACATAGCGGCGTCGGGTTTGATTATTCTTGGGACCGAGCTTAACGCACACGAATTAAATTTTTTTACGGAATTACCACAGCCCGTTGTGTTTATCGATACCTACTTTCCCTTTTCGGCCTATGACTGTATTGATATGGACAACTTTGACGGTGTTTTTAAGGTAATTCAATATCTCTATAATGCGGGACACCGCAGCATTGGGCTTGTTAAAAGTAATTATGAAACCCGGAATATTAAAGATCGGGAGGCGGGATTCCGGGAAGCAATGGAATACTTCTCACTTCCTGTTCAGGAAAAATTTTTTGTTAACGTGGATCCTACTTTTGACAGTTCTTATCTTGACATCCGTAAATTTCTTGATAGAACAAGTTCGCTGCCTACGGCATTTTTCTGCATGACCGATATTATCGCCTATGGCTGTATAAAAGCGCTGCGGAATTATAATTACCGGGTTCCCGAAGATATCAGCATTGTAGGATTTGACGATCTTCCCTCAAGTACGCTTTCAGAGCCTCCTTTAACCACTATTCAGGTTTCCAACCATCAGATTGGCCTGCGGGCTTTGGAAAAATTATCCGAACGGCTGAAAAACCAGACTAACAACTTCCCTGAAAGAATTTTGGTGGCAGGGAAGTTGATTGTCAGAGACAGTGTAAAAAAATTATAGTCGTATTTCGGAAACACGCTACGCTCCCGGCCCGAACATACCCTCAACGCCAGGGGAAAACAAAATCCTTCCAGTCCCGCCGGCCTGTTTTCTCCATTTCGCCGGCAAGAATTTCCCGCCAGGGAATTTTCCGTCTTTTGTTTCCTTCTTTCGGGACATGTTCCGTCCCGGCTTCGGCTTCCAGCCAGTCGTATTTGAGAAGCCTGAGCCTGAGCGCCTGGTCAAGATACAGCAGGGGAAAGGCCGGGGAAAAAATTACCGGGATCGAAAGAACGGCGGCGAAGAAAAGTGAAAAAAGGGAAAACGGAATGTTGTCAAAAAAGATCAAAAGACATTTCCCGGCGGCTTTTACGGGACGCTTTTCCAGCCGGGAAAAGACGGCAGGAAAAAACTGAAAGGCGCCCGAGAAAATCAGGGCTGTCCAAAAACAAACTGCCGCGAATGCAATGCCGGGAAGGGTTCCTTGCGCAAGATAAAACGGCACAGCAAAACGAACAAGAAAAAAAACAACAAGAAAGAGGAGGCTCAAAACAAGCGCCGGAAGGCATGCCGGTTTTAACGATCCAAAAAAATCTCCTGCGTCGAATGAACGGTAGTCGGACACGCTTTTCAGGGCAAGGGCCGCCGCGCACAGGTACACAATAACGGCAAATATCAGGACGGCAAACGCTGCCGTACCCAACGCGGGGATAAAGTCCAAAAACGGGGGAACGGTAAAAGCCAAAACGAGTATCCCCAGAAAGCCCATGTTCAGGAGCATAAGTTTAAATAAATTATCCCAAAGGTCATAGAAAAATTTCCGCAGCAGAAAACGTATCATGCTTTAGAGCGCCCCGCTGCGTTTGACTTCAAGATAGCGGTTAATAATGGACGGGGAGAGTTCCGCCTGTGAACATTCCAGTGTCAAAAGGCCCATGTGTTCCCAGTTTTTGTAAAGCCATTTTCTGGCGGCAAGATACGAAAACGCCGCGGCGGTTTCCAGCGCTTCTTCGCCGCTTTGGGGAACTCTGCCGGAAAGCGTTTCGGCTTCCGCTTCCCGCAGGCTGACCAGAAGAAGCAGATGCCGGCGGCGGATTCTTTTGAGTATCCAGGAAAGTGATTCGCCGTCTTCCTCGCGGAAATTGCTTATCATGATGATAAATGTCCGCCGTCTGAGTTTTGCAAGGGCGCTTTCCAGCGCGGAAAAAAGCGAAGACGGAACGGGGGCGCTTTTTACGTCGTACAGGCTGCGCATCAAGGAAGGCAGGGCGCTCATTCCTTTGCGGGGAGGGAGCCAGCGATCTTCCGCGCCAAAGCAGCCAAGGGCAACTCCGTCTCCGTGTTTCAGGGCCACCCAGGAAAGAACCAGGGCCGCTTCCAGGGCGCTGTCGAACTGGGTCCGCAGAAGCCCCGGGCCGGTCTCCGGAAGCGCTCGCGCGTTACCTGTGGCCCTGCCCTGTTCTTCCGTACGGTGGAGCCGGTAACCTGAATCAAGGAGAAACAGCAGCTGCTGATCCTGCTCTTCCTGATATTCGCGGACAATAACTTTGCCCCTCCGGCCGGTTGCCCTCCAGTCTATGGATTTTACGGTATCGCCTTTCTGATATTCCCGCAGACTCATAAATTCCATACCCTGACCGCGCCGTCTTTTATCCTTCAACCCCGCCCGTTCCAGCACTCCTTTTAAATCGCCGCTGTTGTCCGCGAGTTTTTTGAAGTCCGGGAACGTTCTCCCCCGGCGGCCGCAGGGCGTGATGATCTTTTTCCGCCAAAATCCCAGCGGGGAACCGAACAGGAACTGTATGGAAGTAAATTCCCAGGGGCCCCGTTCAACCGGAACAACCGGGTATTCAAAAACAAGGGCGGAAGCGGATTTTCTCGGAGCGTCCAAAACGGCCCGTGTAAGCTTTACCGGAAAACCGGGACAATCAAAACCGTCGGGATACATGTCAAAAAGCCGTATTGAACGGGCAAGAAACGGCCGGGTAAAACTTCTGCGCACGGTAAGTTTTACAGTGCTTTTTTCCCCAAGCGCCAGCGCACCGGCTATGCTTCGTTCCGTTTCCAGGGTATCTGTCAAAAGCAAAAGGACAAGGCAGTCAATCACGATAAACGGAACAAGACAGGCCCCGAACAGAAACCAGATGAACAGGAGGATTTCAGAAAAAAAAGCCGCGCCGCCCAAAAAGAGCCAGAGGAGGGCGGCGGTAAAAAGACTTGCTCCGGGTTTCACAGGACGCCTCCGGTCAATGTTGTCATGTGCGGGGGGCCTCGACGGAAGAAAGAATGTTCTCCACAATGCGCGTTTCGGTAAGACCTTCCAGTTCGCCTTCGGCGGAAAGGGTCAGCCGGTGAGCCAGAACGGGAACGGCCAGGGCTTTAATGTCATCCGGGATAATAAAGTCCCGGCCTTCAAGCAGCGCTCTGGCCCTGGCGCAGCGGATAAGCGCAAGGCTGCCCCGCGGACCGGCGCCGCTTTCCAGCACCGGTATGGATCGGGTGGCGGCGGTAAGCCGTACCGCGTAATCTATTACCGCGGAGTCTGCTCTCAGCGCGGCGACAAGCGCCTGTATGCCGGCAAAATCTTCCGGCGACATTACCGCCTTGACCGGGGAAAGCGAAAGTTCCGCGCCGCTTTCCCCGGAAAGAACCCGCGCTACCATTTCCTGTTCTTCCTCAATGGGCGGATACCCCGCCAGTGCTTTCATTAAAAAGCGGTCTTTTTGGGCATCCGGCAGCGGATACGTTCCTTCATGTTCAAACGGATTCTGGGTTGCCAGAACCATAAAGGGCCTGGGCAGCGGATGGCTTATCCCGTCAAAGCTTACCTGGAATTCCTGCATCGCCTCGAAAAGGCTTGCCTGGGTTTTCGCCGGGGCGCGGTTAATTTCATCAGCAATAAAAAGATGGGTAAACACAGGCCCTTTTTTCGTGATAAAACTGCCGGAAGCCGTATCGAGGATCACGCTGCCGGTTATGTCGCTGGGCATGAGGTCGGGGGTAAACTGCACCCGCCTGGAATCGCCCCCTATGGCCCCGGCTGCCGCGCGGACCAGCAGGGTTTTTCCCAGACCGGGAACGCCTTCCACAAGAATGTGGCCCCCGGCCAGCAGCGTGACAAGAAGCTGGTTAACCAGTTCCCTCTGGCCGATAAAAACTTTCGCGATTTCCCGTTTGATGTCCTCAAGCGCCGCCGCGGCGGATTCGATAGTGTATTCCCTGCCCATTGTCATTCTCCTGTTGTTTGTGCGTACTTCTTTGATAGCACAAAAAACAAAAACATTTAAGGGACGCCCAGTAACCGCGCGCGAAACATTGAGCGCGTCTACCAGTAATGGCAGCACGGCGTAGGCCCCGCAATGGCCACTGTTACGTCTACGGCCAAAGGGCCCGCCCAGTAACCGCGCGCGAAACATTGAGCGCGGCACACCCCCCAACGGCAGCGCGGCGTAGGCCCCGCAATGGCCACTGTTACGTCTACGGCCAAAGGGCCGCCCCCCCTTCGCCGTTTCTCCGTGTGCGCCTGGGGCGTATCCCCCGCTTGCTGAGCTTGCTTTTTTTCCCGTTAC